>DAOUSN010000004.1 GCA_030627205.1 Methylococcaceae bacterium
GCCCCTGAAATTCTAATAGGTAAAATCGTTGCGCCCGATTTATCAGCTACCATGGCCGTCCCATCATAAACCTTCATCATAGAACCTGTTGTCGTAATACGCCCTTCTGGAAATATCACCGTTTTAGTATCAGATTTTAAATGATGAATTAAATTTTTTAGTGACATGGGATGAACGGGATCCATCGGAAAAAAAATTGATAACCATGAGAAAGGTTTTAACCACCATAATTGTGAAATTCTAGTATCAATTGCAAACGTAATTTTATCGGGTAAAAACACCCCTAATAATAACGGGTCTAAAAAAGAGCTATGGTTAGCAACAATTAATACTTTCTCACCAGCTTTATGATAATTTTCTAAACCATGAACCTCTATTCGATAAATAATTCGTAAAAACCATTGTAAAAATTTTTTTACTACACTATACATCGCCTTTCTCCTGATGTTTTAATTACTGTTTTATTTAGATTTAAAGTCGCTTTTTTTCACAATAGCCTTGCTACAGGATAAAATAGCGTTCAACTAAATTAGTTGTCTTATTTTACACTAAAATTAAAGGTGGATTTATGCAAAAACAATCAGCTCTAGCTGTTGAGAAGAATAATGAGCAACTTAAAAAATTACGTACTGCACTCGCTATTTCGCAAGGAACAAAATTATTATATACTTTATTACAAAAGACCTCGGCAACCGTTTCTCACAATCAAACTAAAAGAGTTAGTTATTTAATTGGTTTATTTTCTGAAATTCATCGTGAAATTTTTCATCATTGGCAACAACAGGCAACAGTTTCTCATCGCCCTGGGACTATGCCTTCTGCAAAAAAACGCAAAAAATTTAGACAAGCAATTGAAAAGTTAGTTTTAGATGGCAATGATCATCAAAAAACCGCTATCTTCGATAATAATGGTTTTGTCATTCAATCAAAAAATATTGCTAAAAGATTAGCAGAGTTTTATCTTAAAATGCGTTCAATTCGTCCATTTAATTATGGGAATAGAATTACGTTAGATTTTTTTATGACCATGCTAGGGAAGCTGCCTTCTTTTAATGCTGTTTACGAACAAGGAATTGATTTTAGAAGACTTAATCAAGATGATGCCATTGCTTTACATTGTTCAGATAAAAATATTAAAGCCATTATTATTGCTTTTGAACATGCATTAGATCCTAGGCGTAACAAAAACTTAGCCAATAAAGCTAATGGTTATGGAAAATGGGAAGAAAATAAGAAATTTATCTCTGGTATTCCTTTTTTATCCCATACCACTGAAAAAGGTATTAAATGTTTGGTTGCAGTTAATGGTGGTCTTGTGCCTATTAAACATATTAAAGTTTCAGGAGGAAGGCATTTAGCTGATTATCCTTTATGCAAACCTAAAAATATTATTGGCTATTTACCTAAAACTGAATCGCTACGGGTTACTAATAAAATTAATATTGATGGTATAAGCATCAGTAAAAAAGGTGCTGTTCCACTATTTTGTCTGGATATTAATATTTTGACTGGCTTAAGTTCAGTTGGTCAATCACAGCTTAATGAGTTATTAACACAATGTGTGGGAAAAAATACCTCATTATTATTACTGGCAAATAATGAATCATTAAAAAATAAATTATTAGAAGCCGCTAGAAATGATCCACGTTTACAACGTACGGTCGAAATTGCAATCTCACGAATCAATAAAATGGTTCGTAAATTAGAAGCAATTAAGCAAACTATTTTTAAAGATAAAGTGGCTGATGAAGAACCTAAATTATTTATTTCTATGGGAGGAGCCGGGGCAGGTAAAACTGCTGTTGAAGAAATAGCTTACGCCCAATGTGGTAATAATTTTGTGATTGCTTCATTAGATGAATTTCGTAAACAAAGTGACCTTTACCATGTTTTAACTGCGGCGAATCATCATAGTGATGATTATGTTTATGTTGAACCTTTTGCTAATCTTTTACGTGATTTAGTTGCACAACATGCTAAAGAAAATCGAATTAATATTTTATATGATGGCACGGGAATTCCTTTTATCCCTCGTTATTCGAGCATTGTTGAACAATTTAAGCAGGCGGGGTTTAAATCACAAGTTATTGCTGTGGATGCGTTTATTGTTAAACCTAAAGGTCGTGAACAAGAACTACAACGACCCGATGTTATTAGTAGTGTTAAATCTCGCTATCAACAAACAAGACGCGCTTTACCGTGGGTTATTACTGTTTATAAACATTTACGAGCTCCGCGTTCATTTTTACATGCTATTGAAGAATCATGTTTAGATAAAATTTCGCTGTTTGCTAATGACGGTGAAAAAGATCAACATTATCTCGTTGCTGAAAGTTTTGATGTCAGCACTAAGGAGGTTGAAATTATACAACAGCAGCAAAAAGATAAAACCTTAGCAATTTATTTGAAACAACAAATAATGACCCGTAATGAATCTATATTAAAAAATTTAGCACAAAATTGTAAATATAAATTAGTTAAATTAATTGCTCGTAATCCACATTTTGAAGAATTCAATGTTGCCTATCAAGTTTATAGTAATCGAAATGGTTCGCGAGTTTTATTAATTTATAATACTCGTCGAATGGTTGATTTTGTTGAAAAAAGACAATTAAACTCAAATGCCTCAGGCGAAGAGGGTTTACGACATAAAAATGAATCGTTGGCTTTTCATGTTAATCCTAAAAATGAAGAACCGTGGATGATAAGATTACAAGGCTCATCTTTAAAATAAATCTGATAAATCTATTTTAAATTTCTGTAAAAGGGTGACTGTTGTTAATTTATTTTTTATTACTACACTTTGGTAAATTCCATTGATAAGTTTAGAATAACAAATTAATCGTTGTTTTTTAACATCTATCACCCACATTTCAGGAATATCAAAATGTGCATACAAAACTGATTTAGTTTTCATATCATAGTTTAAGCTACTATCTGCTACCTCAATAATTAGAAAAATATCATCGGCTTTAACATAGCGTTTACGATAAAAATCAGCACGATATTTAACAATTGCAAGGTCAGGTTCAGGTAAGGTATTTACGTCTAAAAAAATAGAATTTTGTACCCAAATAAGCGCGTTATCTTCTAGTTTTCGATTAAATAAATAAGTTAATTGAGCAATAATACTCGAATGAAAAAAACCTGTTGGTGACATTTTTAAAATTTTTCCATTAATTAATTCAACTGCCTCGTTTTCTTTTAAAATCCCTATTTTAGCCATTTTAAAATATTCATCAATATTAAAAAGTCTGACACGGGGTTCAGATTTAGTTGCTACAATCATTAATCTTCTTCTTTAAATCGTCCAATTCCAAAATTTTCTAATAGAATTAAAAATACTCCCACACAAATGGCAGAATCAGCTACATTAAACGCAGGCCAATGTTTATCTTGATAATAAACATCTAAAAAATCAATCACATAACCATAGGCAATCCGATCAATTAAATTACCAATCGCGCCACCTAACACTAACGACAATGCCACCGCTAATAACAGCTCCTGCTTTTTTAAACGCAAAATCCAAACCGTAATCATAATGCTCATCACAGAGGCTAGACCTGCAAACAACCAGCGTTGCCACCCTCCAGCATCACTCAAAAAACTAAAAGCCGCACCTTCATTACGCACATAAGTTAAATTAAAATAGGGCATAATCTGGATAGATTCATAAAGTTGCATTGTCGCTGTTACCGACAATTTACTCCATTGATCTAAAATTATAATGATAAAAGACAACCCCAGCCATTTAAGCATATAATCTCACTTCGCCTGCGCCTGCAATATTTTCAACACAACGACCGCATAATTCAGCATGCTCCGTATGATGACCTACACTATCTTCATGATGCCAACAACGTACACATTTTTCATGCGAGGAAGCACTGGCTTTTAATTTCAAGCCCGTTAAATCCGTTTGAATCGTCTCTTCAGGCGCATTGCTTAAAGGCTTAATAACCGCACGAGAGGTAATAAAAATAAAATGTAATTCTGGTTCAATCAGTTTCAAATTTGAAAACAAAGCATCATCACAATACAATTCCACTTCAGCGTTTAAAGATGAACCAATTTTTCCATCTGAACGTAAAGTTTCTAGTTCTTTGCTAATAATAGTTCGAGTGGCAATGAGGTTATCCCAAAATTCTGTTGTTAAAGGCTGGTCAGCATCTAACCTAAATAAGCCGTCATACCATGTTTCTAAAAAGATAGACTCAGTACGTTCACCGGGGATATGTTGCCAAATTTCATCCGCCGTATAACTAATAATAGGCGCAAGCCAACGCGATAAGGCTTCAATGACATGGTAAATCGCGGTTTGTGCTGAACGTCGGGCTAAGCCATCGGCTTTAGCGGTATATTGGCGATCTTTAATAATATCTAAATAAAACCCGCCTAATTCCATTGCACAAAAATGATGCACTTTTTGATAAATATGCTGGAATTGATAAGCGTCATAATCGGCTTTAATTTCTGCTTGTAAATGATAGGCTTTATCAATGACCCAACGGTCAAGGGCTAATAAATCATGAGGGGCAAGTTTATCTTTAACAGGGTCAAAATCATTCAAATTGGATAATAAAAACCGCGAGGTATTGCGTAAACGTCGATAACCATCGGTAGTTTGTTTCAAAATATCCAAGGAGACATTCATTTCTCCTCGATAATCGGTCGCTGCCACCCATAAACGCAATACATCCGCACCTAGGTTTTTCATTACCGTTTGTGGCGCAATTACATTGCCCGCGGATTTAGACATTTTTTTGCCTTTCGCATCCACCGTAAACCCATGAGTGAGTACTTGTTTGTACGGAGCAACGCCATTGATGGCAGTTGAGGTTAATAATGACGATTGAAACCATCCTCGATGTTGATCTGAACCTTCTAAATATAAATCGGCAGGAAAATTTAAGGCTTCACGACGATTAATCACCGCCTGATGAGTGACCCCTGAATCAAACCAAACATCTAGGGTATCGGACATTTTATCGTAATCATCCGCGTCATCGCCTAAGAAATCTGCAACATCGGATGAAAACCACGCTTCAATGCCCTTTTCTTCAATTTTCAACGCAACTTCTTCAATTAATTCATCAGTACGCGGATGTAATTCACCTGTTTCTTTATGCATAAAAAAAGGAATCGGTACGCCCCATGTTCGTTGACGAGAAATACACCAATCAGGGCGACCCTCCATCATTGATTCAATCCGCGCCATCCCCCAATCAGGAATCCATTCGACTTTTTTAGCCGCTGCTAACGCCGTTTGCCGCAATTTATTTTTATCCATAGCAATAAACCATTGCGGGGTGGCTCTAAAAATAATTGGGGTTTTATGTCGCCAACAATGCGGATAACTATGCAATAACGCATGATGATGAATTAACGCGCCTTTTTCTTGCAAAACTTCTAATACATGGTCATTGGCACTAAAAACATGTTCTCCTGCGAAAAATTCGGTATTCGGTAAAAATACCCCATTATTGCCCACAGGATTATCCACTGGCAAACCATAACGTTGACCCACAATATAATCGTCTTGACCGTGACCTGGTGCAGTATGTACTACCCCTGTTCCTGCGTCCGTAGTCACATGATCGCCTAAAATAATCGGAACTTGGCGATCATAAAAAGGGTGTTGTAATAATTGATTTTCGAGTGTCTCCCCTTTGCAATACGCCAATACATGATAATCGTCAATGCTATAACGAAACATCACTTCTTTTAATAAGGCTTCAGCAATCACTAAACGCTCTTTAATGCCTTCGTTTTCAACTTGTACTACGGCGTATTCTAATTCAGGATTAACCGCAACCGCTTGATTTGCAGGCAATGTCCACGGGGTGGTTGTCCAAATAACAACCGATAACGTCCCTTCTCCTTCATGATCTTTAACATGATGGCAACTTTCAATTAATGCGACTGAATTTAACACCTTAAAACGCACATCAATCGCAGGCGAATGTTTATCTTCATATTCAACTTCCGCTTCCGCTAAAGCCGATCCACAATCCGTACACCAATGCACAGGTTTCGCGCCTGTTTCAATATGCTTATTCGCATGAATTTTACCCAATGAACGCACAATATCGGCTTCAAATTTATAATCCATCGTTAAGTAAGGATTATCCCACTCGCCCAAAATACCTAAACGAATGAAAGCCTCTTTTTGTAGTTTGATTTGTTTGGTAGCATATTTTCGACATTCTTTCCGAAAAATTTCAGGGGATACTTTAACCCCTGCTTTGCCTATTTTTTTCTCAACTTGCAATTCAATCGGCAACCCATGACAATCCCAACCGGGTACATAAGGCGCATCAAATCCCGATAAGGTTTTCGATTTAAGAATCATATCTTTAAGAATTTTATTCACCGCATGACCAATATGAATTTCACCATTGGCATAGGGAGGGCCATCATGCAAAATAAATTTTGGACGATCGACGGTAAGCTCTCTAATTTGTTGGTATAAGCCCACTTGATTCCATTGCTTTAAACGCATGGGTTCACGTTGAGCTAAATTACCTTTCATTGGAAAAGCGGTTTTGGGAAGATTGAGCGTTTTTTTGTAATCCATGATCGGTATCTTAAAAATTAAATTGTAAAAAATTACAGCAATAAGTTAGTGTTATTTTAACAGGCAAACATAAATTATGTAGCATGATATTTAGAAATTATGATAACAATTTAAATTTGATTCCCTCATTCAGTTAGCATAAAGATACAGCTGCTAAATGAGTTACCAATAAGATAGTACCATTAAGTTAACAGAAAAGGTTAAGGCAAAAAATGTCAGGATAGAGCATTTATTATGCTAATATTGACCACATTGATATAATTAATCGCTTTTTAATCCATTTGTGTAGTTAATCTACAATTCATCGGAATATTAGCTTTATATCGAAAAAATAGATTAGAGATTATCGTAAATGTAGATCTGTTTTTATATTATTATCCGTCACTTAATGCTCATAACCTATGAATTCACCAGACCTTTATGCTGTTTTTGGACAACCAATTAATCATAGTAAATCACCACAAATTCATCGACTATTTGCAGAACAAACCGCCCAAAATTTAAATTATCACACAAAAGAAGTCGGAAAAGATTTTTTTGAAAGTGCTGCTAATAATTTTTTTACAAAGGGGGGGGAAGGACTTAACTGCACCGTGCCTCTAAAGGAATGTGCTTATCAATTTGCAACCAAACTTACTCAGCGAGCAACCTTCGCAAAAGCTGTTAACACCCTTAGTTTACAACAAGATGGATCTATTTTAGGTGATAATACTGACGGATGCGGGTTAGTGATGGATTTAATTAATCACCAAATTTCGCTTACAGGAAAGCGTATTTTAATTTTAGGTGCTGGCGGGGCATCACGAGGAATTATTGCACCCATTATTAAACATAAGCCCAAGCAATTAGTCATTGTCAATCGTAGCATAGAAAAAGCACTGAAGTTAGCCACAGAATTTCAAAGTTTAGGAATGAGTATTCATGGCTGTGGTTATGACGATTTAGCACCACAACAGTTTGATTTAATTTTAAATGCAACCTCCGCCAGTCTTAGCAATCAACTTCCACCTTTACCTAAAAACCTCTTAGCTAAAAATGGCTGTTGTTATGATTTAGCCTATGGTAATCAACCTACTATCTTTGTAAATTGGGGGATTGAAAATAAAGCTATTAAAAGCCTAGATGGTTTAGGAATGTTAATTGAACAAGCTGCGGAATCTTTTTATATTTGGCGTGGAATACGGCCTAATACACAACGGGTAATGGCTATATTTAATCGCTAAAATAAAATAATTGGGTATTTAATAAAGATACTACTCTATAGATTGTTGCTTGTTAATTGTAATTTATCCATAACATTAATGATATAAAAGGTTACAATACCGCCTTTTTATTGATAAACAGGATTAAGTTTTGACGGTAAAAGTTATTCGTATTGCGACACGAAAAAGTCCTTTAGCTTTATGGCAGGCCAAACATGTTGCCGCTAAATTGAAAACCGCCTTTCCAGAGCTTAACACTGAGCTTGTAGTTATGGTGACTCAGGGCGATAAAATTTTAGATACGCCTTTAGCAAAAATTGGCGGTAAAGGATTGTTTGTTAAGGAATTGGAACAGGGTATATTAGCAGGAACAGCCGATATTGCAGTACATTCAATGAAAGATGTCCCTGTTGAATTTCCACCCGGATTACATTTAGCGGTTATTTTAGAGCGAGAAGACCCACGTGATGCCTTTGTATCTCATCGTTATCGTTCTCTTAATGAGTTACCTGAAAATGCTAAAATAGGAACGTGTAGTCTTCGTCGTCAATGCCAATTAAAAGAACGTTTTCCTAATGCCAATATTTTACCGTTACGTGGCAATGTTAATACCAGATTAGCAAAATTAGATGCCGATGAATTTGATGCAATTATTTTAGCGGCAGCGGGTTTAAAACGCTTAGGGATGGCAGATAGAATCACCCAGTCACTCAATAGCACGATTAGTTTACCTGCTATTGGTCAAGGTGCAATTGGAATTGAATCTCGTGGTAATGATGATGAAATCAATCAAATTTTGCAAGTTTTAGCTGATAAAAATACTACGATTCGTTTAACCGCAGAAAGAGCAATGAACGCGCGTTTAAATGGCGGCTGTCAAGTACCCATTGCAGGTTTTGCTGAAATTAAACAGCAACA
Organism: Methylococcaceae bacterium; assembly: GCA_030627205.1. Lineage (GTDB taxonomy): Bacteria > Pseudomonadota > Gammaproteobacteria > Methylococcales > Methylomonadaceae > WTBX01. Next base: position 8,701 of record DAOUSN010000004.1, read on the forward strand.
ACTATTTATGCGTGGTTTAGTTGGCAACCCTGATGGTTCAATTATTTATCGGTCAGAGAAAATAGGCTCTCTTGATGATGCTGCACAAATAGGCGTAGATATTGCTAATGACTTGTTGGCACAAGGTGCAGATAAAATCTTAGCGGCACTCTATTCTTAGATAAGAAATGCACCATGATATGAAAACCACGCTCAATGGATTAAAGGTATTAGTCACTCGCCCTGTTCATCAAGCAAAAAAGCTTGCACAATTGATTGAACAACAAGGTGGTGAAGCTATTATGTTTCCAACTATTGCAATTAAACCTGTTAAACATCTTGCAGTGATAAAAAAAAGTCTTGAAAACATAGCTTATTATCAATGGCTTATTTTTATTAGTGTTAATGCGGTAAAGTTTGTACAACAGGTAAATAATGGCAAATTAGACACCTTTAAGCAAGCTAATATTATAGCCATAGGAGCAGCAACTGCTAAAGCTCTAGAGACGATAGGATTAGAGGTGGATTTAATTCCAAAGACTGGGTTTACTAGTGAGGCATTATTAATGATGCCGTCGTTACAGGCTATTAGTGGACAAAGGTTTTTAATTATACGCGGTCAAGGTGGTCGTGAAACTTTAGCAAATATACTCAAACAACGTGGAGCAAAGGTTGATTATTTAGAGGTTTACAAGCGTGTGAAACCGACACCTATAAATGAAATGATGGTTATCGCATTAATAAAACAAAAAAAACTGGATGCAATTACCATCACCAGTGGTGAAGCATTAAATAATTTAATGACTTTATTAATGGGACGTATAATAGTCTCATTATTATTTGAGATACCGCTAATTGTAATCAGCACACGTATTAAAAATATAGCACTAGAAATAGGATTCAAACACGTGCTTGTTAGTGCAAGCCCTGCTGATACAGCAATTATTATGACAGTGACAACAGTATGTAATGGGGAAAACTATGGCTGAAAAAGTAACTGAAGAACAACCAGAAAATAAAGTCGTAACTAAACAGGTTATTGTGGCAGAAAGAAAATTCAAAGCTTGGATTGGATTAATACTTATTGTTTTGCTAATTATTGTATTAGCAACCATAGGAACTTATTTATTACAGCAATTAAATAATAAGCAAGAAAACCAAAAAGCAAATATTGCTGGTGAAATTAAACGTGTTTCAGAATTAACCACGCAAATTAACAGCATCCAATCAGAACTTGCCTCAACACAAAAACAATTAACCTCTGTTAATGCTGATGTGACTGGTACAGATGATATTTTTAATAAACGCTTAAATGAATTCTCAAAACGGCAGGATGAAAAATTAACAGCAACTCATGCTGATTTAAAGCTAACTATTTTACAGTTACAACGACAACTAGGTAAAACTCGTGGTGATTGGTTAATGGCTGATGCTGAATATTTATTAAGCGTTGCTAATCAAAGATTACATTTAATGGGGGATTTAAATACTACTCGTGAAGCATTAAAAGCAGCCGACCAACGGCTTCGTGAAAGTGGTGACGCAGCAGCATTTAAAGTTAGAGAGCAAATTACCAAAGAACTTTCCGCACTAAAAGAAGTGACTGTTAACGATATTGTTGGCAATTATTCAAGCTTACAAATGCTTATTGATAAAATAGATGGATTGGCACTTATTTTACCTTATGCGGCTAAACCACTCACAAACTCTAAAGAAGTTTATAGCGACACAAAAAATGTTAAAAATTCTCATACATTAATGAATTTAGTCTTAAAACAACTTGAAGGTACAGTTAGTATTCGCCATACTAATCAAGCTGTTAATAAAATTTTAACCACAGAAGAAGCAAAGCTAATCAAACAACAACTCAGCATTAAATTAGAGATGGTTAAAATTGCTTTAGTACAAAAAAATAAAGCATTGTATGAAACTAGCGTTGATGATGCGTTAAAATGGATAGATATTAATTTTATTACCAATGAAAAATCTAAAATTTTTATTAGTGAGCTTAAAAAATTAAATAAAGTACAAATTCATTCTGAATTGCCTGATATTAGTCTTTCATTAAAAATGTTACGCGATATTACTAAATTACGAATAGAAACGGATAAAGCTTTGCCAGATGAAACCATTACTGCAACGGATAATACTACAACGGATATAAATAGTAAAAATAAACCAGAAACACCAAGTATAACCAGGTCAAAAGAAATTGAAATAGATACGTCAATAAATACGTCTGTTGTTTCACCAAAAAACTCAGAAAAAGATGCACCTGCTACCTCTGAACCTAAGCAATAAATAGAGATCCTAATAATGAAAAAAAACAGTATTTATTTTCTAAGCTTAGTTATTAGTGCAGGAACGCTTGCTTATTTTATTTATGCTTGGTTAACAGGATACGAAAGTCCTGGCTACTTATTGATGGGGTTTGGTCACTGGTCATTTGAAACAACAGCGGTTGTTTTTATCACCATTCAAATTTTTAGTTTTGTTATTTTTTATATTATTTTTAGGGTACTGGGATTATTACTACGCTGGCCTAGCAAAGCAATAACCCGCCGCCAGAATAGTAAAGTTGATCGTTCGCAAAATGCATTAATTCAAGGTTTAGTTGATTCAGCGGCGGGAAATTGGGAAAATGCTGAAAAAGTATTAATTCGTCATGCGGCTAATAGTGGAGCACCATTATTGCATTATCTAACCGCAGCTCGTGCCGCACAATCTCGTGGAGCAATAACTGCACGTGATGAATATCTTAAACAAGCAGCCGCTCAAAGTAGTGATACTAATATTGCCGTAGGATTGACACAAGCTGAATTAAATTTATCTGAAAAACAGTTTGATGATGCAGTAAAAACGTTAACCAAATTAAATACAATTAATCCTAGCCATGCGAGTGTTTTAAAGTTATTACATCAGGCTTATCAAAGTTTAGGTGATTGGGAAGGGATGCGTAAACTACTGCCTTCTTTACATAAAAATAAAGTCTTAATGGAAGTGGAAGTCGAAATATTAGAAAGAGAAACTTATACTCGGTTACTAAAAAAAGTTGCTAAAAAAGAGAAAGTCAGTGAAATCCAACAATTTTGGATAAGTATTCCCTCTTATATCCAAAAACTTAACGAAGTTCGTTCTATTTATTTTGCAGCCATGATTGTTGCTAATGGAGGAGCTGAAATTGAAACTGCGGTTGTGGATTCTATTTCTGAAAACTGGAATGAAACTTTATTAGTTATTTTTGGTAATATTAAATCAAACCATTATGTTAATCAATTACTAACTGCCGAAAAGTGGGTTGCCTCGCATCCAGAAAATGCAGTTTTATTACGAATGCTGGGAAAAATTAGCATAAAATGTGACCAGCCCGATAAAGCCGAAGATTATTTATCACAAAGTATTGCTTTACAGCCAACTGTGGCAGCTTATCAACTATTAGGCGATCTATTTTATAATAAAAATGATAAGAATAAAGCTAGTGAATGTTATAAATATGGTTTAGAACTTGCGTCAAACACAATTGAAGATAATGTTGAAAAAATTTATTCAGATACAACATTGTAATGGTTAATAATAGAGCTAAAATAGCGTTAGCTGTACTTATCAACGACTGCAATAGTGAACGGCTATTGCTTTCTTCATTATATTTTTACCTCAAAACAGTCAAAGAGAAAACACGGTGAGTAATAAGCATCCACAAAGCCTTAATTATAAAAATGCAGGCGTTGATATAGAAGCAGGAAATCAATTAGTCAATCGAATAAAACCCATTGCCGCAAAAACACGTATTCCAGGGGTTATGTCAGGAATTGGTGGTTTTGGTTCTTTATTTGAATTACCTTTAGAGCGTTATCAACAACCTATTTTAGTATCAGCTACCGATGGAGTCGGGACTAAATTAAAATTAGCGGTTGAATTAAATTGTCACAATACTATTGGCATTGATTTAGTCGCTATGTGTGTTAACGATATTATTGTCCAAGGGGCGGAATCTTTATTTTTTCTGGATTATTTTGCGACAGGAAAATTAAATGTCGACATCGCCGCCGCAGTTATTGAGGGGATAGGTAGAGGTTGTGAATTAGCAGGGGCAGCATTGGTCGGTGGAGAAACTGCTGAAATGCCTGGTATGTATGCAGATGGAGACTATGACCTAGCAGGTTTTAGCGTTGGAATTGTTGAAAAATCAAAAATTATTGATGGTAGTAAAGTTAAAGTGGGTGATAAATTAATTGGTATTGCTTCATCAGGCGCGCATTCTAATGGTTATTCATTGATTCGTAAGGTTATTGAAACTAATAAAATTTCATTAGATGAAACCCTTGATGGCAGACGCTTAGGAGAGGTTTTATTAGAACCTACCCGTATTTATGTCAAGTCTTTACTTTCTTTATTAAAAGTGGTTGAAATTCACGCACTCGCACATATTACAGGAGGGGGAATTACTGAAAACTTACCGCGTGTTTTAGCATATAACCTAGATGCTAATATCATTCTTAATTCATGGTCGCAGCCAGAGGTGTTTGCATGGTTACAAAGTCAGGGTAATATTTCAGAGGCGAACATGTTAACTACTTTTAATTGTGGTATAGGAATGATTGTCTGTGTTGCTGTAGAAGATGAGTTACAAACCCTTAAGATCTTAGCAGAGCAAGGAGAAGCTGTTGTTTCTATTGGAGAAATTGTCAGTGGTAACGGCAAGGCTAAGGTCAATTATCTATAATAATTTTTTAATCAATATTTTTTAATCAATGCTTTTTAAGAGAATAAAAGTCTTACTCTTCTTATATTTACTTTTTAATAACCAAACGCTGCTTTCACAAACAGTACCCATTGTTGCTGCCGCCTCTAGCGTTCAATTTGCACTTAAGGAAATTAGTCGACAATTCACTCAAGATTACAACTTAAAGGTTAAATTAAGTTTTAGTTCCTCAGGTAATTTAGTACAACAAATTCGTCACCATAGTCCTTTTGAATTATTTATTTCTGCCGATGAACCCTATGTTTTTCAGTTACAGAGGGCAGGGTTAACCCAAGGTAAAAGTATTTGTTATGCACAAGGGCGATTAGTATTATTTACCCATAAAAACTCTAGTTTAAAAAGAGATCCACAGCTTAATGATCTTGCTTTAGCATTGAAAGATGGTCGATTAAAACGTTTTGCAATAGCTAATCCAGAACACGCCCCTTATGGTCGTGCTGCGAAAGAATTATTACAAAATCTAGGTTTATGGAAAAATATTCAAAAAAAATTGATTTTAGGTGAAAATATTTCGCAGGCAGCACAATTTAGTAACAGCAATGCGGTTCAAGGTGGAATCTTTGCCTATTCTATTGCATTACAAATGGGTATCGAACAACAGAATGATTATCTATTATTACCTCAAGCCTTACATCAACCTTTATTAGCACGAATGGTCTTATTAAAATCAGCAGGCTCAACAGCAAAAGCTTTTTATCACTATCTACAGCAACCTAAAGCTCTAGCTATTTTTGAAAAATACGGCTTTTTACAGCCATAATTTATTTATGGATTGGGAAGCCTTATTACTCTCTGTTAAATTAAGTGCTATTACGGTATTATGTTTGCTACCTATAGGTATTTTTATGGGTCGCTATTTAGCCTATCGACAGTTTTATGGGAAAAGTTTATTACAAGCATTATTAGCTATCCCCCTAATTTTACCCCCTACCGTATTAGGATATTATTTATTAGTATTTTTAGATGGCTCTTCTTTTATAGGTCATTTATTAGAAAAGTTATTTGGACAAACTTTAGTTTTTAGTTTTGAAGGGCTAGTTTTTGCTTCTATTATTTTTAATCTTCCTTTTGCAATACAACCGATGCAGCGTGCTTTTGAATCTATTCCTCGAGAAATAAGAGAAGCAGGGGCTTGTTGTGGAATGTCACCTACTAAAGTATTATTCAAAATAGAATTACCACTTGCTTGGACGGGAATTGTTTCTGCGATGGTAATGACTTTTGCCCATACACTAGGTGAATTCGGGGTGGTGTTAATGATTGGAGGCAATATTCCTGCGGAAACGAAAACAATTGCCATTGCTATTTATGATCGGGTTCAAGCTTTTGATAATCAAGCGGCAGCAACGATGTCGGCTTTTTTATTAATTTTTTCAGTTATTGCTATTAGTTTTACCTATTTAATTACTGGTAACAATAAGCATTATGGTTAAGTGATAAGTGATAAATATCACCTAACCATTTCAAAGCGCGACAAAACACGCTCATCTGTCCTGAGCTATAAATTAAGAAGGATTACTGCATTGCAGCAATAATTGCCTCACCCATTTCAATTGTTCCAGTTTTAGAGTTTGGATTTAAATCAGGGGTAACAAATTGACCTTCATCAATAATTTTTTCAACTGCCCGTTGAATTTTTGTAGCGGCTACTGTTTCTCCTAAATGATTCAGCATCATTACTCCAGCCATAATCACAGCAGTTGGGTTGGCAATATTTTTTCCAGTAATATCAGGGGCGCTACCATGTACAGCTTCAAAAAGTGCGGCAGAATCACCAATATTTGCGCCAGGAATCAATCCTAAACCCCCTACAAGTCCTGCGGTTAAGTCAGATAAAATATCACCAAACATATTGGTGGTAACAATTACATCAAATTGCTCAGGGTTCATAACTAAGTGCATACAACTGGCATCAATAATTTTTTCATCAAATTCAATCTCAGGATAACGTGCGGCTACTTCTCTAGCAACATCTAAAAATAATCCAGAGGTATATTTAAGTATATTTGCCTTATGGCAAACAGTCACCTTTTTCCGTCGGTTTTCTTTAGCATAATTAAACGCATATTCAACAATACGTTCTGAACCTTTACGAGTCACGACGGCTAAACTTTCAGCAATATCCTTTTCTTTGGTTAAGTAATGCTCTAAACCTACATATAAACCCTCGGTATTTTCTCTAACAATCACAATATCAACATTATCGTAACGCGTTTGCGCCCCTTTCCAAGTTTTAGCAGGACGAACATTAGCATATAAGTCATATCGTTGTCGTAAAGCGACATTAATACTTCTAAACCCTTTTCCAACTGGGGTAGTTAAAGGGCCTTTAAAAGCAATACGATTTTTTTCAATAGAGGCTAAGGTCTCATCTGGAAGTGCGGTGCCATATTTATTATAGGCATCCATTCCTGCCTCTGCCTCTTCCCAATTTATTTTGGTACTGGCGGCATTAATAATTTTTACAGCCACTTCCATTATAGATGGACCGATTCCGTCACCTTTAATCAACGTTACGTTGTACATTAGTTAACTCTATATAAATTTATAAAATTAATAATAATACACAGATTTACGGAGTTTTAAAAATCAAACTTGCTAAGTTTTGTTATAATCTTATTTTTTATTTAACTATTGCCCAAAAACCTTATCAGGAGAGACCATGGAAAAGCCTTTTATTCTACACATGCTGACCACTGCTAAAAATTTAAGTCCCTTTGATGTTAATATGGCACTAGATGCTGGCTGGGTTTCGGCTGTCCCTTATACTAATGTCGAACCGAGTGAAATAGAAGGGTTAATACAGGATGTAATTTTTTCACGTGGACCTAAAGGTTTACAAAAAACAGGCATTTTCATTGGTGGTCGTGATGCTAAACAGGCAATGGATATGCTAAAGGCAGCTAAACATGCTATGTTACCGCCTTTTCAAGTTGCTGTATTTGCAGACCCTAGCGGAGCATTTACAACAGCGGCTGGCATGGTTGCTGCTACTGAAAAAGAACTTAGAGATAAATTTAACCTAAGCTTAGAAGGACTCAATATTTTAATATTAGGAGGAACAGGGCCTGTTGGACAAGCGGCAGCAGTTCTTGCTGCTCAAATAGGTGCAAATGTTAAATTAGTCGGTAGACAGCTAGAAAAATCTCAACGGATTGCTAAACTTTGTAGCGATGAGTTTGGTGATGGAAAAATTACAATTACAGCAGGTATTAATGCCGATAAAGCTGAGTATATAAAAACAACCGATGTTATTTTTGCAACAGGAGCTGCTGGTATTGAATTACTCAGTTCAGATTTAATTGCTTCTGCTTCACAATTAAAAGTTGCCGCTGATGTTAATGCTGTACCTCCTCTTGGTATTGCTGGCGTTAATAGCTTTGCTAATGGAGATCCTATTGCAAGTTCAAAAAGTAATGCGGTTGGTCTTGGTGCTATGTCCATTGGTAATATTAAATATCAAGCTCAAAATCGGTTATTGAAAAAAATGATTGAAAAAGATTTACCTATCTTTTTACATTTTGAACATGCTTTTGAAGTTGCTCGTGAATATATTGATTCTTTAAACTAATATTTTTTATTTATAATATAATGGAAAAAATCGTAAAACGAAGCATTCTTCACATGCTTGACCCTATGCCTAATAATAGTCCATTTGATGTCAATATGGCTGTTGATGCTGGCTTTGATTTTTTAATGCCTTACTCTAATGTTAAACTGGATAATATTCATGGGCTAACCCAAGATGCTATTTTTTCACGGGGTCCTAGTGGTGTAAAAAGAACGGGGATTTTTATTGGTGGCAGGGATATGGCGTTAGCCATGGAGATGCTTAAAACCGCTAAAGAGGCAATGGTTCCGCCTTTTGAAATTTCAGTTTTTGCAGATCCTAGTGGTGCATTTACAACAGCTGCCGCTTTAGTTGCCTGTGTTGAGCGAGAACTTAAAGCTAAACATGGAAAAGAGTTAAAAGAATGTAAAGCGTTAGTTTTCGGCGGAACAGGTCCTGTTGGTATTGCAACAGGGGTTATTAGCTCTATTGTTGGTGCTGAAACAGTACTTGTAGACCATTTATCAGCGAGTAATGCAAATGATACGGCAAAAGAATATAACCGTTGGTTTAGTAGCGATTTACAAGGAGCTAAAGCAAGTAATAATCAAGAAAAAATTGAATTGATTTCTGATGTGGATATTATTTTTTGTACCGCTAAAGCTGGCATTCAAGTTTTAGATACCGAGGTGTTAAAACACGCACTAAAATTAAAAGTTGCTGGTGACGTTAATGCTGTTCCTCCTGTAGGTATTGAAGGTATTCAGCGAGAAGATTTTGGTACTCCATTGTTAGCTGTTGACGGTGCTGTTGGTGTCGGTTCTTTAGCGGTAGGTAATATTAAATATCGTTTACAGCAAGTGTTATTAAAATCAATGCTGGCTACAAAAAAACCTCTTTATCTTGATTTTAGAGATGCTTTTGCACATGCAAGGAAAATCGTTTAAAGTAAAAGTTATTAATTTGAGCTATGTGAAATAATTAATCACTATACATAGCTTTTAGTTAAAAATAACAAAGTGTTAGTTATAAAATTTGATAGCCAAACTATGAGCCTGTTGATGGTTTAATGATTGGTACGGGAATTGAAAATGAGGCACAGAACGTATTCAAATGAAATGCCAGGTCGTAATATTTATGCAACTTTAAGTTATCATTGGTAGCAATATAAACTATGCGGAGTGATCTTTGCCCGTTAGATAATTAAGATCTCGGAATCTTTAAAATTCCGAGGTCTTTTTTTATAAACTTTAGTTAGGAATACTCATCCCAAGCTGAACTGCATCACGTTCTCCGACTTGCTTATACCAACGTTTAATATTAGGGTAAGCATCAAAAAAAGTTTCATTTTCTGTAATCGTTGGAAAGATAGCAATATCAGCAATACTATAACTATTTCCACCAATAAATTCATTGTTAGCCAATTGATTGTCAAAATGTTGATATAACTCAAAAATACGTTGATCTAAAAAACCAGCTGCATCTGGCTGTGCTGGTTCACAACGCTTTTTTAAGAAAAAACTATCGAACATTGATGGTGAAATATCAGTTGCATGAAAAAATAACCATTCTATTACTTTAGTTTTAGCCACTCTTTCTGTTGGTAAAAATAAGCCACTTTTTTCCGCTAAATAAATTAAAATTGCCGCTGATTGAGTTACAATTAAACCGTTACTTTCATCATTATCAACAATTGTTGGAATACGACCAGAAGGGTTTATTCCTAAAAAATCAGCTTTTTTATGTTCCCCTGTCGCTAAATCAACCTTATGAACTTGATACCTAAGGCCTGTTTCTTCCAGCATGATAGAAATACGTTTACCATGAAATGTACCAAAAGTATAAAAATCAATCATTATTTTCTCCGAAGAATAGTTGTTATCACAAACCATTTAGTCTGCTAATGAAAACAATAGCATAAACTCATGGTATTGTCTTATATTGTCTTTTTTATTAAATAAATTAAAGAACATCAATAGTAATACTCGCTGTTTTTCCAGCATCGTCACTCACTGCAATTTGATAACGCCCTCGATTTTTAAACTGATATTTTAAACGTTTATGTGGATGAACTTTATAAATTAACTTCCCGTTAATAAACCAATAAACCAATCCTTGCGCGCCACTGCTTTCTAAATTTATGGTAGGTAAATTCCTAGCCGCTCCTGCAGAACGTAATTTAGTTAAATGCTCCAATCCTTGTATTTTAATACTACCTTGTTGAAATTGAGGAGGATGCTTACAACTTTCATCATAGATTCCAATTTGTTGGCGACGTTGCTGACTAGTTGGAATCCAAGGTTCAACTGCAAGTGGCCACAATGCGATTAATTTATGGGCTGTCTCTGACGCTGAGCAAGAAGTATCAACTAAACGCCCTGTTTGTGAATTGACTAATAAATTAATGGGGTTAGAATTCCAGATCGTGCTATTAGTTTCAGGTAAAGTTTTTGGAACAGTCTTATTTAATAACCATGCTTCTTTTTTTTCATGACACAAAACAGGTTGGGTCATGGATAATAAACCACCAAGTGGCCAGCAAATAAAGTCTTGAGTGACCGTTTTAGGTTGTTTAGGAAATGAGGAATAGCCTTGTTTAGATGATAAACGTTCTACAATTTCAAATAATAATGGTGATGCTGTTCTAGCACCATAATGTCCGGGGGTAGAAGTGCCATCAGGTCGTCCTAACCACACTCCAATTGTATAATTACCAGTAACACCGATACTCCAAAAATCTCGATGACCATAACTTGTACCTGTTTTCCAAGCTAAATTATTACTAGGTGAATATTTATCTTGTAGCATTTTCCGCACAATCCATGCTGCTCCTTTAGAAAATAAATAACGTGATTGTTTGGCTTGCTGTTTAAAAAAACGCAATTTACCTGTCTGCCCTTCATTCGCTAAAGCGGTATAGGTTGCAACTAATGATTCTAACGTTGTTCCAACCCCACCTAAAATAACCGATAAATTCGCTTTTGCATTAAAATCAAATTGTAAGGTTAATCCTGAATTTTTAAGTTGGCTAACAAATTTTTCCGCTCCTAGATGATATAAAACTTGAATAGCTGGAACATTTAACGAACGTTTTAACGCATTACTCACGCTAATAGGTCCTATGAACCCTCGACTAAAATTACGCGGTCGATAGCCGTCTAAAATAATGGGTGCATCCGTTAACAATGATTGCGAATGAATAAGCCCTTCATCTAAAGCGAGTCCATATAAAAAAGGTTTTAAGGTTGAGCCTGGAGAGCGAATAGCTTTAATCATATCAACATGACCAAAACGTTGATTATCTTTAAAATCTGCTGAACCAATATAAGTTTTTACTTCTAAACTATCATTTTCAACAACTAATATTGCTGCCGAAGTTTTAGCTGGTAAACGTCTAATATAGTCGCTAAGTAAATCTTCTAATCCCCGCTGCATGGAATAATTTAAAGTAGTAACTAGCGGCACATTAAACTTAGAAAATTTTCTGAAACGTCGGGAAAATAAAGGAGCAATAACAGGGGCTATATTACGTTGTGCATAAACTATTTCTAAGAATGCTGCTTCAATTTTTTCTGTAGACCAGACCTTATAAGATTGTAAGCGTTTAATAACTTTATCACGAGCAACACGGGCTTTTTCAGGGTGTCTATCGGGTCTATTACGGCTAGGAGCTTGGGGTAAAACCGCTAATAATGCTGCCTCTGCATAACTTAATTCTAACGCAGGTTTTCCTAAATAAACATAACTTGCAGCCTGCACTCCTTCTAATGTTCCTCCAAAAGGGGCGTTATTTAAATAATATTCCAAAATTTCAGTTTTACTATAATACCATTCCAACTGTAACGCTCTTAAAATTTGTATAAATTTCCCGACAACTGTTCTTTGTTGAGGAATAACTAATCGTGCTACTTGCATAGTAAGTGTTGACCCCCCTGAAATAATTTTTTTATGATGAATATATTGAAATGTAGCACGTACTAATGCAAATGGATTAACCCCAAAATGTTGCCAAAACCAGCGGTCTTCATAGTTTAATAAAGCCTCAATATAAAGCGGTGAAACTTGTTTTATGGTAATTGGATACCTCCAAATCCCATTTTTATCAGCAAAAGCACGTAAAGGTGTTCCATCTTCGGCAACAATAATTTGCGCGTAATGTTGTGAAGATGATTTTAAACTAATAGGGAATAATTTATCGAATAACCAAATTGACAATAAAATAAACAGACTAGCAAGAGTTATTTTTTTAAGCATATCTTCAAACCACGCATGGATTTCATATAAAAAATTTCTTGACAGATGATATAATAAAGAAAATTTTAATAAGAATAATAATCAAATCAAAACTCTTTTTAGAGGTATTAAAACAATAGTAAAGAACATCTGTTAATTTAACAGATTAATTTGTTATATTACACATTCTGACATTCTTAAACCATTAAAGAAAAATAACTATGAATTTACAAAAATATTTAATTCTTCTACTTTGCTCTTTAGTCTTAACTCAGGGTGTTAATGCCACTGAAGATCAAAGCGTATGGAATAACACACTTAAAAAAAGCTATTTTGCAAACAAAATTATTATAGAATCCAATTCAATTATTGAATTAGAAACTCCTTATCGTGCGGAAGACCCAGCTTTAGTACCAATAAAAATTATTAGTAAAATTAAACAAACTACTGATAACTATATTAAAAAAATGACCGTTTTTGTGGATAAAAACCCTTATCCTTTTGTTGGTGAATTTGAATTCACCCCTGAGACAGGTAAAGCTGATTTAGCGATGCGTATTAGAGTCAATACTTATAGCTATATTCGTGTTATTGCTGAAACTAATAAAGGCATATTTTATATGGCTAAGAAATTTGTTAAGGCAAGTGGAGGTTGTTCTGCTCCCATTGGTGCAGATTTAGATGCTGCAATGAAGCGGTTAGGAAAAATGAAATTTAAAGTTGATAAAAATCTAAAAACAGGTAAACCATCATTAGTTCAATTACTAATTAGCCACCCTAATATTACTGGAATGCAAATGGATCAAGTAACACGGTTTATTAAAAAGTCTCATTTTATGAGAAAATTATTAATTACTTTTAATGATAAACCTGTATTGACAGCAACAACCGATATTGCAATCAGTGCTGATCCCAATTTTCGTTTTTACTTTATTCCTCAAAAATCAGGAATTTTAACAGCGGAATTTAGTGATACTTCTTGTGAAAGTGCAACAAGTCGTAAAGTTTGTAGCAAAGGAAAAAGTTATACTCATTCGTATACTGTTGAGCCTTAAAATTTAAAATAATCTCCTCTTATGAACTTTACGAGCGCAAGAGGAGTTTCATTACTATGGAAAATAGATCATCTAAGAGGAAACGATATTTTTTAAATATTTATATAACAAACGCACTGATTTGAGTGGTTTTTCTGTGGCTAACTCTTTTTTAGCATTACGTTGCAATTGTCTTAAATGCTGAGAATCAGCAGCTGGATATTTTTCTAAAAATTGGGTTAAAACTTTATTGTCATCATCACTCATTAATTTATCTCGCCAATTTTCAGCTTGATGATGTTCTCTGGTAGCATGAACACTTTTACTATTATATCGTGCTAATTTTTCTTGAATATCATTCAGTTCAATTTTTCTAAGTTGCCCAGTAATATATTTCATTTCCCGTTTGCGTGCAGCTTTATACGGCATTTTTGCAACCTGCATAAGAGCTTGAAAAATATTATCAGGTAAACCAAAATCATTAAGCTGCTCAAATGATAATGAGGTCATTTGCTCGGCTATATCCAAAATAGTCGCTATATTTCGTTTTATTTTCGTTTTATTAGGGCGAACCGCATAATTAGTGACCTCATCTTCTTGCTCGTTTACATAATTTTCTGTCATCTTTTAAACCATCGCGATCAAAAAAATTATAAAAATAATCACAAAACCGATGGGGACTAATAATCCTACCCAATCCGATTTTGCATTATGACTTTGTTCTAGGGTTGCTTTAATTCCAGGTTTCATCCAAAAAATGAGTATTAAGCCGAATAAACCTGCTAATAAGGCTTCCCATGTTGAATATGATTCCATATATTTGCTCAATATAAATGTAAGATGGGCTATGTTAACATAAACAATCCTTTCCTAGTTTGCCTATCAACAAGGTTTGTTGATGATTAAAAAGCAGATGTTTTTAGATTAATTAATTCCCTGCACAGCGTTACTATTTCATCAACTTTAATTTCTTTAATTGAATCATCCTGTTTATTAAGCTTGTATGGATTAACAATAGAAGAGGATTTAATCACTTTATTGATATGAGTTTGATAAACACGACTAATAGGTGTGCAACCAAATAATATAATTGAAGCTTTATTTAAAGCCCATGCTAGATGCGTAGGTCCAGTATCATTACCTAAAATTAAATCCATTTTAGCAATTAATGCTTTTAAATCATTAAGATTTAATGCTGGTAAAATTTGTACATAATCAGAACGTGCAGCAATCCATTCAGCTTTTTCTTTTTCAGCATAATTACCCCAAATAATTAAAACATTTTGTTGTAATTGTGTGGCTACTTGCAAAAATTTTTCTTTAGGATAATTACGACTTTCCCAAGTTGAACCAATAACAAAAAGTATATTCTTACTATTTTTTTTAAGGTATTTTTTTAATAATGGATTATTATCATTAAAATATAAAAAAGATTTTTTTTGATGAATTTGTTCGGGTGTTATTGAAAAACCTAAAGATTTAGATAATATTTTTGCATTACGATCAATAGTATTTGTATCATAAGGACTATGAATTTTATTGGTATAAAAGTAAGTCGCTAGTTTTTCTCGAACGGATTTTTTATCAAAACCAACGACATTTTTACCTAAAAATTTAGCGGTAACGGCAGATTTTAATAGACCTTGTGCGTCAATTATTAAATCATAGTTATTAGAAGCGGCATAGCGACGAACTTTTTTAATTTCTTTCCACAGTGCATTTTTTTGATATTTTAAGGATTTTAAATTAACGGTTAAAACTTGATTAATATCAGGGTGATAGTCTAATATACTTGCAAAACGTTCTTCAACTATCCAGTCAATTTTAATGCTTGGATCATGGGCTTTAATAAATTGCAAAGCAACCATGGCATGAATAATATCACCTAAAGCCGATAATTTAACTATCGCTATTTTCATGATTAATAATAAGCTTAAAAATGATGGTTACCACACTATATACAGTAATACCAAGCGTGGAAATAGTTGTGTAAAGAATGCCTTATTTTTTATTATCATTTTTCCATTTTATATTAACTTTAAAACTAGCTTCACTTTCAACAGAAGAAAATACGATACCTGCTTTACCAGTAAAACTAATCGCAAATTCTAAACTAATTTCATCTGGCGTATTAATATCTTTTAATGATGATAATAAAGCATTGCCAATAGGAGCAATACTTTTAATGGCATCATTAAAACTGCGTGGAGCAGTTACAATGTTCTCTTCATCAGAACTATTTCGACTACCACCACGACTAACATGTTGCTTTATTTGGGTTTCAACCTTTGTTTTCTCAAGCTGCATATAAGCAAATTCACCATTATCCAGTTTAAATTCAATCATATTTTTCATAAAATATACCCTATTAAAAATAAAAAAATAGCATTAGTTGTTATCCTAAAATAATCCGTAATATAGACACTAATGCAGTGAGTGCTAAAAATAAAAAACCTAATTTTATCGTCCAAATAGCGGTAATTTTATAAGATTCATTTTGTACATAATCTTCAATGACAACTTGCAAACCTAATGCGGCATGATAAAACGCGGCAATAACAAAACTAATGGCTAATAAACTATTCAAAGGTTCAGACAACCATGCACTAATTTGATTGTAATTAGCATTGTTAAGTTGTTTAATAAATGCAACCATCCAAAAAGTTAACGGAATTAATGCTATCGCGCTAATACGTTGCATCCACCAATGATTGCTCCCTGTTTTAGCAGAACCTAAACCTAAAACATTAGCAAGTGGGGTTCGGTAATTCATGGTTTTCCTTAAATAAAAAGTAATGAAAAAATAGTTAATACCAGCGCAGCAACAAGCTCTATTATTGCATATTTATTCATTGTTTCTTTTTCAAATGAAGCCCCTGTATCCCAAATCAAATGACGAATACCATGGCAAAAATGAAAAAATAAAGCGTAAATAAAAAGAGCAAGAATCAATGAAATAAAGGTATTATTTACTAAACTTTGTAATTCAAGGTAGCTTATTTCACCTGCTGCGATAGCATAAAAACTATACACAAAAAAGAGTAAACCTATTGCTAAAACAGTTCCTGTTATTCGATGAGTGATCGAAATAATTCCCGTAAGTGGAAGTTTATAAACTTGTAGGTGCGGTGATAGAGGTCTATTATGTGATTCCATAGTATTTTATACTAGCTTAAAAATAAAGAGATAAGTTACACTATAACAGACAAATGCTATTGAATTTAACCCTATTAAGCTAAAATAAAAGAATGATTTTTTAAATGTTCTTATATCATGTCCTCTCCAAGTGATTAGGTTGTAAATCCTGATTGTTGCAATAAGGTCATAGTGACTTGACTACAAGGTTCTGCTGCCGTTTCACCTTTTATGAGTCGCTCCATATATCGTGCTAATAAATCAACTTCGATGTTGATTTTTGAACCAACCTCACTATCGCCTAAAGTTGTTTCTTTTAAGGTATGGGGAACGATATTAACACTAAAAAATGCACCCTCGACGCTATTGACAGTTAGACTAATACCATTAAGACAAATTGAACCTTTTTCTGCAATATATTTCGCTAAATTATCAGGTGCTTTAAACTTAAAACCAATAGAACGCGCATCCGTTTTTTTTTCAATAACTGTTGCAATTCCATCAACATGCCCACTTACAAGATGCCCCCCTAAGCGAGTCGATAATGTCAACGCTAATTCCAAGTTGACTGATGTTCCAATTTGTGCAAAATTTAAGGTTGTTTTAGAAAGACTTTCATTAGATACATCAGCACAAAAATACTGCTTCCCTAGTTCTACAGCGGTTAAACAAACGCCATTTACTGCAATGCTATCCCCTAAAACGACATCATCTAATGGTAAGTTACCTGTATCAATAGTTAAACGATAATCACCACTATGTTGTTGTATTACCGTAATCTTACCAATCGCTAAAATAATTCCTGTAAACATAAAAGACCTTAATTCTTGTTAATAATCATGCTGATAGTCACCAATAATATCTAAAGTTTGGTCATAAAAAGCCGTTTTAGTTTCCATCAATCCTAAAAGTGTATGAAAAATATTATCATGTGAATAAGCATTGGACGCTGATTTTTTTAACCCATTAATATCAATTTTATAGCCTTCACCAAACCACATCAGAGCAGCTACATGTTTTTGTTCTTTAGGAGCCATAAAATAAGGAAGCCCATGTAAATATAAACCTTTTTCACCCAAAGATTCTCCATGATCGCTGATATAAAACATCGCTGTTTCAAATTTAACCGTATTTTGTTTTAATAAAGTAATCACTTTTGATAAAAAATAATCTGTATATAAAATAGTATTATCATAGGCATTATTAATTTCTTCAGTACTACATTGCTCTAATTGATTGGTTTTACAGGCAGGGGTAAATTTTTCAAAACTTTTTGGGTAACGTTTATAATAAGCAGGTCCATGACTTCCCATTTGATGGAGAACAATTAATATATCTTTATTTGAGGTTTTATCAATATGCGTTTGTAAGCCCTTTAACATTCCTTCATCACGACATTCTGGTTCACAGATAGTATTGGTGTCAGCCGTTTTATAGTCCTCATAAGGCACTCTTAGCGCCACTCCTTTTGAGTCAGAATTATTATCCCGCCACAAAATACTTGCTCCCGCATGTTGTAATATATCTAATACATTTTCAGTAGATTTAGCTATATTTGCATCATAGTCTTCTCGTCCAAGATGTGAAAAAAGGCAAGGAACAGAAGTTGCTGTTGAAGTACCACAAGAATACATATTAGGTAAATTAATAATATTTTCTTTTTTTAACAAAGGATTGGTTTCACGGTGATAACCATTTAGTGAAAATCTATCTGCTCGTGCAGTTTCCCCAACTACTAAAATAATTAATTCTCTATCATTATCACCTAAAGCAGTATGGGCATTTTGACTTATTTTTTTAAAAGCTAGTTCTTTTCCTCTGGTTAATCTAGTAATATATTGCCCTGTTGCATATAAATAATACAAAGGATTAGTATAATACCGAATAGGTTTATGCTCTCTAACAAATGATAAATAAGCTTTGCTAAAGGTAAAAAACATAATAACTAAAATAATTAATACCGTTGATATTACTTTTAATTTATGAATTAAATTTATTTTTAAAGTGTAATAGTTAACCTCCACTTTAAAGATAAAAATAGTAGGAAGTAATCCTAAGAAAAATAAATAACCAAGCAACTTTAAACTAAATAAATCTAAAGATTCATTTAAATTAGTTTCAATAATATTTTGAATCATATTATCATCAATAACTAAATGATAACTATCCATAAAGTAACTACTTAATGAAGAGATTATAAATAAGCTGATAATAATTGCTTTCAAAGTTTTTTTTGAACTTAAAAGCGTTAACAATAAAACAATAAAACAAAATAGAGCAATAGTTAACGAACCGATAAAACCAATAGTTTTCCAAGAAAATGGATAACTATCTAAAATGGCTTTGAAAAAAGATTGGTTATAAAAAACTACTAAAAAAAATGAACTAATACAAATTAATTTAAATGGTGTAAACCGCATTGAATATTAATAGATGGTTTTCTTGATACGAATGAGCAACTGAACTAGCAACAATATAAATCATATAGTTAGATGTTTCATATTTTTGAGCATTGTAATCAAGGCAATGACATCTAACGCTAATCAATCAGTAATTTTTATGCAATGTAACTATGACCCCCTTGAATCCCTTTGCGGAATATTGATTTAATGGTGTCCCCGACAGGAATCGAACCTGTAACCTGCTCCTTAGGAGGGAGCCGCGCTATCCTGTTGTGCCACGGAGACATTTTAATTTACTATTATATCTTATATTAAGCTAATTTTGATTTTCCAGTTATTCTTTTACTGGACGTTTATCTAACTTTCTTTGTAATGTGCGTCGATGCATATTTAAAGCCCGTGCCGCTGCGGAAATATTACCTTCATGCTGCATTAATACCGTTTGTAAATGCTCCCATTCTAAACGTTTTACCGATAATGGTTTTTTCTTAATTACTACTGAAGAATCACCTTGATTCTTATGTAATGCATTCGTAATTTCATCCGCATTCGCTGGTTTGGTTAAATAATGAATAGCGCCTAATTTAATCGCTTCTACAGCCGTTGCTATACTCGCAAAACCTGTTAACATCACAATACGAGTATTACTATCTAAAGAAATTAGTTTCTTAACCATTTCTAATCCTGAATCATAACCAATTCGTAAGTCGATAATCGCATATTCTGGTTTAGTTTCTTCTGCTAAAGCAATACCAGTTCCTATATCATTAGCGACACAGACATTAAAATTTCTTTTTTCTAATGCTGGCTTGAGAACGCTACAGAAGGTTTCGTCGTCATCAACTAAAAGTAATCGTAAGTTACCAATCCCTGTCATCTGTTTTCCCTTTATTAATTAAAGGTAGTTTTATTTCTACACAGCCCCCACCTGTTTTAGGCTGATTACGAAAGTCTATTGTCCCTCCTAATCGATTAATCGTCGTACAAACTAAAAATAATCCAACACCAAGACCTTCTTTCTTACTTCCCATCGGTTTTGCTCCCGTATAGTTGAGTAATTCTGGTGGCAATCCTTTACCAAAATCACGAATTTCAATAACAACGTTCTCATTATCCCAGTAAGTATATAATTCTATTCCTTTATCTGGATTTGTCGCTTCACTAGCATTATTTAATATATTAATAATTGAATGCGTTAGGGTTCGTTCTGCAATAATTTTCGAGGGTAGGTAAACACACGGTTTAGCAATTAATGATAATTTAGCATTAGGTTTTTGTGTTCGCCATTGTGATAAAACTTCATCAATATATTCAACCAACCCCATTATTTCACCTGATTCTGCACGCATTTCTCCACCTGATGCAGACATAACCGACAATGCAGATTTACAACGAAGAATTTGTTGTTCTAATATTTTCATCTTGTTTTGTAAATCAGGAAAACGATGTACTGAGAAATCTTGTAGTACTTCGTGGGTAATAATTGCCATTGTCCCTAATGGTGTTCCCATATCATGCGCTGCACTTGCCGCTAAAGTTGCTAATGATACTACTCGCTCATTACGAAGTGCAGTTTCTCGTGCCTCCGCCAAAGTACGCTCACTATCTCTAAGTGTTTTTGAGAGTTCAACCACAAAATAAGCTACTAATCCCGCGCTAAAAACAAAGCCAAACCACATTCCAAAAATATGTAAATTAAAATATTTTTTATCACTTAACATATGAAGTTGATGCTGAATTTCAGGTGAGAGTAACTTGGGGTCAGATATATGAGGTTCTATTGCAGGCAATGGTACATTATAGGCAATTAATATCGTATAGGCTGATGATGTTAAAATAACCATGTACCACGCATAAGATTGTGGCAACATAATACCTGTAATAATTAAAGGGAGTAAAAATACCCAAATAATGGGATTTGATGCTCCACCTGTTAAATATAACATTGTTGCAAGCCCACAAACATCAATAACAAGTTGTGAAAAAATTTCTAATTCAGTTACATCCTCTTTTGTCTTTAACCGCATCCAAGTATAACAATTGACGGCAATAATTGATAAAATTACCATCCAAAGTTCTTGTTGTGGAAGTTTTATTCCTAAGCCAAAGATCGCTAAAAAAACGATACCAGACTCGCTAATAATCATTAGGTTTCTAAGAATAAATAACCATTGTAAGTTTTCTCTAATAGAAATTTGTGTTTTAGGAAGAACTCGTGCCTGCATGGATGTGAATTAGAGAGATTTTTGATTATATTTAAAATCTTTTATCCAGCGCATAATTCTTAATAACATTTTTTGAAATTCATCTGAATCAATCGGTTTGGTCAAATAGGTTGTACAACCTGCAACAATCCCTTTAACTTCATCGAGTGGTGATGTTTTTGCCGTTAACATAATAATAGGTAATTTAGCCATTTTTTCTATTTTACGAATTTGTCCACAGGTTTCAAAACCATCAATACCTGGCATCATTACATCAAGAAAAATAAAATCATAATATTTATTAGTCAGTTTTTCTAACGCTTCTTCGCCACTAAATACATAATCCACTTGTAACGAAATACCTGATTTATTTAATTCAATTTTTAATGCTTTATGCATCATTTCACTATCATCAACAATAAGAACATCGTAACCTGTTAGCAATTTATCATTATCATTACTATCAGATCTGGAAATAATCATATTATCAGCATCAGCAAAAGATTTTAATATCCTAAGAACCACATGCGAGTATTCTACTGCTTCACTTTTAGTCGTTGGCATGACGATAGAAGAGCGATTATTTGCTTTTAGACTGTTATCAATCGCTTCAAAATTAGCGGTCTCTGCATCAACAAATAAAAAATCATAATATTTATCATTAATTTTTTGAATAGCAAATTCATCATTCAAAGCAAAATCAATATTTAATGGTATGTCAGATTTAAGTAATTCATCACGTAATAATTGACGATTATCTTCATCTTCATTAACAACTAAAATATCATATTGCCCCCCAACATTAACACTATCACTATCAACGGATTGTTGTTTTTCTAATTGTGGTTTAGAATCATCTTTAACGGCTAAATTAACTAAATCTAAAATTTTTAAAACCCGACTAAGCAGAAGAACCCCTTGTATATGATGTTCATAACCTTCTACTGCCTCACGCCCTGCTGTTACCACTGGTAAGGGACCATATTGCTGTTGATAACTTTCCAGCTTTTTTAAGGCCGATTCAGCGGCGGTTTTTACAATTAAAAGATCAATATTTTCATCTACCGCAAGGTCTTTTAAGTGATAAGAGCGGTCACGTTCTAATCCCGCGCCAAATATCCACTTAATTTTTTCTTGTTCATGGAGAGAAAAGCCAATAATTCCAACACTAATATTTATAGACATAATTTATATTTTTGGTAGGTAACCGCTGCTTGCAATAATATTAATAATACCACAGCATGAGGATAAAATGGAAAGCAACAAGACTTTGTATTATCTTTAAGTTTGCTAAATTAACAGTGTAAGTAAATATTGCATCCTTCATTGTTCAGTTTGTAGTTTATTAATGATGCCATTCCTTATTTAAAGTATAAACTAATGGATTAAAAATATTAAAATTTTCTCTACTTTTAAGTGTATGCAATAAAATTAACGTGCTTTTTCCTCATCTTGAGTTAAAATGAAATACTTGGTTTTTGATTTAGTAACAACATGAAAATTGGTTCACATACACTTAAAAATAAACTAATTCTCGCACCTATGGCTGGTATTACTGATCTTCCTTTTAGGAATTTATGCCGTGATTATGGGGCAGGACTTGCGGTATCGGAAATGGTCTCCTCAAATCCAGACTTACGTCAGCATAAAAGAACGCTTTTGAAAGCAAGTCATAGTGGTGAAAATGGTTTATGCTCAGTGCAAATTTTTGGAACTGAGCCATTATTAATGGCAGAAGCTGCTCGTTTTAATCAACAACAGGGAGCTGATATTATTGATATAAATATGGGTTGTCCTGCAAAAAAAGTGTGTGCGGTTGCCGCAGGGTCGGCATTATTAAAAAATGAATCTTTGGTTGCCGCTATATTAGAGTCAGTGGTTAAAGCCGTTGAAATTCCTGTAACCCTTAAAATTCGCACAGGCTGGGATGTAGAAAATCGCAATGCCTTAAATATTGCCATACTTGCCGAAAATAGTGGTATTGCCGCTTTAACTATTCACGGACGCACTCGTGCCTGTAAATTTAATGGCACAGCTGAATATGACACCATAAAAAAAGTAAAGCAAGCAGTTAATATTCCCATTATTGCTAATGGTGACATTGACAGCCCTGAAAAAGCAGTCTTTGTTTTAAATTATACAAAAGCTGATGCGATTATGATAGGACGTGGAGCGCAAGGACAACCTTGGATTTTCAAACAATTACAACATACTTTAGTGAAAAATGATTACTTACCGCTTAGTTTTTCTTTAAGGAGTCAAGCTATATTAATTCATATTGAGCAGTTATATCATTTTTATGGTGAAATTTCAGGTGTTAGAATAGCCCGTAAACATATTGGTTGGTATTTTAAACAATTAGGTTTTAGCCAAAAACAAACACAACTACTCTACCAGGCAACAACAGCTAAACAGCAAATAACACTGCTTAAAGACTTATTTGATTCTTTTTTAAACGATAACCACTCATAATGAACGATTCTGAAAACAACGCTCAGACAATTCTTCATCCTCCCTTGATTCCATTGTCAGAACATGTAGAACAGGCGGTGGAATTTTATTTTACTCAATTAAAGGGACATGATACTGCAAATCTTTATAATCTTGTTATTAGCGAGGTTGAAAAAACCTTACTAGCTACTGTACTTAAACATGCTAATTACAATCAAACGAAAGCCACTAAAATTTTAGGTTTAAGTCGTAGTACCTTACGAAAAAAAATAGAAAAATATCAACTTTCCTAACCCCCTTTGCATCAAGAGATTAATATGAATAAAAAAATTTCCCGCGCTCTACTAAGTGTTTCTGATAAAACAGGTATTATTGAATTAGCATTAGGCTTACAACAATTAGGTGTCGAAATTTTATCTACTGGAGGGACAGCTAAATTATTGGCAAAAAATAATATTCCTGTAATTGAGGTATCTGACTATACTGGTTTTCCTGAAATAATGGATGGTCGGGTTAAAACTTTACACCCTAAAATACATGGCGGTATTTTAGCGCGTCGAGGGATTGATGAAGGGGTCATGATTGAAAATGATATTCAAACTATTGATATGGTTGTAGTGAATTTATATCCATTTCAAGAAACTGTCGCTAATCCTGATTGTAATTTAGCCACCGCGATTGAAAATATTGATATAGGTGGACCAACAATGATACGAGCGGCAGCAAAAAATAATCATGATGTTGCGGTTATAGTTAATGTTGAAGATTATTCTAAAATATTGGATGAATTAAAGACTAATGATGGGGCATTAACTCAAAGCACCCGTTTTAATTTAGCCCTTAAAAGTTTTGAACATACTGCAAATTATGATACGGCTATCGCAACCTATTTAGGTAATATTAATGAAGAACAATTCCCTGCCATTTTAAATCTACAATTTCAGCATTTACAAACCATGCGTTATGGTGAAAATCCACATCAAAATGCGGCTTTTTATAAAGAACATAACCCTGATTCTGGGACAATTAGTGCTGCTAAACAACTACAAGGGAAAGCTCTCTCTTATAATAATATTGCTGATGCCGATGCCGCCTTAGAATGTGTTAAATCATTTTCTGATAAAGCAACCTGTGTGATCGTTAAACATGCTAATCCTTGTGGTGTTGCTCAAGCTGAGACTATTTTTGATGCTTATGATTTAGCTTATACTACTGATCCAACCTCAGCATTTGGTGGGATTATTGCATTTAATCAAGAACTAGATGAAACCACTGCAACTGAAATTATTCAACGCCAGTTCGTTGAAGTAATTATTGCACCGAGTATAAGCTGCGCGGCGCAAGTTATTTTAGAGGCGAAGAAAAATATTCGGGTTTTAGTGGTAGGAACTTTAAATAATGAACCCACACTTACCTTTGATTTTAAACGTGTTGCCGGTGGGTTATTAATTCAAGATAAAGATTTAGGTGAAATCAATGCCGATGATTTAAAGGTTGTCAGCAAACGACCTCCTTCGGTAGACGAGTTATCTGATTTATTATTTGCTTGGAAAGTAGCTAAATTTGTAAAATCCAATGCGATTGTTTATTGTAAAAATAGTCAAACTATTGGTGTCGGTGCAGGTCAAATGAGTCGGATTTATTCAGCTAAAATTGCAGGTATAAAAGCTGCAGACGAAAATTTAAAAGTTGAAGGTTCAGTGATGGCTTCCGATGCTTTTTTTCCATTCAGAGATGGGATAGATTCTGCGGCAAGTGCAGGAATTACGGCGATTATTCAACCGGGAGGTTCAATACGTGATGATGAAGTTATTGCCGCAGCGGATGAAAGCAACATGGCGATGGTATTTACAGGAATGCGTCATTTTAGACATTAAGTTAAAAAAAATAATTATAAGTTAAAAAAAGATTTGTAGGGTGAGTTAGCAGATCTAGATAAGATAACCTACCCTACAGTCTATTATCGTTCTAAATATTTATATAGGAATGATAATTCTTTTGATTTTTTAAATCATTAAGCTAAGGGAGCAATTATTTTTTTCCCACCCAATAAATGTAGATGCAAGTGGTAAACCTCTTGTCCTCCATCTGAATTACAATTAATTATAGTTCTATAACCTGATTCAGAAATATTTTCTTGTATTGCTAATTGTACTACAGTTTTTAATAATAATCCCGCAAGATTAGTATTATCCAGCTCATTTAGTGTGGTAATATGCAGTTTAGGAATAACTAAAATATGCACAGGTGCTTTAGGATTAATATCCCTAAAAGCTAAAATCTTGTCATCTTCATAAACAACATCTGGGTTAATTTCTCCGTTTGCCATTTTACAAAATAAACAATCACTCATTATTTTTCTCCTTTAAAAAGGCATTTTAAAACCTGGAGGAATAGGAATACCTCCAGTAACATCTGCCATTTTTTCTTTTTTCAAACGATTGACTTTGCGTACCGCATCATTCATTGCTGAGGCGACTAAATCTTCTAACATATCTTGATCATCTTCAACTAATGACTTATCAATGGTTACTTTTCTAACTTCACGTTTACCTGTCATTATAACCTTCACTAGACCAGCGCCAGATTCACCTGTAATTTCTATGGTTTCAATTTCTTCTTGAATTTTTCTTACACCTTCCTGCATTTTTTGGGCTTGCTGCATAATATCACTTAGCGAATTTTTCATTACGGTTCTCCATTATTAAAAGTATTCTGGGATTCTATAGGTAGGGTTGTTCCTGACATTACCCTTGCGTCAAAATGTTCTTTTAGCGCGTAAACATTAGCATCACTATTAATCGAATTAACGGCTGCCTGCTGTTGGTCTTTACGTTCTTGTTGTTGTTGTATAGCTGGAGTACTAAGATTACTTGATTGCTTGGTGCTAATATGTAATTGTAATGGTTTTTGATAATAATTTTGCAAAGCAGCTTCTAATTTTTCTTTGGATTTAGTTCCTATTAAAGCGTAATTAGGGGCTTTTTCTAAATAACAAAATTTCTCATCACTTTTTATTAAAAGACAATTATCAGCAAGCTCTCTTGTCCTTCCTTTTAGACCCATTGCTTGAATCATTGCCGCCCAATCATTGTTAACAGAATAATTTGCTTGAGTAGGCTCTGAATTAAGCGGTATTTTAGGGGTAACTACAATAGCATCTATTGGCGTAGAAATTACAGATGGTGTTTTTTCTGTTAGCTGCTGTTGAACCACGGGGACTGAACTCTGTGGTGTTATAGGTTTAGTCTCTATTAACTTAACTACTCTTTGGTTAGTAACACTAACAGGTCTAAAAGTAAGCATTCTTAACATTAACATTTCAAATCCCATCCGTGCATCAGGTGCTAACTCTAAATCTTTTTGTCCTGTTAAGGAAATTTGATAATAAAGTTGAACATCTTCTGGACTAATGAGTGTAGCTAATTCTGTCAGCATTTTCTTATCAAATGCTTGGTCATTAAATTTAGGAATCGCCTGTAATAAAGCAATTCGGTGTAACATTTTTAATAATTGTTGTAATACATCACTAAAATCTACACTTAATGCCGAAATTTCAGTTATTTTTTCCAAAATAGCTTGGCCATTTGCTGCCACTAAAGCCCGTAATAATTCATCAACAGGTTGTTGAGAAACAGTTCCTAACATTGTACTAACATCAAGTGTATTAACGCGTCCTTGTCCAAAAACTATCGCTTGATCTAATATACTTAAACCATCGCGCATACTACCATCTGCCGCCCTAGCGATTAAACTTAAGGCAGAGACATCAAATTCAATCTGTTCTTGCTTGAGAATAAAACCCATTTGCTGTTCTATTTGTTCTGGCAATAATTGTTTAAGATTAAATTGTAAACAACGAGACAGTACAGTAACAGGAATTTTTTGAGGATCAGTGGTTGCTAATAAAAATTTAACATGTGGTGGAGGTTCTTCTAAAGTTTTTAATAATGCGTTAAAACTATGATTAGAAAGCATGTGAACTTCATCAATCAAATAAACTTTATAACGACCTTGATTCGGTGCATATTGTGCATTATCCAATAAATCACGAGTATCTTCGACTTTAGTGCGGGAAGCAGCATCTACTTCAATCAAATCCATGAAACGACCTTTATCAAAATCATTACAAACGGTACATTGACCACAAGGATTAGAATTCTGGAGATTTTCACAGTTCATCGCTTTTGCTAAGATTCGCGCAATAGTGGTTTTTCCAACCCCTCGTGTGCCTGTAAACAAATAAGCATGATGTAAACGCTGATGTTGTAGCGCATTAATGAGCGATTGACTCACATGTTCTTGACCAACAATTTCATTAAAATTTTGTGGTCGCCATTTTCTAGCAAGAACTTGATAAGCCATAAGAGACTCTGCGGAAATGATAAGCTATTAGGCGGAAACCATGCCAGCTACATCTCGGCACACGAATCTGCTGCTACCGTTGCTTCCTTCCAGATCTGGCGGAGTTTACAGCGTATCGTTGCGAGAGAACCGACACAGTTACCATAATGTTTTCAACAGTGTTTCGTTGAAAGAGTTGATTATGATATATGATTTAAATATTTTATTCAAGTTAAAATAATCAAATCTACTTTAATTTATGAAACTTGATTGTTTTACTTAATTTTCGTCAACACTAAACTTTATAAACGTTTATCATAATAAAACTTTTAAAATTTTCAACTAAACCCTTTTAGAAATTAATGCCTGTGAATATCTTCCACTTAGAACATAACAAAGATTACCATAACAGCGATGCAAGTCGAAATAATGACTCGTCAACGAATAATTTATTAAAAGATACCATCGAATATTATGAAGCCTGCCATAATGATTATTTATTCGCTTGGTGTAATAGTGATAATTTAGCCTTACATTATGGCTATTGGGATAGCCAGAAAAAATATAACCATCATCAAGCTTTATTAAATACTAATCGGAAATTATATAAAGCCGCTGAGATTAAATCTACCGAGCATGTATTAGATGCGGGTTGCGGTTTAGGAGGCAGTTCGTTATGGATGGCTGGAGAACATAATAACAAAGTCACTGGCATTACCTTAAGTAATAAACAAGCCGCTTATGCCAATAAAAAATCTAAAAATCGTCAATTAGATGATTTAGCTCATTTTGAAGTCGCTGATTTTTGCAATACTCCTTTTGATGATGAATCCTTTGATGTGGTTTGGGCTTTAGAGAGTGCTTGTTATGCTTTAAATAAAGGAGATTTTATTAATGAAGCCTATCGGGTCTTAAAAAAAGGCGGTCGCTTGGCTTTGTGCGATGCTTTTATGTTACGCCGTGAATTTAATGCCAAAGAATGGCAAACCGTTATGCAGTTTTTAAACGGTTGGATGGTGCCTAATTTATCCGATCGTGAAGATTTTACCCAATTATTAGATAACGCTGGATTTGAAAAATCACAAATTATTGATATTAGCCAGCAAGTATTACCTTCATCAGTTCACATGTTTAAAACCGCAACTCGTTTAGCTCCTCTGCAAAAAATTAGCAAATGGCTAGGCTTGCGGACACAAACTCAATCTGATAATTATCAAGTGGGTTTTGCACAATATGACTTTTTTCATCACCAAATGGCTGAGTATTGTATTTTTACCGCAATTAAAAACTAATAAAACCGCTTCGCATCATTAGGTAATTTTTCAAAAATAGGATGTGGTTCTATTCCATACTGTTTAGGGTAATAAACCCCCGCTAAATATAATCCATAAGGAGGGGCGGTAACGCCCCCTAATTTACGGTCTTTAATCGCTAATAATTGCTGAGTCCATTCAATGGGTTTTTTACCCATTCCAATTTCCATTAATACCCCTGCAATATTTCTAACCATGTGATGTAAAAATGCATTGGCTGATAAATCTATAATAATTTGGTCATGCTCG
Organism: Methylococcaceae bacterium; assembly: GCA_030627205.1. Taxonomy (GTDB): domain Bacteria; phylum Pseudomonadota; class Gammaproteobacteria; order Methylococcales; family Methylomonadaceae; genus WTBX01. The sequence continues at coordinate 38,357 of DAOUSN010000004.1, forward strand.
CGGTAAACATCAATAAAATACATCATTCGTTGAGGGCTTTTAGATTGGCAACCTTGGGCGCGAAAAGATGAAAAATCATGATTACCTATCAGGAAATTGGCTGCGAGCTGCATTTTTTCAACCTTCAAAGGGTTATAACACCATGTCACTTGTTGGCGTAATAGTGCAGATTTCATCGGGCGATTTAAAATAATATAACGATAAAATCGCGCAATAGCACTATAGCGAACATGAAAGTCATCAATCGCATTTTTAACCCAAATAATTCGGACATCGTTAGGTAAAAAACAATTTCCCCCTAACATCCATGAATCTAAATCACGAGGGGTATCGGTATCAAAATGTATGACTTGCTCTAAAGCATGAACGCCTGAATCAGTACGCCCCGTACAAAAAACACGAAGGGTTTGATTTGCAACCTTCGATAAAGCTTGCTCCACTACTTTTTGTACGGTACGTTTATCGGTTTGCCATTGCCAACCTTTAAAATTACTGCCATCATATTCAATGCCTAAAACAATTCTTTTCATCATTAAATTCTAGTTATTAAGAACATTTACTGTCCCCACAATTAAGACAGGTCATACAGCCATCCATCATCACTAAGGCTTTAGTAGAGCATTTACTACATAACGCTGCTCGTGCAGGAAAACTTCCCTCAGTGTCATTAATGGTAGCGGTATCATTATTATATCGCGCTTCAAATTCCTTACGTTTATCGACTAAAAATTGTTGATGATGCTCATCAAGTTCTTCTTCTTTTAACATGCCAATTTGTTTCATGTGTGATTCAATGGCAGCGCCAATTTCTGCAACGAGTGAAGGCATATAAACTCCCCCTTTTTTAAAATACCCCCCTTTAGGGTCAAAAACAGCTTTAAGTTCTTCAACTAGAAAACAAATATCGCCTCCTTTACGAAAACAGGCAGAAATCACACGCGTTAAAGCTAAAACCCATTGAAAATGCTCCATATTTTTAGAATTAATAAAAACTTCATAAGGTCGGCGTTCTTCATGATCGGTCGCTTGATTAAGAATAATATCATTAATGGTTATATAAAGTGCATGTTCTGATTGCGGCGTTTTTATTTTATAGGTCGACCCCACTAACATTTCAGGTCGCTCTGTGGCTTCATGTAAAATATCAGGTTCTACTTTTTTAGGTATATCTTCCTCTTCAGGGATTTCATTGATGACTTTGTAGTCAATAATTTTCTTATCTATTTTTGTGGCCATTGTTTATCCTATTATTATTTTTGAATCATAAAAAAAGCGGATTGATTAAATCCGCTTTTTTCAAGACCAATTTTTAAATCCTACCTTTTGTAGGGTATAAAGCATAGAGTACCACTACAAAGGATTGAAACTAGTGTATATCTTTCCAATATTCACGTTTTAATAAGTAACCAATAACAATGAACATTAATAGAAAAAACAATACATATTTTCCTATACTTTGACGTTCTAATTGAGTCGGTTCACCTACATAAACAAGAAAATTAGTTAGATCATTAGCAAAACGGTCAAACTCCTTAGATGATAAAGTACCTTGAGTTTCCATGACTAAGTTACTAATCACTTCACGTCCATTAATAGTTTTATAAATAGGTTTTTGTATTCCTTGCAATTTCCATAAAACATTAGGCATTCCTACATCTTCAAAGATCAAGTTGTTAGTTCCGATGGCTCGACTATCATCTTTATAAAAACTTTTTAAATAACTATAAATCCAATCAGCACCACGAGAACGGGCAATCAATGATAAATCAGGAGGCTGTGTGCCAAACCATTTTGCGGCATCATGTCCATTCATAGCCGTCAACATAGGATCGTAAATTCCAGCTTCAAAGGGAGCAATATTATCTAGAATTTTATTTTCTTCTACCCCTAAATCCATTGCAATACGTTTATAACGAATATATTTAGCTGAGTGACAGCCTAAACAATAATCCACATAATTTTTAGCGCCACGCAATAAAGAATCACTATCGGAAACATCAACATCTGCCTCATGTAATTCAGCCCCTGTACTGGCAAAAATATTAAAAGACAGTAGTAGTAAAATAAGAGAGAGAATTTTTTTCATAATTTTAATCCAAACTAGCTTTTAATTTTTTCAAAAATCGAATCAATACTGTGACTATCCCTGATGGGTTTGGTCTTAATTTAATAACAGTATCACCTTCTGCGGTTGTTATAGATTTTTTTACAGTAACCTCATTAAAGGTATCAACGATTGCAGGAATTCGTTCTTCCAATGATGGTTGTTCGGTTAATCGCGTTGGGACAGGTTTTACTTTCTCCCAGCGTGTATAAATCGGCATTAATAAAAAGAAGGCAAAATAAATGACGGTAAAAATGCGGGTCATTAAAATAGCGGTATCTGTTGCTGGTTGAGTGCCTAAATAACCTAGGGATAAAAAGCTTACTACAAATAAAAATAAGGCTTTTTTATAAATTCCACCGCGATAACGAATCGACTTAACAGGACTACGATCCAACCAGGGTAATAAACATAAAACAAAAACTGACGCACCCATCGCAATAACTCCTGCGAATTTATCTGGGACAGCCCGTAATATTGCATAATAAGGAGTGAAATACCAAACAGGAGCAATATGTTCTGGCGTTTTTAAAGGGTCTGCGGGAACAAAATTATCATGTTCTAAAAAATATCCTCCCATATCAGGTGCGTAAAAAATAATTGCTGCAAAAAAGAATAAGAAAACGCCTACTCCCACTATATCCTTGACCGAATAGTAAGGATGAAATGGAATACCATCTAAAGGAATGCCTTGTTTATCTTTATTTGCTTTAATTTCAATGCCATCAGGATTATTAGACCCGACTTCATGTAACGCTACAATATGTAAAAAAACTAACAGTAAAATGACTAATGGAACTGCAATCACATGAAAAGCAAAAAAGCGATTTAAGGTTGCGTCTGCAATAACAAAATCTCCACGAATCCATAATGATAAATCATCGCCAATAATAGGAATTGCACTAAATAATGAAATAATAACCTGCGCCCCCCAATAAGACATTTGCCCCCAAGGTAATAAATACCCTGTAAAAGCTTCTGCCATCAATGCGAAGAAGATTAACATTCCAAAAATCCAGATTAATTCGCGTGGCTGTTTAAATGAGCCATACATTATGCCTCTGAACATGTGTAAATAAACCACAATAAAAAATGCAGATGCCCCTGTTGAGTGCATGTAACGAATTAACCAGCCCCAAGGAACATCACGCATGATGTATTCAACTGAATCAAACGCTAATTTAGCATCAGGTTTGTAATTCATGGTGAGGAAAATACCCGTTACAATCTGATTAACTAAAACCAATAAGGCGAGTGATCCAAAAAAATACCAAAAATTAAAGTTTTTGGGCGCGTAGTATTGCGCCATGTGCTGATTCCAGACCTTATCCATCGCTAAACGATCTAAAATCCAGTCACCACAAGCAGTTATTTGTTTTTTCATGCGCTTTCCTCCACAGCAGTATCCTCGCCTATGATAATTTGGGTATCAGTGATATAACGATAAGGGGGAATTTCAAGGTTAGTTGGTGCGGGAACACTACGGTAAACACGACCAGCAAGATCAAATTTAGAACCATGACAAGGACAAAAAAATCCACCTTCCCAGTCATCACCTAAATCAGGGGGAGCAACTTCGGGTCTAAAAGTAGGCGAACACCCTAAATGGGTGCATAATCCAACCGCAATAAAAATTTCAGGTTTGATTGAACGAACTGCATTTTTACTTGATTCTGGTTGAATAGACTCATTTGAAGACGGATCTTCTAAAAAAGCATCCATGTTATCTAAGATTTTAAGCATTCGTTGCGGGCGATTAAGAATCCATACTGGTTTTCCTCGCCATGCAACTCTTAAAAGTTGACCAGATTCTAGTTTACTAATATCAACTTCAACGGGCGCACCTGCTGCCATTGCCTTACTGCTAGGCTGCATTTGTGATAAAAATGGAACTGCCAAATAACCTGTTCCTACCGCGCCCACTACGGTTAAAGCCGAGGTTAAAAACTGGCGTTTTGACGTATCTACGCCTTCATTATTCATATGCAACACTCCTAAAGGTTAAGGAAATCTTTTAAATGTTATAGCTACAAAGCCTCAATATACCTTACCAACTCTTGCATTTGAAGTGGTTATTAGTAATTTATTAAGTAAAAATAGTTTTTATGTGAAAAATAATTCCATAAATTAAAGATATTTAAAAATTTTAAATATTAATTTCAAGTATTTATAGCTAAGAAATGACTATTTAATTAATACCCCTGCAAAATTTATATTCTAATTATTCTTAGATTTTACTTGAGAATACTGCCAGTAATGCTAGAATTCATTAGATTCTTACTAATATTTAGGCATCATAAAATAGATTAATGAGGCTAAAGAAATAATTATTATGGCTAATATTATTTTAGTAGATAAGTCAAAACCATCTAATAAAGCCCGTCCTTTAGCATCTTTACTAATATGACCTGAAAATAATAACCCACTTTCAATGATTCCCCATACTATACCAAATCCTGCAGTTAACACAGTGATAGTAATTTGTGCAATCCCTATTACATAAAATCCTAGGTATATTCTATGTACGCCGAAAGCTCCTAAAAATAACCCAAGTATCGCGGCTAACAAGCGTTTTTTAACAGGCCGGTCATTTTTAATGTATTCACCAATAAGACCGACATCACTAACCCCATCTTCTTCTTCTTCTATAAAATCAACATCATCACCAACATTAGGGGGGGTATCAGCAGTCCAGTTATCAATATAAAATTCAAAGAATTTATCATTTGCTTTAATAACACCTGTTTGTCTATCATTATCGTAACTTTCTATATGACCAAGCATTGTATTCTCCTTAGTTATTCACAGGTTTATTTTATTTTAATTTAATTTGTGCCTGTTCAAATGTTGCCATTTCATTATGTAATTTACAGGCCATTTGTAATAATGGAACGGCAACCACTGCTCCACTAGCCTCACCTAAACGCATTGATAAATCTAATAATGGTTTCGCGTTTAATTCCTCTAAAATAAATTGATGCCCTTGTTCACCTGACTGATGCGCGTAAAAAAACCACCTCCTAACTTTAGGATTAACTTTGATAGCCACTAAAGCCGCTATGGTTGCAATAAACCCGTCAATAAGAACTGGAAGTTGTTTTTGAGATGCAAAAATATACGCACCAACTAAAGCTGCAATTTCAGCGCCACCTAAGAATTGTAATATTTCAAGAGGAGTTGTTAAATTTTTTCGATGCTTAAGTAAAGCTTGTTTTATTAAATTAGTTTTATGCTTTATTGCCTCTTCGGTTAATCCAGTTCCAGAACCTGTTAAAACTTTTGGATTTTGATTTAATAATGCACAGGCGATAGCGGTTGCACTAGTCGTGTTGCCAATCCCCATTTCACCACCAACAAATAATTGAGATTTTTTTGATACTGCCCGAGTTACCGCATTTTTACCAGCATTTAACGCGTGTTCTAATTGATCTATATTCATAGCAGGGCGATTTAAAAAGTTTGCAGTACCTTGAGATAATTTATCAACAATCAATTTAGGTAAATCAAGCGTTTGTGATAGACCAACATCAATAACTTCAAAATGTGCGTGAATAAATTTAGATAAAACATTAACCGCAGCTCCACCCTCAGTAAAGTTTCTAACCATGTCAACAGTAACCGTTTGTGGAAATGCTGAAACATTTTCAGTAGTAATACCATGATCTGCTGCAAACACTGATACCCAGATGCGGTTCAAAACAGGATGTATTGTTTTTTGCATTCCTGCAAGAGCTATGACAATATCTTCTAATTGTCCTAATGAACCTTGAGGCTTCGATAGTTTTTTTTGATGCTGTCTTGCTAAAGATGCAAAATGTACATCAGGATTTTCAATAGGATCATATAACCATTCCATTTTATTTTAATACCTGTGCTAAACCTGCAGTGACTAAAATAACTTGATTACAACGTTGTGCCAATTGTTGATGCAATTGTCCTGCCTCGTCAACAAAACGCCGTGACATTTTATCTATAGAGATAATGCCATAGCCTACTTGATTGGAAACTAAAATTACGTCAGCTTTTATATTAGTAATACAGGCTAATAATTCATCTTTTTGTTGTTTAAAAATCATTTCTTGTAATCCACCTGTTTGATTAAATAAACAATTACTCAACCATAAAGTTAAGCAATCAACTAATAAGCAATTCCTTTCTTGACCATGTGTTATTAATAGGGATGCCAATTTAATTGGTTCTTCTAAAGTCTGCCATGTAGATGGACGTTGCTGTTGGTGTAGCTTAATACGCTGCTGCATTTCATTATCTAAAGCTTGTGCGGTGGCAATATAAAAAATATTTTTTTTTGAATTTTTAGCCAATTGTTCCGCATAATGACTTTTACCTGAACGTACTCCCCCTAGAACTAATCTAGTCATGATTAATTCTAACCGCTAATACATCACAACGGGCATGGTGCAACACCGCATTAGCAGTTGAACCTAATAATAATCGTAATCCATGACGACCATGAGAGCCCATCACAATTAAATCAATTGAATTTTCTTTAGCAACTCGAACAATTTCATCACTAGAGCGACCTATTTCTACCCATCGTTGCTGACAGGAAAGCTGTAAATCCTGATTTAATTTTTTTAATTTCTTTTTACCAGTGTCGATTAAAAGCTCATTTAGACTAGTATAAGGTAATTCGACATCATAATTTAAACTAATCAGTGACGCGCTATCAACAATATGTAATAAGCTTAATGTTGCTTGATTGTCATTTGCCAGTTTTTGGGCTTTTAAAGCAATTGTTTCAGTATGTTCAGAAAAATCAACGGCTAATAGGATATGTTGATAATGGTGCATTATGCTTTCCTAAAATTATTTAGAGACTATAATAAAGTTAAACTATTAATAAAATTATTATAACAAAAAAAGGCATCCTTCATATTCCTAAAAAGTAGTTGACCGTTTATAATAAAATTTTTGACAATAGAACACTGCAACCAGCAAGAAAAATGATTTTTTAAGAAAAGCATCTTAATTTAAATCACTTTTATACAAGTATCATTTATCAATACTTCGGACAGTTTTAAAAAGATAGCCGTCTTGATTCTATAAAGGATTGATTTTAAAGAGTTTTATAGTTACGAAACGTGTTGGTAAACTATTTTCAAATCAATGGGTTACAAAAACTGTCCGAACTATTGATTTATCAATGACGGCTAGATATTGAGTTATAGATAATCAAATATACACGGCTATAATTTTTCTTCGATGAAAACCTGCGTATCTAGGACGAGCGTTAAATGTATTATTATTTAAATAGAGACAAGTACTGACGAGATTATATCAAAATAACTATTGAGTAAGTTTGTTAGAGATTGATAATAAAAATCTTTCATTGCCTCTATAGGCTGCTCAATTAATAAGTTAATGATTTCATCGGCTTTATTCGTCAGGTTATTTAAAATAATTGACGATACATCTAAGGCTTTATCAAGATAAGTGCTTAAGGATTGATTAAACTCAGTAAAGGCTTCTACTGTTATTTTTTCAGGGTTATCTAAAAACATTTGAAATGATTGATACGATTGTAGACCATAATCTGTAATGCTAATCATTATCTTATCATAATCGTCTTTGATAGCAGGTAATATATTATCATTAACAATAACATACAGTTGGTTGCTTTTTTCCACCGCTTCGGTTTGCCATCGCGTTGCGGTTTCTACTGGTTGTTCATAAATTTCTAAGCCCATCTCAGATACTTTCGCATGAAAATCTATGGCTGATTCTTTTACTTGTGTAAATAACACACTAGCTTGTTCACTAAGTTGTATATAAAGTTGTTGAGTAGGGGCGATAACTTTTGCTTGGTAATCTAAATCTTTGATACTCATATGAGTGCACCTTAATATTATACGGTTATGATGATAATTATATAAATAGTTTAGTGATAATCTTTATAAAGTGGAATGTGACATTTTGTCGCACAGAATTTTATCGTTTAAAATTCAATAAATAAGCAACCTATCGTTAGCCTTTAAATCCGCGTACAATGAGTAATTTTATTAGTGACCTTCATTAATGCGTGTAATTAGAGGATTAACCGACCTAAAGCCATTAAAAAAAGGCTGTGTTCTTACTATTGGTAATTTTGATGGCTTACATTTAGGGCATCAAGTGGTTATTGATAAACTAGTTAAGCAAGGACAACGCTTAACCCTTCCTGTCGTCGTTCTTATTTTTGAACCCCAGCCGTTAGAATATTTTTTAGGGGATAACGCCCCTTCACGTTTGATGCGGTTGCGTGAAAAAGTACTGCAATTTACACAATTACCGATTGATGATTTATTAATCCTCCCCTTTAATCGTCGTCTCGCTGACTATGATGCCCATACTTTTATTCAAACGTTACTGGTTGAAACGCTTAATGTTAAGTATTTAGTGATTGGGGATGACTTTCATTTTGGTAAAGCTCGACAAGGTAATTTTGCGTTACTTAAAGAAAAAGGCCGTGAATTAGGATTTGAAGTTGAAAATACACAGCCTTATCAACAAGTCGGAATGCGTATTAGTAGCACTCTAATCAGAGATACGTTAGGGAAAGGCGATCTAAAACTTGCTAAACAATTATTAGGGCGTGATTATTCTATTTGTGGTCGAATTGTGCATGGTCATAAACGAGGGCGAACAATAGGTTTTCCTACGGCAAATATTGCGTTATTTAGAAAAAATACGCCTATTAGTGGTGTATTTGCTATCACCTTATCAGGTATCGGTGAAAATGAAATTCAAGGGATTGCTAATGTAGGAACGCGTCCGACGATTAATGGTGGGTCGAAAATTATTTTAGAAACCCATTTATTTGATTTTAATCAAGAAATATATGGTGCTTATGTGAACGTACATTTTAAGAAAAAGATTAGAAATGAACAACGTTTTGAATCGCTAAATCACCTTAAACAACAAATTAAACACGATGTGATACGCGTTAAACAATTTTTTGAGAATAGTGATGATTAGAGTCGTTGATTTTATTGGGCTGGTTCTTTATTGTAGCTTGATTTTTTGGCTATCAAGTCAGCCCGTACTTCCTGTGCCGATGTTATTTTCCCATCAAGATAAACTGCATCATGCAACCGCCTATTTTATTATGGCAATTTTAGCATGGCGTAACATTCAGCATTTTACCCGTCACTCATCTTTGATTATTATCATCAGTATCATTTTTTGTAGCCTTTATGGCCTAACCGATGAATGGCATCAATCATTTATTCAAGGTCGTCAAGCCGATGTAAACGATTGGATTGCTGATACTTTAGGGGCTTCATTAGCAATGCTCATACTGTATAAACTCTTTATGGGTAAAAAGTCACGATTGAATAATATCTACCAGTAAATCAACATGACTATGGGTATTATTAAGGGCGGCAATATAATGATAGTTTATTCCTCCTGCCTCCATAAAAATAGCTTTATTTGTCATCGCAATTTCTTCTAAAGTTTCGAGACAATCGACCGAAAAACCGGGACACACTATGTCAATCGTTTTAACTCCTTGCAAAGGTAACGAAGCTAATACTTCAACGCAATAAGGTTTTAACCATTCGGCTTTACCAAAACGTGATTGAAAAACTAATTGCCATTCTGATGACTTTAAACCTAATTCATCGGCAATTAATTGCGCGCTAATTTCACACTGATGAAAATAAGGATCACCCCAGTCGGTTAATTTTTTGGGCAATCCATGGAAAGACATTAGTAATATATCGCTTCGCTGTTGTGTCCATGCTTGTTGTATTGAAGCCGCAATCGCTTTAATATAAAGCGGGTGTTGATGATAATCACTGATAAAACGTAACGAAGGTAAATACCACCACCCATTTAAAATACGAGTGATCTCATCATAAACTGAGGCCGTTGTGGTTGATGAATATTGGGGATATAAAGGAATAACGACGATTTCATCATATCCCTGTTGCTTAAAAATCGTTAATTTTTTTTCAATTGAGGGTTCGCCATAACGCATCGCATAATCAACTGTCATGTTTTTATTTCTTAAAACCGTCGCCGTTTTTTTAGCTAAGAAATGCGTACCTAAAACCAGCGGAGAGCCTTTAGGTCGCCAAATTTTTTGATACGCTTTCGCCGATTTTTGAGGTCTAAAAGGCAACACCACTAACCGTAAAATAAACCACCATAAAAGTCGGGGTAAATTCACCACCCGACGATCACTTAAAAACTGCTTTAAATAGCGTCGGACATCCGAAGTTTTTGTTGATGCGGGTGACCCTAGATTAACCAGCAACACCCCTATTTTAGACGAGTTTCGCTTCATTATTAACGATGGATTAACGTTAAAAATTCAGAACGGGTGCTAATTTCTTCCCTAAAAACGCCTGTCATTACTGAGGTTGTCATCACGGAGTTTTGTTTTTCAACACCCCGCATCATCATACATAAATGTTTAGCCTCAATCACTACCGCAACACCCCGTGCATTAGTTACTTGCTCAATTGCATTAGCTATTTCTTTGGTTAATTTCTCTTGAATTTGTAAACGACGTGCGTACATATCGACAACACGTGCCATTTTTGACAAGCCGATAACTTTACCATTGGGTAAATAACCAATATGACATTTACCAATAAAAGGCAGTAAATGATGCTCACACAATGAATAAAGTTCTATGTCCTTTACAATCACCATATCCTCTGTATCTGCTTGAAAAATAGCATTATTTATAACTTGATCTAATGTTTTTTCATAGCCATTGTTTAAAAATTTAAAAGCTTTTGCTGCACGTTTTGGTGTATCAATTAAACCCTCACGATTAACATCTTCACCAACCGCTTCAATAATTTTGGAAAAATACGTTTCCATAACATCCTCAAGAAATAAAAATAATCCGCTTAGTATAACATTATCAACGGGTAAATTTTAATGCCTCTCGCAGGACTTGTTCATTAGCCTCGCTTTGCGTTCCTTTTTCACTTAAATAACGCCGCCAGTTTTTAGCGCCCTTTTCGCCATGAAATAAACCTAAAATATGCCGTGAAATACTATGAAGACGAACCCCTTGTTTTAATTGTTGTTGTATATAAGGGATTAACGCTTCAACAATTTCTTCGCGGGTTTTAGGGTTTTTAGCTTGCCTAAAAATAACCGTATCAACCTCGGTTAATAAAAACGGTTGTTGATAAATTTCTCGTCCCAACATCACCCCATCAATATGCTCAAGATGATGGTTCGCCCTGTCTAATTGAGTGATTCCCCCATTCAAAATAATTTCTAAATGGGGAAAATCCTGTTTAAGTTGGTAAACAATATCATAACGTAAAGGGGGAATATTTCGGTTTTGTTTCGGTGATAACCCTTGTAACCAAGCTTTACGGGCGTGAATAATAAAGGTTTTACAACCTACATTACTCACTGTTTCAATAAAGTATTGTAGGGCTTCATACGAATCTTGGTTATCAATTCCAATTCTCGATTTTACGGTAATAGGAATAGCAACGGCTTGCTGCATGGCGGCAACACATTCAGCGACTAAGTGGGGTTTCGCCATTAAACATGCACCAAATAAACCATTCTGAACCCGATCACTAGGGCAACCCACATTAAGATTAATTTCATCATAGCCGTAGTCTTCTCCCATTTTGGCACAACGGGCTAAGTCAATAGGATTAGACCCACCCAATTGCAAAGCTAACGGAGATTCCTCAAAATTAAACTGTAAATGGCGATGATAATTACCCTGAATTAATGCTCCTGTCGTAACCATTTCAGTATATAACAGGGTTTGTTTAGACATCAATCGATAAAAAAAACGACAATGGCGATCCGTCCAATCAAGCATTGGAGCTACTGAAAATAATCTATTTATTTTATTCATACATACTCTATAAATTTATGTTGTCATTGGCTTAATAATGTTAAAGTTAACAAGGTCAATTATATAAAAAAATTGACTAATTATAATAATTATTGGGAGAGAAATAGATGAAACTTAAATTATTAATCTTATCAGCCGCATTATCTTTTTTTACCGTAAACAGTTTTGCCGCAAGTGTTGATGAATGGGTTTTTAAAGAAGTAACTGGGAATTTAAAATCTAATCCGGGTTGTTTAACCAAAGAAAAAGCCCATAAAAAAGCTATAAAACCTTATCGTTTTAAAAAATATACCAATTTACTTTGTAATGATATTGGTTATGGCTGGAGCTTGGATAAAGTATTAGACAAAGGTAAAGTTGATTGTGATGAGTGCGGTGGTGATTTTGAAGGTTTTTATCGCTGTCGCGCTGAAAATGTTAAAGTTCAATGCAAACAAGTTAAACGAAGCTGGTAGTTTGTAAGTGATTTAAATAAATCTAAAAATACACTTTAAAGGCTCTATTTTGAAGCGACCAAGGTCTTCAAGGTAGAGCTATTTAACTGTTAATGACAAAAGAGTACAATTGTTCGATGCGTAATTGTATTTTATTAAGGATTAAAAGATGAAAAATACACGCTTTTATTGGCATGATTATGAGACTTTTGGCATTGACCCGTCTCGTGATTGGCCAACACAATTCGCAGGGGTTTGTACAGATGCTAATTTTAATATTATTGGTAAACCTTTAACCATTTATTGTAAGCCACCCGCTGACTGCTTACCACAACCTGATGCTTGTATTATTACGGGGATTACGCCGCAACTAGCTGCTAAAAAAGGAGTTTGTGAGGCAGAATTTATCAAAATTATTCATCAACAGTTTATGCGGCCTAATACCTGTGTTTTAGGTTATAACAGTTTACGTTTTGATGATGAAGTGACGCGTAATAGTCTTTACCGTAATTTTTATGACCCTTATGAGCGAGAGTGGAGAAATAAGAACTCGCGTTGGGATTTAATTGATGCCGTTCGAGCAGCAAGAGCTTTACGCCCAGAAGGGATCACTTGGGTTGATGATGAAAATGGAAAGCCGAGTTTTAAGCTTGAGAGTTTAACTAAAGCTAATAGTATTGCTCACGAATCAGCACATGATGCTCTCTCTGATGTTTATGCGACTATTGCAATAGCAAAACTTGTCAAGCAAGCGCAACCTAAATTATATGATTTTTTATTTTCTAACCGAGGAAAACATCAAGTCACTGATTTATTACAACTAGGTTCATTCAAACCTGTTGTACACATTTCAGGCATGTATCCAGCTATTAAAGGCTGTTTAGCCATTGTATTACCACTTTGTCAACACCCAACTAACAACAATGGGGTGATTGTTTATGATTTATCGCAAGACCCAACCGATCTTTTAGAATTAAGTGCAGAAGAAATAAGCCAACGTATTTTTACCACAGCGGCTGATTTACCTAAGGGCATTGAGAGGATAGGATTAAAAACTGTGCATATTAATAAATGTCCTATACTTGCTCCCCTTAATGTTTTAAGAAAAGAAGATCAAGCACGTTTAGAAATAAATTTAAATCTATGCTTGGAGAATGCCAAAAAAATAAAAAATTCACCTTCAATTACGCATAAATTAATTGACATTTTTACACGAATATATGAACCCGAAACTAATCCTGATTTAATGATTTACAGTGGCGGTTTTTTTAATAAAACTGATAAAGAAATAATGGATAAAATCAGAAGTACCCCTATTGATGACTTATCAGCATTAAAACCTAAGTTTCAAGATCAACGGTTAACGGAAATGTTTTTTCGCTATAAAGCCCGTAATTATCCCCAAATACTCTCTTTAAAAGAAAAACAAGACTGGCAAAAATTTTGTCATAATAAATTAACCGATGAAAAATTAGGTGCAAGTTTAACCGTTGAAGAATATCGTCAGCAAATAGCTGAGTTAACAAAAAAAGCAACCCCTAAAGAACAAGAAATTCTTAATTCTTTAGAGGATTATTTAGCAAACCGACAAAATTTAAAATAATTAGTTTAAATGATAATTTACAATACGCTTAACTTCATTTTTTGACCCTAAAATTAAAGGAATCCGCTGATGTATTCCTTCTGGTTTTATATCTAGAATCCGTTGTCGTCCTGTGGAACTCAAACCTCCTGCTTGTTCGATAATAAAACTCATAGGATTAGCCTCATACATTAATCGTAATCGCCCTGATGTAGATTTGTGGTTATCCAATGGATACATAAAAACCCCACCACGGGTTAAAACCCGATAAACTTCGGCAACTAATGAGGCAATCCAACGCATATTAAAGTTTTTTTTCCGTACCCCCTGTTTGCCTTGTAAACATTCTTTAACATAACGCTGGATAGGAGGCTGCCAAAAGCGTTGATTGGACATATTAATCGCAAATTCACTGCTATCTTCGGGTATTTTTATATCAGGATTGGTTAATATAAATTCACCAATATCAGGGTCTAAGGTAAACGCATTAACACCTCTACCTGTAGTTAAAACCATCATTGTTGAGGGTCCGTATAAAACAAATCCAGCGCAAACTTGTTTGGAACCTTGTTGTAAAAAATCTTCTACTTTAGGTTCTAATTCTGCTTCATAACGTAAAATTGAAAAAATTGTTCCTACGGTTAAATTCAAGTCGATATTAGATGAACCATCAAGAGGGTCAAAAAGTGCTAAATATTTACCTTTAGGATAATGAGTAGGGATTTTAATAATTGCTTCAATTTCCTCTGATACCATCCCCGATAAATGACCAGACCAATTTAAGGCGTCAACCATAATATTATGGCTGATAATATCTAACTTTTTTTGCACTTCTCCTTGTACATTTTCGGTATTAGCACTCCCTAAAACCCCCATTAAATCACCTCTATTAACAAGGCTAGATATTTTTTTACAGGCGGTAACAATGTCATTTAATAATAAGGTAAAATCACCTGATGATTCTGAAACTTCTCGTTGCTGTTCAATAATAAATTGGGTTAAACTTATATTATTTATCATATTTTAAGTTTTTATTAAGGTTAAGGAAGAGTAAATTAGAAACAATAATCATAATCCATTATTAAAGGCGCGTGATCTGAAAACCGTTGTTCTTTATAGATATTACTTGCTTGAACTTTATCTTTCAAGCCCGCACTAATAATTTGATAATCAATCCGCCAACCAACATTTTTTACCCATGATTGCCCACGATTTGACCACCAAGTATATTCATCTGGTTGTTGTTCTAATAATCTAAACGCATCAAACCATTGGCTGTCGGCAAATAAATCATCAAGCCATGCCCTCTCTTCGGGTAAAAATCCTGAATTTTTTTTATTAGCTTTCCAGTTTTTTAAATCTACTTCTTTATGAGCAATATTCCAATCTCCTGCAATGATATAATCACGACCATTACCTACAAGTGCTTGTAAATAAGGTAAAAATCTTGCTAAGAACTTAAACTTCCTTGCTTGACGTTCTTCAGATGATGAGCCAGAAGGTAAATATAATGAAATAACACTGAGTTTTCCAAAACGGGCTTCAATAAATCGTCCTTCACTATCTACATCTTCCCAGCCTATGCCTTTGATTATTTCATCTGGCTGTTTTTTACAATAAAGTCCAACCCCACTGTAGCCTTTTTTTACGGCGGCATGATAAAAACAGTGATAGCCTTGTGGATAAAAATCATCCGCTTTAAGTTGAGATTCTTGAGCGCGTGTCTCTTGAAGACAGATAACATCAGCATTTTGAGAGATTAGCCATGGAAAAACACCTTTACGTTCAGCGGCACGAATACCATTTGCATTTAAAGTAATAATACGCATTATGAATTCTTAAGTTGCAGTTTTGTTGAGGAACTCGTATTATAACCAGTTCCCTATTAAGTTTGTAAGCCTATTTTAGGCAATATAATTAACGACTATGAAACCAGAAATACATCCAGACTATAAACAAATCACCGTAACCTGTGGCTGTGGAAATACCTTTGAAACAGGTTCAGTACTCACTAAAGATTTAAATATTGAAGTTTGCTCTTCATGTCACCCTTTTTATACAGGTAAGCAACGAGTCGTCGATACCGCAGGTCGTGTTGATAAATTTCGTAAACGATTTGGTAAATAATTTTTTTAACTATATATAGTGTAGCCTAGTGTAGAATAACTCAACAAAAAAATTTAGAGAAATTATGTCACAAGATACCGTATCTATTAAAAATAACAACACAGGTGAGCAAGCCGAATTTTCACTATTAAAAGGAACACTCGGAACACCAACTATTGATATTGGCACACTTAATAAGAACCTAGGGTTATTTACTTATGATCCAGGTTTTGTTTCAACAGCAAGTTGTAAAAGTAACATTACTTATATTGATGGTGAAAAAGGAATATTACTTTATCGAGGTTACCCAATTGAGCAACTCGCTAAACAGAGTTCATTTTTAGAGGTTGCTTATTTATTAATGAATGGTGAGCTACCGACTGAAAATAAATTATTTAATTTTTCTAATGAAATTAACCACCACACCATTCTACATGAATCCTTGAGTGGTTTTTTTAGTGGTTTTCATTATGACGCACATCCTATGGCAATGATGGTCGGCGTTGTCGGTTCTTTATCGGCTTTTTATCATGGTCAACTAAACATGGAAGATCCTGAACATCGTCGAATATCTGCTCTGCGAATGTTAGCAAAGATGCCCACTATTGCTGCTGCCTGTTATCAACATTCTATTGGATACCCTATTGTTTATCCACGCAGAGATTTGGAATATTGCGAAAATTTTCTAAATATGATGTTTTCATTGCCATCACAAACGAATGCTCAACGTGATAAACAGATTGACCCCATTACGGTCAAAGCCCTCAATTTACTATTTATACTTCATGCAGATCATGAACAAAATGCAAGTACATCTACTGTACGGTTAGCAAGTAGTACTGGAGCAAACCCTTACGCATGTATTGCCGCAGGCATTTCAGCACTTTGGGGGCCATCTCATGGTGGCGCAAATGAAGCTGTTTTAAAAATGTTAATGGAAATAGGTACTATTGAAAATATCCCTAAATACCTGAAAAAAGCGAAAGATAAAAATGATCCATTTCGGTTAATGGGATTTGGACATCGTGTTTATAAAAACTTTGATCCTAGAGCCACTATTATCCGTGAAACCTGCCATGAAGTTTTAGCACATTTCCCAACAGATGACCCTTTATTTGAATTGGCATTAGCTTTAGAAGAGTATGCATTGAAGGATGAGTATTTTATTGAGAAAAAACTTTATCCCAACGTTGATTTTTATTCAGGTATCATTTATCGTGCCTTAAAAATCCCTGAGAATATGTTTACAGTGATGTTTGTTATTGCTCGTACCGCAGGTTGGGTCTCACATTGGCTAGAAATGATGGCAGAACCTACGCATCGTATTAGCCGCCCTAGACAGCTTTACACAGGCTATGATAAGCGTGACTATACTCCTACTAATTTGCGAAAATAAATAAATTAAAGTAAAAAGCAATAAACAACTTGCTAACTGTTCAAAGATTTAGTAAAATTCTCGCTCTTTGATAGCCTTAACAGAAAACCAACTAATTAAATGAAAACATTTAGTGCAAAACCAGCAGAAGTTAAGCGCGATTGGTATGTAATTGATGCAGAAGGGAAGACGCTTGGTCGACTTGCCACAGAAGTTGCTCGCCGTCTTCGCGGAAAACATAAACCTGAATATACCCCCCACGTGGATACAGGTGATTATATTATTGTCGTCAATGCAGAAAAAATTGGTGTTACGGGCAATAAAGAACAAAATAAAATCTATTATCGCCATACAGGTTATATCGGTAATATGAAATCTGTCACATTAGGAAAACTAAGAAAAACCTTTCCAGACCGTATCATTAATACAGCAGTTAAAGGTATGTTACCTAAAAACCCACTAGGACGTGCTATGTTTAAAAAGCTAAAGGTCTACGCAGGACCAACGCATGAACATCAATCACAGCAACCTAAAGTGTTAGAACTCTAAAACAGGACAAATTATGACAACTCAGTATTATGGAACAGGTCGTCGTAAAAGTGCAGTAGCACGTGTTTACGCGATAGCTGGTTCTGGTAAAATTACCGTTAACAAACAACCTATCGAAATTTATTTTGGTCGTAAAACTGACCAAATATTAGCAGAACAACCTTTAGTATGCGTTGAAAAAACGGCTGATTTTGATCTTAATATTATTGTTAAAGGTGGCGGGCCTTCAGGTCAAGCTGGTGCAATTCGTCATGGGTTAGCTCGAGCATTAATTGATTTCGATGAAAGCTTACGTTTACCTTTAAGACAAGCGGGTTATGTAACTCGTGACGCACGTAAAGTTGAACGTAAAAAAGTCGGCTTACACAAAGCCAGAAAACGTCCACAGTATTCAAAACGTTAATTCGTTTTTTCAAAAGAACTAGAAAAGGGCAGTATCATAAAGATACCGCCCTTTTTTTATCACTAAAATAAGCATCCTTAATGATTAATTAATACACATCTCTTACATAACGTTTTTCTTTCTTCAAAAGATTAACATAATCAATCGCTTCTTGTTCGGTTTTTTGACCCTGTTCCGTAACAATATCATGTAGTGCTTTATCAACATCTTTTGCCATTCGATAAGCATCCCCACAGACAAAGAAAGAACCACCTTGTTCTAACCATAAAAATATTTCTTTTCCCTGTTCACGCATTCTATCTTGAACATAAATTTTTTCGTCTTGGTCACGAGAAAAAGCTAACTCTAAACGGTTTAATACCCCGTTTTTTTGCATAGCCTCCAATTCATCTTGATAAATAAAGTCGGTCTCTGCATTTCTATCCCCAAAAAACAACCAATTTTGACCCGAGGATTTTCTAAATTCACGTTCTTGTAAAAAAGCACGGAAAGGCGCAATCCCAGTTCCAGGCCCAACCATAATCATCGGCAAACTATCATCTTCAGGAACTCTAAAATTTTTATTGGGGGCAAAAAAGACCTTAACCGCAGTACTTTCACCGACAATATCCGCTAAATAAGTGGAGCAAACCCCTTTATGTTCCCGTCTTTGAGCTTGATAACGCACACTAGCAACGGTTAAATGAACCTTGTCAGGGTACATTTTTCCACTGGAAGCAATGGAATAAGCACGATATTTTAGCGGTTTTAAGCGAGCAATAAATTCAGCCGCAGAAAATTTTAAGGTTGGATGCGCTAATAATAAATCTAAACTATCCCGTCCCCATAAATAATCAGTCAACTGGTTTTTATCATCAGAGTTTAAAAGTTCATTTAATACTTGATCCCCTGAACGTTTGGCAATTTCTTCAATCAATTCTTTGCTAGGCAATTTAATTTCAAAATGAGTACGTAAGGCTTCACGCAAGCTCATTAATTCACCCTTAACGGGTTCTTCTTCGTCCCCCTTACAACTGATGGCTTTAATAATATTATCTACTAATTCAGGACAATTAGTAGGAATAACACATAATGCATCCCCTGCTTCATAGCTTAAACCTGAACCAACAATAGAAATTTCATAATGACGGGTTTCTTTGGATGAATTCTCAGCCGTAATAATTTTATTCAGCGTCATCGTCGCTGGAAAGGGGTTTTTTCGATTATATTGCGGCTTATTATTTACTGAAGATTCCTTATCTTTATCCATTAAATTAACGGTTGACCCCTCAGACATCAGTGGAATAACACTACTAATCCAATTTTCCGCTGAAACTTCAAAATCGACATCACAATCAATGCGCTGATACAGTCGTTTTGCCCCTAATGCTTCAAGACGCAAATCCCAATCTATCCCTGCTTGACAAAATAAATCATAACTCGTATCCCCTAAGGCTAAAATGGAATAATGAGTATTTTCAAAATGAGGGGTATTTTCGCTATTAACCGCTTCCCAGAGCATTTGAGCATTATCAGGCATTTCGCCTTCACCATAAGTACTGGTGATAATAAGTAGATAATCCATGACTGCCATTTCAGCTATTTCCACTTCATCCATACTTTTAACAATAGGATTTAAGCCGTGTGTTTTAGCAAGATCAGCTGCATCATTCGCAACCGATTCAGACGTGCCTGTTTGCGTTCCATAGAGAATGTTAATAACACGTGCATGGGCTGTTTGATTTACCCCCGTACTTTGTAATAAGTGGCTATGCATTCCTGCAAAAAATCCTGTGAGCCATGCGCGTTGCGTATCAGAATAAGGGGCGTTATTTGGAATTTTCAGTATTTTCATTGAAGGCTAATAATTTAAAATGAGATAGTTTTCTATTTGTTTTAGGTAGGTCATAATTTTTTTATTATGTAGACTCAAGGTAAGTCTGATTAATAAAACCCTCCTTGATTCTTTCAAAAACTAAGTCCATTAACAATGTTACTAATTTTGCAGCTCTAGTTATATCATTTGTCGTTACTAAAATAGAATTTTGTCCATGAGCAATATTATTTCTGATTTTTAAAAGGAATTTATCAAGTTCATCTTTTAAAGAGTATTTAGGTTCAGGGTATTCTTGAATCTTTTCAAGGTTAAATTCTGCTAATATTTTATTAAGAATAGCAAAGCCAACATTACTTTCAGTATTTACAATAGGGTTAATATTAATTTTTTCAGCATGATAAAATTGATTAAGTTGTTTAAAAAAAAGTAGCTTTTTATCTAATTTTTTAGGATATTCTGCAAATTGTTTAAATTTATTTTCTAAATGAAAAATAATCATGGGTTTGCAAAGAGTATCAAAGCTAAGTTCTAGTTTATTTAATGTCCTAATGTAAATTTGAAAAGTTTGCTGAATAAATCCTTCCCAGATTGAATAAATCATAGGGATTGAATGTTGTAACAGTAAATCTTTATCGTAGTCTAAAAGATTATAACGTGAGGTGAGTGTTTTAATACTCGATATTGAGCTTAGTCTTGTGTCTATATCAGAAGTAATTTCTTGCTCTAAAAGAACTAACGCTGTATTCATTGGTTTCCAAATATTTTACGAGCGATTTTTATACGATCAATTATTCTCCC
This sequence comes from Methylococcaceae bacterium, assembly GCA_030627205.1. Lineage (GTDB taxonomy): Bacteria > Pseudomonadota > Gammaproteobacteria > Methylococcales > Methylomonadaceae > WTBX01. Next base: position 59,371 of record DAOUSN010000004.1, read on the forward strand.
TTTTTGCCCATTACTACTTGATGTTTTGATAACATTAATAATTTCTTTTTGATGACGATCAATTTTTTCCTGAATTAACGTTATTGGTTTGTCTTTATAAAAATCATAATATTCACTGACACCAATAGTCACAATATCATAAATAGTGGTTATTATTCGTCCTTTTCTATCTTTACTCCGAAAAATACTCTTACTTAAAGGCTGTAATAACTTAAATGTCTTTATAAAAATAGATTCATATTTTTCATAATCAAACTCTTTATTTTCCAACGCATGTTTCATGAAATCAGTCATATGTTGAGCAAGCCCAGTTTTTATATTATCTTTATTGTTATAAAGAGAAATAAACCTAAGTGCTAATTCTTCATGATAAAGTTGTTCTAAATTATTATCATTTAAATCAATTAGTTCGAGAAAATCTTTATTCTCAGAAATATGTTTTAAAAAATCATTAAAATCACTGGAAATATCTCTATAAATACAATTTCTAATTTCTTGTGCAGTTAAAGGTGAACCGCCTGTATTGAGTCGATTAAATAATTCAAATCGCATATCATAGTTACTATTCCACCTAAGAATCTCAACTCGGCAAGTTGATCTTTTGATATTTAATTTAAAGACATTAGGTAGTGTTTCATAAGAAAATCCTTCTAGGGTTTTAATTTTATTTCCTGCGCCTAAAACCCAATTATTTTTTTCTTTAATCCCTTTATCTTCACTTTTTAAAATACCAAAAAAAGAAAGCACAGTTGAGGTTCGTTGTAAACCATCCACTAATTCCCATACACCATCACCATCTGAGGCAACAAAAATAGGAGGAATGGGAATACCTAAAAGAATTGATTCAATAAAACGTGTTTGCTGCTCTTCATCCCAGCGAAAATAACGTTGAAAATCTGGTTTAATTTTAATCTCTTCACGCTCATACATACTCATCAATTCGCCAAAAGAAATATCTAATCTATCCGTGCTTAATAAATTTCTTTGCGCTTCTATTTCCGTCTGTAATTCTTCTTTTGTTGCTAACATTTATTTCTCCAATAAACAAAATTACGCAGTCATCATCGCTTGGACAATTTCCAAACTTACATGACTAGCCAAATATTCATCAATAGACGTTAAGCCCGCTAATGCCTTACGATTAATGTTATCTTGTTCGATAATCCAAGCAGTTGAACCAATGGAATTAATACTTTGTACATCACGGTTTATTAATGTCATTTTATAATCCGTTAGCCGTTTTGCTGCAAGTAAGGATGCCAGTTGTTCATCATTATAATTACTGTAGGCTTCACGGATACTTTTAACTAACACGTCTTGCAATTTGCGCGGTCTTTCAATGATTAATTTAAACACATCATCTGTTAATTTTTCAGCAAGATCTATTACGGCAAAACTATTAATCAATTTAAAACTTAATTCGGTATCAATATCACCATAAATGGGAACTGCCCCATTAAATAAGGGTTTATTCCTTTGATGCGCTTGCTTAACGTCTGCAATTTGTTGTTGAGCGAAAGCAATTGATAATTCTTCTATCATCGCTTTACGTTCCATGGTTTGTTGTAAAAAACTGGCTGTTTGCGTTTTATATAACCATAACGGCACTGCAAATTTAAAATAACCACGTTCTATTAACCAATTTTCCAATAAAGCCTTTGCTTTTTCAGAATTTGTATACTCAAAATGCTGCGTTAGCATCGCTAAAATAAATTGTTCATGGGCTTTAGAGGTTTCTGTTTCTTCCGTTAAACAACGAATTTCTACCGAAGTTTTATCATACACCTCTTTTAACCGATTATCAGGGTCGTATTGATACGCATTCCCGCCCGACATCCCCGTGCAAAAACCCTTACCAAATCCGCCTAAATTAAGCACCGACCCATTAATCATGTATTCGCAACCAAAATCACCGACCCCTTCAATAACTGCCATTGCGCCTGAATTTCGTACTGCAAACCGATCGCCACCTTCCCCATTAATAAAGGCTTGACCCCCCGATGCCCCAAATAAAGCAAAATTACCAATTAAAACATTTTCACCTGATTTTATCGTACCACCGCCGGGTGATTTGACAATAACCGTCCCGCCACACATGGTTTTACCGACCCCATCGTTACACGTTCCCGTATGCTCCAAACGCATGCCATCATTTAAAAAAGCCGCATAACTTTGTCCTGCTGACCCTGTGGTGCGAATAATAACGCTATCAGGGGCAAAATAATGTCGCCCATGTTGATTAGTATAAATAATCGGGGAAGTTGCTCGTTGTTCATCCGTCAATTCATATTGCAATAAACGTTCAATATCAATAGCCGTTTGTCCTCCCACGGTTTTATTCAAATTATTTAATTTAAACTTCTTACCTTCAATAATAAGCTGCGATTGATTTTTCTTAATCAAACTGTTTTTAACTTGCTCAATAATTAAGTCATCAATTGAAAAATTAGCTTCTAAATAAATCGGTTTGTCAACTTTTAAGACCTCAACTTGCGCTAATAAATCGGTAAAATCTAATTGTCCCACCATCGTAGGATGATTAATAAGGTGTAATAAATCCGTTTGACCTCGAATAGCGGTTAAACTTTGATAGCCTAAATCCGCTAAAATTTCACGGACTTCATGGGCTAAATTCATGAAATATTGCGCTAAAACACGGGCATCGCCTTTAAATTCTTCATGAGCCGTGGTTAATCCAGCGGGGCATTTTACATTACAATTTTTTGCCATCACACAACGAAGCATCATTAATGCGGTCGTACCAAATTCAAATGAATCCGCTCCCATAATAGCTGATTTCACCACATCTAAACCGCTTTGATGCGCTGCACTGCAACGTAAAATAACTTTATCACGCAATCCATTCACCACTAAGGCTTGATGAACTTCTGCAATTCCAATTTCAGGCGAGCGGCCTGTATGTTTTAAACTAGTAACCGCAGCCGCTCCTGTTCCGCCTGAATTTCCTGCCACATTAATAACATCTGCGCCTGCTTTTGCAACCCCCACCGCAATTGTTCCAATGCCTTCGGAAGACACTAATTTAACCACTACTTTAACCCGTGCGGCTTTGGCATCATGAATTAATTGCCCTAAATCTTCAATAGAATAAGTATCATGGTGCGGCGGCGGACTGACTAATTCAACTTTCGGCGTTCCACCCCGTAATGAGGCAATTTCAACCGAAACTTTCATCGCAGGTAATTGACCACCCTCCCCCGGTTTTGCCCCTTGAGCAATTTTTATTTCAATTTCTTCACAATTAGAATCGGCCAAATAACCTGCCCAAACCCCAAAACGACCTGAAGCAAATTGTTTGATTTTACTAGATTTTAACGTTCCAAAACGACTAGAATGTTCGCCGCCTTCGCCTGAATTACTTAATGCACCCGCAATATTTGTTCCCATTGCAACCGCTTCATGCGCTTCTGATAATAACGCCCCATGACTCATTGCACCCGTCGCTAAAGTTGCGATAATTTCATGAGCAGGTTGAACTCTATTTAATTCAATCGCATCGGGGGCGGTTTTAAGGGTACTTAAATAATTAGTTAATAATTCATTATGCAATAATTCATTATGGGATAAATGATTATCAATGCAGGTTAAATTAATGGATTCTCTATCAAGGGTGGCTTTAAAACTTGCTGCCTCAAACCGATTTTCAAAATGATTTAATAATTCATACAACCGTGATTCTGTATTATTCGTCGTAAAGGTAATTTGGAAACCCGTTCTTATCACGCGAACACTTAAACCCCGAATTAAATAATTATTATTACCGCGTAAATTTTGCTTATTTAAAATAACATCAAAATCGTCCCTTGTATTCGCTGTAGAAATATCGGCAGGGAAATCAATAACATCACGCAATGCCGCTGGGCGAGAATCACGTTCTAAATATAAATTTTTAATAAAACTACGATAAGCAGGCGTAACACCAAATGCATCAATTTGTGCTGGCGTGCGTTTTTGATAACCAAAATCGGTATAAGCCGTATCACTCGCAACGCTTGATTGTTGCTGAGGAATATATAAAATAGCTTCATCGGTCATTTTAATATATTCTCGCACAGAAACATTACCAAAGCTATGTCCTGCCCCTTCTTGACGTTCTTTAAACAAACCTAAAAAAGGAATGTCTTTTTCATCAGTTATGCCTAAAGATTTGTGATGCCATTCCGTCGCACTCGCCGCGAGATCAGCATATTGAACGCCTCCTACAGAAGCATGAATATTAGGAAAATAACCGTTTAATTTCGGTTCATTGGTATCTAAATAATTCGATTCAAAAAATTCACCTCCAATATAACTTTCAGCGGTACATAAACCAAATTTCCCCATGATTTTCATCAAAGATTTAGTCACCCCTGCTTGAAAATTATCCAAAGCCTGCTGTTGGGTTTGCTCATCTTGATACTGCGTCATTACTCGATTATGAACACTTAAAGGACAAATGGCTGAAGCTCCAAAACCTAAAATAGTCGCCACATCATGTGGACTCGCTGCTTGCCCTGTTTCGATAATTAACGACGAATTAAAACGCAACCCCTGTGTTACTAAGCGTTGATTCGCGGCCGAAATCATTAATAAAGCAGGAATGGCCGCTTTTTCAAGACTAATATTTTTATCACTTAAAATGATAATCCCAATATTATCCCGTGCCGCTTGTGCAATTTGATTACAAACCTCTAATAACGCTTGTTCTAATTGCTGCTCATTCGCCTTTTTATGGTCATAATTAGGGCTATATAGCATGGCTAAAGTAACCACACCGACGGCTTGTTGTTGATAAATTTGGGCTAATTGAGTGCGTTGCAAAACAGGAGAATCAATGACTAATTGTTGAGAATTACCCCCCGAAAAATTCGGTTTAGCCCCTAAAGCAACCCGTAAAGTCATGCCGTCACTTTCACGCAAAGAATCTAAGGGTGGATTAGTTACTTGAGCAAATCGCTGACTAAAATAACGTGACATCCCGCCTTCTGCTTTTGATAATGCGTTAGGCGTAATCCCATAACCCATTGCTGAAACTTTCTCTAAACCCACTTGTAACATAGGGTCAAGTAAGAACTTAAAACTTTCTTGATTTAAGGAATAAGCCGTGTGTTGCTGTTCAATGCTAAAATCGTGCTGATTATCAATAGTTGATAATTGAACTTTATCTAATTCGGATAAATGAATACAACTTTCAGCCAATAATTTTTTATAATCTTGTTTAGAGGCTAACTGTGTCATCACTTCATGGCTGTTATAAGACCGCTGCGTTTCATGGTCAAAATATAACATCCCACCCGCTTCAATACGCCCTCGTTTTAAGACTTGTTCAGGCGGAAAATCAATTTGCCCTGCTTCCGACATTACAACCAGATAATCATCCGTTTCAATCGAACGCAAAGGACGTAAACCTAAGCGATCTAAACGCGCACCCACACGAATACCATCATTAAAAATTAATGCCGCTGGCCCATCATTTTTTTCTTCGTAAAGACTAAAATATTCCAACATGGCACGAACATCTTCAGATAAAGAAGTATCGTTTTCCCACGCAGGCGGCATCATCGCTAAAACAGCCGTCACAATATCTAACCCATCTTCATTAATACGACGGGTTAACGTTTGATCTAAACGCCCTGAATCGGATTGCCCTTTAGGAAAAACAAGGGATTTATTATGATGGCTAGCAATGGCCTTTTCACTCAACCTATTTTTTTTATCCGTATTTAATTCACCATTATGTGACATATAACGAAATGGCTGTGCCATCATCGTTGCAGGTTTAGTATTTGTTGAAAAACGGGTATGGAAAAATAAGGTACTAATTTCGTGATCTGTATCGTATAGATCTATAAAATAAGGGACTACTTCATTCGAGTTTAAACGCGCCTTATAAACTTGGGTACGTGAACTCATTGATAAAGGATAAAATCCTTGTAACGCACTATTCGTAAAACCCTCGGCTTCAATCGCCAATAAAGCTTGTTGAATCAAGCTTTCAAATTCCTTATGTGTTGCCGATTTTAAATGTTCAGGACAACTAAAAATAATTTGTTTGATCGGTAACTGTGCTTTAATCGCTGCCTTGTTAATAACTGTGTTATCAACTGGCACATCACGCCATAAAATAACGGGTAAGCTGAATTCTTTTAAATGTTTTTCAACTAAAATTCGTGCATCTGAGTCATGATGTTCATGATCTTCTGGAAAGAAAAAATTTCCCACCCCAAATTGCCCTAATTCAAGCACGTCATTTTTTGTAATTTTACGAAAAAATTTGAGCGATAAATCAATATTAACTCCTGCACCGTCCCCAACACCTTCTGCACTCATACCGCCACGATGAGGAATAGTACAAAGAGCCTCATGGGTTTTTAATAAAACATCATGAGTTTGTTGACTTTGTTTATGGGTAATGAACCCAACTCCGCAGCTATCCTGCGATAAATCAGCGTTATAAAGCATTTTTTAAGCCTATATTTTGGGGATTCTTTATCCTACCCCCTAATTTTATTAAAACCATCTGTGTTAAATAACAAGCCTATGTAGTGTTTTTTTACATAGCATGGTAGAGTTCTAAATAGTATTACTTACCAACTAAACCTTTACAAAAGGTTTTAAAATACAAACATTTTTCTAATCTATGTTTAAGTGAAACTCTTCATTTTAACATAAAAAAAATTAACCTTAAAATTATTCAAATGACTCAAAATTTCGATATTATTATTGTTGGCGGGGGAATGGTTGGGGCTACCGTTGCTTGCGCGCTTGGAAACAGTCATTTAAACGTGGCTATTATAGAAAAAAACATTCCCGAGGCTTTTAATAATAAACAGCCCCATGATATGCGCGTGTCTGCGTTAAGCATTGCCTCTAAAAATATTTTAAAAACTATTGGGGCATGGCAAGGTATTTTAGATCGCCGTTATTGTCCTTTTAAACGCATGCGGGTTTTTGAAACCGCAGGTGATACTGAATTTTGCAGTGATGATATAAATCATGACCAATTAGGTTTTATTGTTGAAAATAGAATAACTCAGTTAGCGTTATTAGAACAATTGCAACAATTTGAAAATATTACCCTCTTCGCCCCTATGGGAATAAAAACAATAGATTATTCACTCACCGAAACTCAACTGGAACTTGAAGATGGGCAGCTATTAGGAACAAAAATGCTCGTTGCAGCGGATGGAGGACAGTCACGGGTACGACAAAGTGTTGGTTTAGGCGTAACAAGTTGGGATTATCAGCAACATGCGATGGTTATTTATATTGAAACTGATTACTCGCAGCAAGATATTACTTGGCAGCGTTTTACCCCAAGTGGACCGCAAGCTTTTTTACCTCTAACGGGTCATTATGGTTCAATTGTTTGGTATAACTCCGTCGATGAAGTACGACGATTAAAAACACTCCATTACCCTGAATTAATGCAAGAGTTAATAGCCGCTTTTCCTGAATGCCTAGGGAAAGTAACGCAAATTCTAAGCGTAGCTAGTTTTCCATTAAAGCGTCAGCACGCTCAAAGCTATGTTAAGCAAGGCGTTGCTTTAGTCGGTGATGCTGCCCATATCATTAACCCATTGGCAGGACAAGGGGTTAATATTGGTTTGCTTGATGCCGCAGCGTTGGCTGAAGTGTTAATTGAGGCTCATAAAAACGGTGAAAATATTGCAGACTTAACGGTTTTAAAGCGTTATGAATCCTTACGTCGCAATGAAAATTTAAAAATGATGACCGTTATGGATATTTTTTATCGTGTTTTTAGTAATAAAGTAGTTCCAATTAAATTTTTAAGGAATTTAGGCTTAGGATTAGCGGAGCGAGTTTTACCTGTTAAAAATAAAATTATGAAAGCAGCAATGGGGCTTGAAGGAAAGCTACCTAAACTTGCTCGCGGCGAATCAATTGACTAAAGAAATCGGTCGTTTTAAAGGCAACCCGTTTTGCTGTCCAATATTTTTTAGCCCAATAGCCTTTATTTAGCTTTGATTTCATAACCCCTTTACTGGATGAGGTATGGATAAAGGTATTATCTGTTAAATAAATTCCTACATGATTAACCCGAGGACTGGTTTTAAAAAAAACTAAATCACCTGTTTTCAATTTATTTTTAGGAATCGTTTTGCCTAGCCTTACTTGCAAACCTGTTGTGCGGGGTACTTTAAGATCAAATTGCTTTTTAAAGGTTAATTGAACAAAACCAGAACAATCAATCCCTCGCTTACTTAAGCCGCCCATTCGGTGCTTAACAGACTTCCATTCCTCAAAAAATTTTTCTAATAACACCATTGAGCGTTTTATAGATTTCTCTTCCTTTGTTAAAGGGATAACAGAACATTCTAATGGAATTAAATCTTTTTTCTTAGTAAAGATTAGAGTCTCCAGAGAAGATTTTTTTACAGCTATTGGCTTTAGTGACGTTTTGTTAATGAGTTCTGATTTTTGTGTGCCAGCACAACCAACTAAGAACGAAATAAACAGTATAAAAGTTAAATTTTTAATCATTTTCTCTATTTAAATTACTAGGTATTCTGGATAACAAATTTATTGACAGTGTAACAAATCATTGAAAGTTAAACAAATAAAATAGTATTAAATTAGATTTAAAACACATTTCTAATTAAAAGATCTTGACAAATACAAAAAAAGCTATTAATTAATAACTCAGTTTCTGAGTATCATTATATTATAATGCTTAATTTAAAATAAATTTTGATGACTGTTTAGTGTAGTTATAGTTGGAAAAGTGTTAATAACGCTTTAGAATATGTTTTTATTTTATAAATTAAATCTGTGAAATTTCAAAAAGAATTTGATGTTATTGTTATCGGGGGCGGTCATGCCGGAACAGAAGCGGCACTTGCGGCATCTCGTTGTGGGTGTAAAACTTTATTGCTTACTCAAAATATTGATACGCTAGGACAAATGAGCTGTAATCCTGCCATAGGAGGGATTGGCAAAGGACATTTAGTTAAAGAAATAGATGCTTTAGGCGGCGTTATGGCGAGGGCAATTGACCTTGCAGGGATTCAGTTTAGAACTTTAAATGCCAGTAAAGGCCCTGCGGTAAGGGCGACACGGGCGCAAGCAGATCGTGTTCTTTATAAACAGGCCGTGCGTAAAGTGTTAGAAAACGAACCTAATTTGATGCTGTTTCAGCAGACAGTTTTAGATTTAATGGTTGATGGCGATAAAGTCATAGGGATTAAAACACAAATGGGTTTAGCGTTCGGGAGTCAAACCGTGGTTTTAACGACGGGAACTTTTTTGGGTGGACGAATTCACATTGGGCTTGAAAATTATGCAGGTGGTAGAGCGGGTGATCCAGCTTCTATTGCTTTAGCGGAACGATTACGGGAATATCCGTTTAAAGTTGACCGTTTAAAAACAGGTACGCCCCCTCGTCTTGATGGACGGACTATTGATTATTCTAAATTAGCACCACAGCAAGGCGATGAAAAATCACCTGTTTTTTCATTTTTAGGCACGACTGACCAACATCCTAGACAAATTCCTTGTCATATTACGCGAACGAATAGTGAAACACATGATATTATTCGAAGTGGATTAGACCGCTCACCGATGTATTCAGGGGTTATTGAAGGCGTAGGGCCTCGTTATTGTCCTTCAATTGAAGATAAAGTCATGCGCTTTGCTGATCGTGATTCACATCAAGTTTTTGTTGAACCTGAGGGGTTAGAGACTAATGAAGTTTATCCTAATGGTATTTCAACTAGCTTACCATTTGATGTGCAATATAAATTTATTCGCTCGATGTTAGGGTTTGCACAGGCTGAAATTATCCGACCTGGTTATGCAATTGAGTATGATTATTTTAACCCGATTGATTTAAAATCATCGCTTGAAACCAAACATATACACTCATTATTTTTTGCAGGACAAATTAATGGGACAACAGGGTATGAAGAGGCAGCCGCTCAAGGATTAATTGCGGGATTGAATGCCGCTAGACAGGTTCAAGGGAAAACAAGTTGGTGTCCACGACGTGATGAGGCTTATATTGGAGTGATGATTGATGATTTGATTACCCGTGGAACGCAAGAGCCTTATCGAATGTTTACTAGTCGGGCAGAATATCGCTTATTACTACGTGAGGATAATGCTGATTTACGGTTAACTGAAAAAGGCTATGAGTTAGGGTTAGTTGATAAGAATCGCTGGCAAGTATTTATAAAAAAACGGGAAGCAATTCTTCAACTACAGCGTCAATTAAAACAAAAATGGATTCGGCGAGAAACAGAACAAGCGGTACAAGTAGAAAAAATTTGGGGTAAAAAATTAACCAAAGAAGCCAATTTAATGGATTTATTACGCCGTCCTGAGGTAGATATTAAAAATTTAGTGAGTTTTTTAGCGGTTGATGAAGTTAATCAACAAGTGAGTGAACAAGTTGAAGTTCAAGCAAAATATGCAGGTTATATTGAACGTCAACAAACTGAAATTGATCGTGCTTTACGTTATGAGGATTATCCTTTAGCGACTAATTTTGATTATGCGCAAATATCAGGGTTATCTAATGAAGTTCGTGAAAAATTACAACGTCATCAGCCAGAAACCCTAGGACAAGCATCAAGAATTCCAGGTTTAACCCCTGCGGCAGTTTCACTTTTATTAGTTTATTTGAAAAAGAAATATGGATAAATGCAGAGAAATTTTGACTACGGGAATAGCGGGTTTAGGGTTATCTGAAGAGATTCTTAAGCTTGAAAAGTTATTGGTTTTTATAGAACTAATTAGTAAATGGAATAAGGTTTATAACTTGACTGCTATTCGAGATAAGTCAGAAATGGCAAAGTTACATATTTTGGATAGTTTAGCAATTAGTCCTTATGTTCGGGGGCAACGAGTAATAGATATAGGGACAGGGGCAGGTTTACCTGGTATTCCCTTAGCTATTTTTAATCCTAACAAGCAGTTTGTTTTATTAGATAGTAATGCTAAAAAAACCCGTTTTGTACAACAAGTCCTATTAGAATTAAAGTTAAATAATATTAGCGTATGTCATAGTCGTGTTGAAAATTTTAAACCTGATATAAAATTTGATACCGTGATGTGTAGAGCATTTACAAGGATGGATAAAATTATTTTATTAACTCAGCATTTATTTAATAAAAACGGTTTGTTATTAGCAATGAAAGCTCAAAAATTAGATGAAGAATTTAAAACTTTAAGTCTAAAGGAAGGTCATTTAATTCCCCTAAATGTACCTTTGATTGAGGCAGAAAGATGTTTAGTTCATCTGGAGTTTTCAGATTTTTCTTTATTTAAATGTAAATGAAATGAAAAAACTATTGTTTAGTTACCAACTGTTATTTAATTGTTCCTCGAAAATATCAATGTATGGATAACTCCATTGATATAGTTAACTTTAAAGACATTTTTATTCTCCTAACATTGAAAATTTAATTGAGTATTCTTTTGAGTGTTTTTCTTTTTCTTGTTTAAATGATATTGAAGTTATCTGTTCTTTACAAATTATAAGACCTTTTCCTGGTTCCATTTGATAAGGACGAATTTTTGCTATTGACCCATCTAAAAAAAATAACCAAATAACGTACATACCATCATCATTTGTTTCTCTATAATTATTAACTTTAGCTTTAATCCGTTCTTCAAAAGAAAACTGCGGTTCATAAGGCGTTTGCATACAAGCTTTAGCAATTTTTTTATCAGTAAAATTTTTTAAAGCTATAGGCTGTAAATTTTTAGTGTCTTGAACTTTTTTAAAAGCTCGATTAATTTTATATTCAAGGAATGAATCATAATTATAAAAAAAACTCGTTATAAAATTATATAAAGTCGCATTAAAGTTAAAAAAAATAAATAAGATAACAAAACTAATAATAAATATATTTTTAATTTTCATTTTATCTTGCTATACATTTAAAAATGTATGGATATCACCTGATTTAACATTATCAATAAGTTGTTGTATTTCTGTGCTTGAAATAGTACTTGGCATAAGTCCTCCAAAATAATTAAGGTTGGGTTGGGTTTATTTTTACAGAAAAATTAAGCATAAGTTTTGTTACTATAAATAATTTTATTAATTTTTTATATAACCTTGTTGATTAATAAAATTTTCTATTTTATTAATCATATCTAATAGATAATCAAATGTTTCTTGTTTAAAATCATTCAGCTCATTAAAGGTAAAATCTTTACCGACATCGTAAAATGTTTGTTCCCCATGAGCAAGTCGTTGTCTTTTATTTTTTATTTCCTCTAGGTTTCTCCCGTTTGGAGATATTTTAAAACCAATATTTTTAGCCAAATCTCTTATTTTTTGAGCATCAATATTTCCAGAAATTTTAATATCTTCTTTTGATAGTTGTATTATTTCCTTGGTTAAAATATTTTGAGCTATGTTTCCAATATTTTTAGATAAAGTATCGTTATGATAATTTCCTTCTTTTAAATTAAAGACTTTCCCTGTAATCCAAATATTTTTTATATTATCAGATAATATATCATAACTAAGTTTATCTTCATTTATTTTCTCATAAATATCAATCATAGAGTTTTTCACTGTAGACTCTATTAAGTTATATAAAATTAAAAAAGCATTTGCAATAAATATTGTTTGTATTTTATTTGAAATCCTCTTTTCAAAAAACTGTTCGTCTTCTAAATTTTTATATTTTAATAAAACTTCATCATAGTCCATAATCTCTAAAAATAAAAAATATTCCGTAACTTCATTTTTACTGTATTCAAAATTAGTTTTTGTGTTATCCATTTTCCAATCTGCCTGAATCAAGTTTTCCCAATAACCCGTCTCTTACAAATTCAATTCTATTTTTTAATCTATTTGGGTTATTGCTTGCATCGGAAGTCGTTTGAATTTTAAAGCCTTTAGAATCTAACCACTTCATATTTGGATTTTCTAAATTATTATTTTCTTTTAATGCTAAATTCACACCAACAGCAATCGCTTCAAAACGAACTCTAGGGGTTGATCCTGAACTAATCTCTTTTCTAAAACCAATAGGAAAATATTTACCTATAAAAACAGTCATAGTGTTAAATTTATTAATATAATTCTCTTTATTAAATTCTATATCATTCATATCATCTAGATAGTCATTTAAAAAAATCGCAACATCATGTTTAAATTCATTATATCTATCAATATAGGTAAAAAACCTTAAAATGAGTTCTTCATATTCTCCTCTACTAGCTTTTGCTTCTGAAATGGGGCAAATATTTATAAACTGTTCATTTTTTATTAATTCAAGTATTAAATTATAAAAGCTTCCCGAATAAGAACCTTTTCTTATTTCACTGTCTGTTAATTTCTCACCTGAAGTATTAATTCTTTCAAATATATCCTGTTTTATTTCTATTTTTGTATTATCTGCAATAATAAATTTAAAATCTCTATTTCTAAAATATGCCTGTGATCTTTTGGGTAAATCTTGATATTTAGCGGTATTAAGTCGATCTAATTTTTTTAGTTTTCGTAGTTTTAATCTATTTTCATAAAAAGAGATTAAAGTTCTGATTCTTTGAGAGCCATCAATAATTTCTAATCGTCCATCTTCATCTTCTGAAACCAAAAAAGGAGCTAGTGGAACACCTAATAAAACCGATTCAATAAATTTTGATTGTTTATCAGGTTTCCAAATGAATTTTCTTTGATAGCAAGGAACATATAAAGTAGACTTATTATTATCCTCATCACCATATTTTGATTCAATGACTTCAAAGGGATAATCTTTTGATCTATATTCGTATAATGTAGAGTCCTTATCAATTTCAGTTTGTATTTCAACTAATTGTTCTTCACTAAATTTACTTTTTATTCTAGCCATTATAAGTACTCCTTTAAATGTTCAATAATACTTTTCCCAATAATTTCACCTAATTTTGGCGGCACGGCATTGCCAATATGTCGAGAAAGTTGAGTTATTTTTAAATCTTCAATTTTTTCAACAAACTTATAATCTTTTGGAAAACTTTGAAAAATAGACGCTTCCCTTAATGAAATAGCACGATCCTGTTCAGGATGCCCAAAACGCCCATTACCAATGCCTGTACAAAATGTTGTCATCGTCGGGGAGGGTTCATCCCATTTCATTCGACCATAAATACTGACATAGGTCTTCCCTTTTTCCTTTTTATGGCATTCTAATTTTAAATCATCATCCCAATCTCGTTTCCAACTTCCACCCGGTTTAGATTGTTTAATCCGTTTTAGATTTTTTTCAGATAATTTAGAGGCTTTATGTAAAAAATCATTTTGTGAAGTTTCTCCTGATTTTATTTTATCTAAATCACCAATAGCCTCTTTAACTGAAACATAATTTACAGGTAAATGTGTTGGGGGTAATAATTTAATCTCACCTTTTTTAGAGGCTAATAAAACCAAACGTTTTCTTTTCTGTGGAATTCCATAATCTGGTGCATAAACAATATCGTACCAAACAAAATAACCGTCTGCTTCTAAACTTTTTACAAAATTTAAAAATACGGGGGCGGTTTTAAAGTTTAATAAGGTGGGTACGTTTTCCATAGAAACAATAACCGGCTTAACTTCTTTAATTAAACGGGAAAACTCATCTAATAATTTCCATCGTTGATCTTTTTCTTGATTGTTTTTATAGGAATAAGTAGAAAAAGGTTGGCAAGGCGCGCAACCTACTAATACTTTTATTTCATTTTCCCCGTATAACGCATTAAGTTCATTGCCCGTTATTTTTAAAATATCTTGATTGATAAATTTAGCATCACAATTCGTCTCAAAAGCATATCGGCAAGAACTATCAATATCTAGTCCTGCTTTAACATTAATTCCTACTTTCTTAAAACCATAGGACAATCCCCCTATTCCACAAAAAAGATCAATAGCCGCAATATTATTTATCATATGTTTAGTTAATTTAATTTAACATATTATCTGCGATCCCATGCTTTTTCTAATCGCTTTGTTGATACAGGAAACGGTGTTTTCAATTGTTGAGCATACAGCGAGACACTAAATTCTTCCAATAACCAACGAAAACTATCCCGTTCAGGATAATTATTTTCATTTTCTACTTGTTTTTGAGCTTCTTTCCAAAACCGAAACCAATAACGTTTTAATTCCTGTGTTTTGTTAGGATTCATATCTCTTTTTTCTAAACGATACGCCATTGCGTTCAAATAACGCGGTAAATGTTGTAATTGTTGATAGGGAATATAACGAATAAAGCCTTGATAAAATAAATGTTGCAATTGTGTTTGAATCTCAGTAACTAACGCCTTTAATGACGAGGTTAAGCCCAGTTGACGCACTAAATCACTATAACTTGCCATTATTTCAACTAATAAGTCAATCACTTCATGACTAATAAGCATTAATTGTGCTTGGTTTTCTGCTAAGACTTTTTCAAAATCTGCTTGTGAACGAATGATTTTATTTTCAACAAAGACGCTGTATAAAATTAAATGCAACACATCCTCTTTATAAGACACACTGGCTCGTTGTTTTAATACTGGATGTGGCAATAATTGGTTATAACTTAATTGTGTTTTTGCCATACTGCGGCAATTTTTTAAAATATACTGACATTCTTGACGACATTGCAATTGAAATAAACGCACTAACCCCAACTCATGCTGTAAGTTTGCTTTATCTAAGGTATCAAAAATTTTCACACCAATGGTTTCACCTTCATCAACTAAAGCAGGAAAACCGATAAACGCTTGATTATTTTGGGTAAATTGATACGTTTCGGGTAAATCATCAAAGGCCCATTGACTATAACCTGTGTAATTCAATTCATCCGCCGCTAATTCATCAAACGTAGCACCAGCAGTTACGGAATAATGATCTTGCAGTTTTTTTAAATCCCGTCCAATCGCTAAAGCTTTACCACTTTCATCAATCACGCGGTAATTCATTCGTAAATGATCGGAAAGTAATTCTAAGCGCCATTCGGTTAATGGAATCGCTTCCCCCGTTAATTTACGTAACCGCGTTGACAACCAATCATACAATGAGCCTTTAAAATCAGGTTCAATCACTAAACATGCTTTGACCGTTTCGGGAACGGGGACAAAATGTTTGCGTAATTGTTTCGGTAATGATTTAATTAAGGCAATAATTTTTTCTTCTAATAAACCGGGAACTAACCATTCGAAGGCTTGTGGAGTCAGTTGATTCAACTGATGCACGGGAATAACTGCAGTCACCCCATCTTCATCATGACCGGGATCAAAACGATAACTTAACTCAATATTTAAACGCCCGACTTGTTTATGATCGGGAAAATCCCATTCATTAATCGCACCTTCCTCTTCACGGGTTAAATCAGCTTTAGTTAAAAATAATAATTCGGGATTTTCTTTTTCTACGTCTTTACGCCACTGATCTAAGGTGATACCACTGACAATGGTTTCGGGTAATTTTTCATCATAAAAATGATACAGCCATTCTTCATCTTCAATTAAATCAATCCGCCGTCCTTTGTGTTGAATCATCCCTACTTCTTCTAACAAGTGTTGATTGGCTTTAAAAAAAGGGGCCGTCGTATGATAATCTTGTGCCACCAAACCACAACGAATAAAAATCTCTCGTGCGGCTTTAGGATCAATGCGTTCATAGGGAATTTTACGTTTAATCGCTAAGGTCAAACCATATAATAAGGTACGCTCATAAACCGCTGAACGCCGCGCTCTTTTTTCCCAATGTGGATCATAATAACTGCGTTTTACTAAATGTTCCGCCGCCGCTTCTATCCATTCAGGTTCAATTTTAGCTACATTACGCGCATAAATCTTACTGGTTTCTACTTGTTCGGCTGCCATAATCCATTTAGGTTTGGGCTTATGCTGGCTTGAACCGGGGAAAATAAAAAACTTTAAATTTCGCGCCCCTAAATATTGATATTGCTCATGCCGAAACCCAATATTTGATAATAAACCCGCTAATAAAGCTTGATGAATACTGGCATAATCGGCATCACTAGTATTCAGTTTAAATTTCAATTCTCCTCGAATCACCTGCATAATTTGAGTATGAATATCATGCCACTCACGCATTCTTAAATAAGATAAGAAGTTATCTCGGCAATATTTACGCAGCTTGCTATTAGATAAATGTTTCTTTTGTTCCTCAAATAACGTCCAGAGCTTAAAAAAACTTAAAAAATCCGAGTCCTCCGTTTTGAAAATCGCCTGTTTTTGATCCGCTTGTTGTCTTTTATCACTCGGTTTTTCACGGGGATCTTGAATGGATAACCCCGAAACAATAATAGCCACTTCGGTAACACAATTGAGTTCATTAGCCGCTAATAACATCCGCGCTAATTTCGGGTCTGTCGGAATTTTTGCTAATTTTCGGCCTGTTTCCGTTAATTTTCCTTCTTTATCCAAGGCATTAATTTCATGCAAGGTGGTACTTGCATCTCGAATCATTTTTGCTTCAGGCGGTTCAACAAACGGAAATTCTTCAATTTCTCCCAATTTCAACGCCGTCATTTGTAACATCACAGAGGATAAATTAGTGCGTAAAATTTCAGGCTCGGTAAATTCAGGACGCGCTAAATAATCATCATGAGAATACAAGCGAATACAAATCCCCTCAGCAACACGACCACAACGTCCCGCTCGTTGATTGGCACTGGCTTGAGAAATTTTTTCAATCGGTAGCCGTTGAATTTTACTACGATGACTATAACGACTAATTCGCGCATGACCCGTATCAATAACGGTTCTAATCCCCGGAACAGTTAACGAGGTTTCGGCAACATTAGTCGCTAACACAATCCGAACTGAACCACTGGGTTTAAAAACCCGCTCTTGTTCACTGACACTAAGCTTTGAATACAACGGTAAAATTTCACAATGGGCGGGATGATGTTTACGTAAATTTTCGGCAGTTTCACGAATTTCATGTTCACCACTGAGAAAAATTAAAATATCCCCGCGAATATCACGGTGTAATTCATCCACCGCATTTAAAATTCCTTGCTGTAAATCCACGCTAGTTTCATCATCCTCTTCTAATTGTTGAATCGGACGATAACGCATTTCGACAGGATATGTCCGTCCTGAAACATTAATCACCGGGGCATCATTAAAATGTTTAGAAAAACGTTCAGGATCAATAGTAGCAGAAGTAATAATTAATTTTAAATCTTTACGCCGAGGCAATAACCAGCGCAAATACCCTAACAGAAAATCAATATTTAAGCTTCGTTCATGGGCTTCATCAATAATAATCGTGTCATATTGAGTAAGATACGGATCATGTTGTGATTCAGCTAATAAAATCCCATCAGTCATTAATTTGACTAACGAATGCTCACGGGTTTGGTCATGAAAACGGACTTTATAACCCACGGTTTGCCCGACTATTTGCCCCAATTCTTCAGCGATACGATCAGCCACGGTGCGAGCGGCAATTCTTCGCGGTTGAGTATGACCAATTAAGCCCGCTGCCCCCCGCCCAAGTGATAAACAAATTTTAGGCAATTGAGTGGTTTTCCCAGAACCTGTTTCGCCACAAAGAATAATGACTTGATTATTGTTAATTAATGCGGCAATTTCATCCCGTTTAGCACTAATGGGTAAATCAGGAAATTTAAGCTTAGGAATACTACGATGACGTTGTTGGCACTTAGCAATGGACGTATCAATTTTTTCAATTAAAACAGCTAATTGTTCCGTGGGTTTTTGACCTTTTTGAAACTGACTACGCAGACGATCACATTGAGATTTTAAACGGTGACGATCTTTTGTAAGGCAATTATTAAGTTTTTTGGATTGTTGTTTGAGATTTTCTAGGGTAGACATTCAGAAATATAATACAAAGTGTTGAGTTTATCAATTGAAATAAAAAGATGCCATTGCACCATAAAGTTTGTAATTATTAAAATAGAGAATAATTTTTTATACCATAATCATTGCTCTAGCCTATATTTCAACTTACTATTTTCAGTAATGCGATTAAATCCTGCTCACCTAAGCCATTACTCTCATGAACAAACTCCCGTGAACCGACTTCAAAGGTATATTTTTGTTCAAAACCTAAGTTAATGACCTGCTTGTTTTTCAATTTAGAATTAATTTCACTATCTAAACCGCCCACGCCTTTAAACCCTTCTTCCAGCGTAATAACCGTTTCAATAGCTTTTAAACAAGCGTGTAATTTATCAAGGTCGTAAGCATTTAAAAAATAAAGATCAATGACCATCACATCAAAATCCGCCGCGACTTTTTGCGCTTTTTGACTCATGTAACCTGTAGCTATAATCGCTGCTTTTGAACCGTGTTGTAAGACTCGAAAACCTTGGTTAAAATTCTCAATTTTTTCACAAATTGCTTGCATTGGCATAGCATCAAAGCGTAAATATTTAGGTTTTTTACACGCTATACTTCGTTCAACATAAGCTTCGGTTAATAAATAATCACTCGGTGAAAATACTTCTATATTAGGCAAGGTTCGCATAATTGATAAATCTTCAAGGCAATGATGGGTTGGGCCACTTAAGCTATAACTTACCCCTGCTCCCACCCCAATTAGATTAATATTCATCGGTCTAAGTTGCGATAAAATGGCAATATTAACCCGAATTTGCTCGTAACAGCGCATGGTAATAAATGGCGCAATCGCATACGCGTAAACCGTAAACCCTTCCAATGCTAACCCCACAGAAACATTAATTAAATTCTGTTCAGCAATGCCGACATTGATGAATCTATCAGGAAAATCCGCTCGAATTTTATCTAAAATAGGCGCGCCAAAATCTGCAGAAACAAAAAATAAGCGTTCATCTGTGGCCATTTTTTGATGTAATGCGGTTAAAAAAACATCACGCATCGCTTTAATCTGCATTATTAATCTCCTCAATTAAACCGTCTATATCCTCGCTTTTCACCGATAAAATATGGCTTAAAGGATGAGTTTCTAAAAAGGGAACGCCTTTCCCTTTGATCGTATGCGCTATCACGACTTTAGGTTTTTGCTTATGTGCTGATAAAACGCGGTGCAACGTGTTGTAAACTTGCTCGACATCATGACCGTCTTCAATTTCGTAAACATCCCAATGAAAGGCGTTGAATTTTTCAGTAAGTGAATTTAAATCAATAATATTTTTGCTAAAATCAAGCATTGATACTTTATTATAATCGACAATAAGGGTTAAATTATCCAGTTTATGTTGCGCGGCACACATAATGGCTTCCCAATTCGCCCCTTCATTTAACTCACCATCACCTGTTAAAACGACCGTTTTTTTAGCCGATTTTTTGGTTTTTAACGCTAATGCCATGCCACACGCTACGCCTAATCCATGACCTAAAGAGCCATTAACTGTTTCATAACCCGGAATAATCGGATCAGGAATGCCGCCTAAAAAACTGCCGCTTTTACAAACGTTGTTTAATTCAGCTTTATCAAAAAATCCTAAATCGGCTAATAACGGATACATGCAAATAGAGCCATGGCCTTTAGAAATAACGAATCTATCTCTATTTTCATCGCGTGGATCTACGGGATTATAGTGCAGTAATTTGCCATAAAATAACGAAGTAAATAGTTCGACAGGTGACAAGGATGAAGCTACACGCACTTCAGGAGCGGCTTTGTGAATTTTTAACGTTTCGACGCGTAGAAACTTTGCCCGTTCTTTTAAATAAGCAATATCAATCATAATGTTGTTTAAACCAATGGTAAGTGGCTTTTAAACCGTCTTCAAATTTAACACTAGGCTTCCAACCTAAGGCTAATAATTTTGAACTATCCAATAATTTTTGAGGCGTGCCATCAGGTTTTGAGGTATCCCATTTTATTTCACCTTTAAAATGGGTGACGTTAGCTATTTTTTTGGCTAATTCTTTAATGGAATAATCAACGCCTGTTCCCAAATTATAAGGTTTATTTTCTAATTTTTCGGCATTCAACATTAAAAAAATCGAGGCATCGGCGACATCTTTGCTAAAAATAAATTCACGCCGTGGCTGACCCGTTCCCCATAGGGTTATTTCAGAATTTCCCGCTTTTTGGGCTTCGTGAAAACGTCTAATCAAGGCTGAAAACACATGCGAATTTTCTAAATCAAAATTATCATTTTCGCCATAGATGGAATTGGGAATTACGCCGATAAAACAATTCTTATTGTACTGCGTATTATAAGCACGACAGGCAATAATGCCGGCAATTTTAGCCGCCGCATAACCCATGCTGGTTTCTTCAAGCGCACCTGTTAGCCACTGTTTTTCAGACATCGGTTGCTCACACAATTTAGGGTAAGTACACGATGAACCGTAAAAAATCAGGTTGTTAACCTCGTAAGCATTCGCCGCTTCAAACACGTTATCTTGAATGACTAAATTTTGATGTAAAAAATCTGCAGGACGGGTTTTATTACTGATAATTCCACCCACTTTCCCTGCACATAAAAACACATACTCAAGTTTTTTCGCTTTAAAAAAAGCCTCTGTTTGGACTTTATCGGTTAAATCAAGTTCTGCATGTGTTCTGGTGAGTAGGTTTTTATAGCCCTTAGATTCCAACACGCTAAGTAAAGCAGAACCTAGCAAGCCCGTATGACCTGCTATATAAATTTTAGAATCCGCGTTAAACATTACTAAATTTACTATTATTAATAATAGTATAGGCTTTAATTAATTCTTTAATCCCCATTTGCAACGAATGCTGGGGTTTAAAACCCATTTTTTCAATTTTATCATTGGAAACAATATAGTTACGTTGATCGGGGTCTTTGCCAATTTCAGCTTCCATAATGTTAAAATTAGGCACTTGCTGTTTAATTTGATCGCATAATTCGAGTTTTGATAAATTCGCATCAGATAAACCTACGTTATACGGCTCATTTTTCATGGTATCAAAATTTTCAAGCCCCATAATAAACGCATTAGCCACATCACGAATATGAATATAATTACGCTTAAAATGCCCTTCAAAAATCACAATAAAACCATCACTTACTGCACGATAAACAAAATCGTTGACCAATAAATCAAGGCGCATTCGCGGACTCATCCCAAATACGGTTGCTAATCTAAAGCTAATCGAATTGCCGTGATCTAAGACAATTTTTTCCGCATCAACTTTAGTTTGTCCATAAGTTGAAATCGGATTTAAGGGGGTTTCTTCGGTGCAATAAATACCTTCTTGCCCGACTCCATAACCGCTATTGGTAATGGGCATTAAAATTCGTTGTTCGGGTGATAAAACGTCCGTTAAGGTTTTTATGGCATCACGATTGGTGGTTAATGTGCCGATTTCATCACGGTTACATAACGGCGCACCGACTAAAGCGGCTAAGGGAATGACGACATCTTTATCTTTAACAAGTTTTTTTAATAAGGCTTTGTTTCGGGCATCACCACGAACGACGTTAAAATTATCTTGATAACAGCAATCCGCTAATGAAGTGGGTGAAAACATAAAGTTATCTAAAACCGTAACTTTATGCCCTAATTTTAATAATTCAGGAACGATGACCGATCCTAAGTAGCCTGCGCCACCTGTGACTAATATGTTAAAACGCATTGTTTACCTTTAAGAATATAATTAAATAATTTATTACAAATAAAAATTAGAATTTGAATCCTTGAAACACTAATTATTTGATGACTTTAAAATGTTTTATGTTACTGGAAACAAGTAATGTATTATTTTCCCAGTTCTTGAGTTATTGATTTTATTTTTCTACAGCCTCGAATTATTTCCCCTCTAATACGATTAGGGTTTTGAATCATTAATAAAGATAAATAATTAACTTTTTCACCATATAAACTAGCAACATCATGAATAACACGCTCTTCAATTGATCCTGCTTTTTCAATAAAACAGCTATTATCTAACAAGTTTTTAGCTGTTAAAAAATCAATAATATCATCTAATATTGGTTTGACTTTTAATAATACTAAGGTATCAAAATCATCTAATAATGACTCAATCATTTTAATACCATAACCTGCTGGAATAATAGCGACAGTATCATCAGTATCAGCCAGCGGCATTTTTGCACAAGCCGCAGCTGCATTAAAAGAAGTTACCCCCGCAATGGTTTCAATTTCAATACTATCATCTAATCCCACTACTGTTTTAGCCAAATGCTGAAAGGTTGAGAACGTTGAGGCATCACCTTCAACCAAAAAAATTACATCTTGATTTTGTTGTAAGACTTTAATCACCGTGTGTGCGGCTTGTAACCAATAATTAACTAAGATTTGACGATTATGAGTCATTGGAAAAATTAAAGCAGTACTTTCAGGCGGCACTCTTAATCCTGCTGCTAATGCAATATTTAACGCATAACTTATACCATTTTTCTTTTTAACAGGATACATCCAATAAGCTGGTGATTGTAATAACGTCCAAGCACGGCGAGTGATTAATTCGGGATCTCCAGGCCCTAATGAGAGTCCATAAAGTTTACCCATTATAATTGTCCCTGTTGAGCCGATATAATCCACACAGGATTTTCAGCCTGCATTCGATTCATCTGTAAAATAGGTTGACTACGTGATGCTTGTATTTGAGTAACATCCCAACTAGCATTGGCTAATTTTAATGTTTCGATTGCGGTATTTAGATTTTCTAAGGTCACAAAATTCATCACTAACCAGCCCGCTGAATTTAAACGTTGTAACGATAAATTAATTAAATTAGCTAATTCTCCACCAGTACCTCCGATAAAAATAGCATCAGGATTTTTCCAATTATCCATTCCATCAGGAGCTTTAGCATGAATAATTTGATAATTATAACAGCCTAATTGTTGTGAATTTTCATTCGCAATCGCAAAATCAGCTATATTTTTTTCTACTGCATATACATAACCATCGACACATAAACGCGCTGCTTCCAATCCAACTGCTCCAGAACCCGCACCTATATCCCAAATAATACTATTAGTTTTTAATTGCATTCTTGCTAATGAAACCGCCCGAACCTCACGCTTAGTAATTAAACCTTTATCAGGTTTACGTTGTTTAAAACAATCATCCTTTAAACCAAATAAAATCTTATGATTACGCCCTTGTTTACGTTGTAATATGACAATATTATTACCATTAAATGAATGTTTAGCAATAGTTTCTATGGTTTTATCTTGAATTAAAACCTCATCTTCCATTAATAAATTCTGAGCAATATAAATATCAAATTCTGTCGCTAAGTTTTCAGTGATTAATAACCGCGCAATACGAGCAGGGTCATTTTCTGGGCTAGTAAAAATAGCAATTTTATCTTCCTTAATAATTACTTGTAACAACGGATAAAGACCATGAGAAATTCCTGCCCCTAGTTGCCATTCACCGGTATCATATTTATGAATAGAAATAACTTTTACATCTTGCCACGGAAT
Source organism: Methylococcaceae bacterium (assembly GCA_030627205.1). Classification (GTDB taxonomy): domain Bacteria; phylum Pseudomonadota; class Gammaproteobacteria; order Methylococcales; family Methylomonadaceae; genus WTBX01. Next base: position 83,718 of record DAOUSN010000004.1, read on the forward strand.
TAAAAACCTAGAACACGCAAGAGTAAATGTTGAAATATTCGGTAGAATATCTAATTGATCTTTGCCTAATTTTTTAATTAAATAACTAGCAATACCATGACAAAGTGGATCGCCTGTTGCCAATACCACTACTTTTTTATGAGTTTTTTGCCCCTGTTTAATCCATTCAGGAATAGCATTTAAATGACCTGTTAAGTCTTTTTTATCTGCTATCAGAATTTGTGCATCAAATAAATCTAGTGTTCGTTTTGCTCCGATAACAATTTCTGCTTGTTGTAATGCTGTTAAAGCTGAAGGCGTTAAGCTATTTATTCCATCATCTAATACGCCGATTATTTTACATAAATACATTAATTGTTTTCCTTATAATGAGCTAATTTTTGACCTTCAAAATCACAGACCAAAATCGTATAACTAAATTTATGAGGATGACGATTTTCTAAGGTAGCCACAATCCGTTTACAAAGCTCTAGATAAAAAGCGGTACTTAAACCTAATTCTTCCATTCGTTCACCAGCATAACGTGCGGTTTCATTGCCAGAAATATCTTTACAAACTTGCTCATCTGCACCAATACTAGCAGCAATCTCAGCTAATAATTGAGTATTAACAGGATTACGACGCGCATGGGTAATTAGCTCACCCTGTGCCATTTTTGTTAATTTACCGACCATGCCACCGATAATTATTTGTTTAATTCCTACTCGTTCAGCAGCATCTAATGCAGGACTTAAAAAATCACCCATTTGAACAAAATTAGCTTGATTTAATTGAGGTAGTTCCCTAAGAGTAAATTTTTCAGTGCGTCCGCCTGTTGTTAAAACTACCGTATCAAGTCCTTGGTTTGCAGCAACTTCAACTCCTTGAACTACACTAGCTTTAAAGGCTGCGGTTGAATAAGGGTGGACAATACCTGTAGTCCCTAAAATAGAAATACCACCGATAATACCTAAACGCGCATTGAGAGTTTTTTTAGCCATTAATTCACCATCAGGTACAGAAACAGTTATTTCTAAACCATGTTGCTGTAATAAATTTGCAGCAACTTGATGGACATTTTCAAGAATATTTTTTTTAGGGACAGGATTAATTGCCGCACTACCAATCTCTAACCCTAAACCACGCATGGTAATGATGCCAACACCATCACCACCCTGTAAAATAATTTTACCTTTTTGATGAGGTAATCGTTTTATATCAACCGTTAAATGGGCATTATGGGTACAGTCAGGATCATCCCCTGCGTCTTTAATTACCACCGCATGTGCATGAAAGTCATCACAATAACCTGCTGTAACTTGAAAAACAACCTGTTGACCATTCGGTAATAATGATTCAATTTGCTCTGGAACTTTTGCGGTTATTAATCCTGTTACAGCCGCACGTGCAGCCGCAGCGGTACACGCTCCCGTTGTATAACCTTTCCGCGTTCCCTTAATTTTTTTAGGTTTCACATTTCCACCAAGTTAATCAGCCTCGGCTAAAGCTAATAACGCATGAATTGCAGCAACCACTAATGTTGACCCACCTTTACGTCCATCAGTGACTATCCACGGAATTGTTTTTAATAATTCTGTAGCTGCTTTCGATTCTGCGGCTGAAACAAAGCCAACAGGCATTCCCACAATAAGTGCAGGTTTTACCCCTTCTTCTTTTATTAAACGAATCACCTCTAATAACGCGGTCGGTGCATTACCAATGGCAATAATACTGTCATTTAATAAACCTAATTTATCAGCTTTACGCATTGCTTGAATTGCACGCGTAGTATTTTCTGCTTTAGCCATAGTAATGACATCGGTATCCGCAATAAAATGATGAGTTGTTACCCCAAAATGACTTAAACGCGGTTGAGATAATCCAACACAAATCATTTCAACATCAGCGACAATTTTTTTCCCCTGTTTTATTGCCTTGATACCTGATTTAACTGCTAAGGAATGAAAGTGAGTCAAGCCATTAAATTCAAAATCAGCAGTAGCATGAATCATTCGACGAACAATTGCCCATTGCATTTGAGTGTAAGTATATTTTCCGACTTCATTGTCAACAATAGCAAACGAATTATGCTCTATTTTTTGACCAGCTTGAGTCAGTTGTTCGGTAATAATATTTGCGTTCATAGTATCTTCATTTTAGTATTAACATTAGATAGCATTGTGCTGTCTTTGTAAGGACTAATTTTATTTGAATTTATTCTTATCCTTTTCAAAGGGTATACTACCTTAATATAGTTCACTAATCTATTTTATAAAATCAATAATGTTAGCCCCCTTATTTTTTATCATCTTTAGTTTATTATCTTGGGCATGGTTATCAAACACATGGCTAATAAGCTTCACTTTATTAACCCTTATTCTATTTAGCAAAATCAGTCCTTGGCGATGGAAAATCACTCAAAATCAATTTCATCGCTGGGGAGATTTATCGTCAGCACTCATTATCTTAATGGTTGTTTATATTTATTTAGTTGAATCAATTGCGAATCAACCTATTTTTATCGTTTTAAAATGGTTACCGCTATTATTTATTCCTGTACTTTTAGCACAACTTTTTAGTCAACAACAACAATTACCACTAGGAACATTGTTTCATTCGATGCGTAACCGTCATAATAAGATGATTGACTTTCAAACTCCCTACGCAACATTAACAATATTAAGTACTGGGGCGGCAAATCATCAAGGTAATCTTTATTATTTATTGGTGATTATTTTTTTTATCGGGGTATTATCGGTTATTCGTCCACTAAAAAATTCAAAAATTAGTTGGCTTGTTCTTGTATCCATTGCGATTGTGAGTGGTTTTTTTGGACAAAAAAATCTAAAACAGCTCCATTATTGGATAGAAGGTAAAACCGTTGAGTGGTTTCAATCATGGAATAGTGATCCTTTTAAAGGACAAACTTCTATTGGTGATTTAGGTTCGTTAAAACTTTCAAATAAAATTGAATTTAGAGTTAAGTCCGATAAACCTTTATTGCTTCAGCAAGCTAGTTACGATGTTTATTTAGGACAAAAATGGGTAACATCAAAGCGGACATTTAATTCTATTAATCCAATTAAAAATACCGATAACCTCCCTTTAAAAAGCATAGAAATTACAGAAGAATTTAAAGGTAAAAAAATTCTTGCCTTACCTGATGGAACGGTTAATATTAAAGGCTTAGAAGGTGCTAGTTTAAAATATACCGATTTAGGTGCTGTAAAAATTAGTGATGCACCAAGTTTAGCTAACTATAAGGTTTTTTATACAGGATTACGCCAAGATTCTACTAGTGATTATGATTTAAAAATTCCTAAACAACACCAAGATTGGTTATTAACTTTTAGTAAACAATTACACTTAAAAGGTCTTAATCCACTAGCAATTGCCGATAAAATAAAACAACATTTTCATAATAATTTTTATTACAGCCTTTACTTAGGTAATGAAAGTGACAGCAATCTAGCTCTTAAAGATTTTATTTTGAAAAGAAAGGCAGGGCATTGTGAATATTTTGCTGTTGCTAGTGTATTGTTATTAAGACAGGCTGGCATTCCTGCTAGATTAGCAAATGGTTATGTAGTCTCTGAATATGATAGCAATCAAAATTTATATATCGTTCGTAGCCGTCATGCTCATGCTTGGGCGATTGCTTATATTAATGATGTTTGGCAAGTTGTAGATTCAACCCCACCTAGATGGTTAACAATAGAAGCGAATAATGCTAGTTGGTTACAACCATTAAATGATTGGTTTTCCAATGCTTTATTAGCATTTAAACAGTGGCGTGTTCAGCGAATAGAAAATGAAACTACGCCTTTATGGTGGAGTGCGATAGCCTTATTATTACTCTATCTTATTTTACGTATTTATACTGCAAGACGACAATTAAGCCGTAAAAAATTAACGCTAAAAAACAATCAAGCTATGATTTATCAAGGTATGGATTCAGAGTTTTATTTAATTGAAGGTTTTTTTAAAGATACAGATGATATACGCTATGAAAATGAGAGTATCCAGCAATGGATTAAGCGGCTAAAGTTAAATGATTTAAAAGAGCTTCAACAATTACATTATCAATTACGATTTGATCCATTAGGGCTGTCTTTAATCGAAAGACAACGTTTAATAGATAAAGTTATCAATTCAGCATATTATCAACAACTCTAGTCTAAGGTTAAAAGTTAGTTTTTAAAACTCAGCCTCAGCCCTTTCAAGGTGATTTAATCTGATTTTAAAATCATCTTCAATGTAGAAACATGAGGCTCATTTTTATCAAATTTTATTTTAGGTTTTGGTTTTTTTTCACCGCGTTTATTTTTCTTAAATTTCTTTAAATTAACTTGCTCGGCAAAGTGAATTAATATGACCGCTATTTGCGCTCTATTTTCTCGACGAGAAAACCACCAGTCATCATAATTAATTGCAATAATTATACCTTCATAAACGGCTTTAATCTCACTCGCAATGTAATATTCAGAAAGATCATTTTGGTAAGTAAGATATTTCAACGTTTATCATCAAAATATCTATCTGTAAATGACGAGGTTTTATATTATTTTACAAAATAATTTAAGACAACAACTTTTCTCTAAAAATGAGAGTAGAATGAGAATTTCTATTTAGATGTTAATTTTGAGGAGAAATAAAATGAAAAGAAAAATTATTATCCCAATTATTGGGTTAGCAATATATTTGGTTGCAACAATGGCGACAGCCGCTCAAATAAATTTTGATATGGGTTCTAATTACGGCAATGGAATGCAAATCAAATACCTACAAGCTAATGGCAACTGGAAAACAGAGTGGGATGCTGGAGGAAATTTTGGTAGTTTTAAAGGACGACGAGGTGAATCTAAAGGGGCAATGTTAGGTATAAAAAAGCTAGATTTTGCCTATTGTATAGACTTATTTCATTCTGTTAGTCTTAATGGTAACTATACTGCTAACGTTTCCTACGATGGCTTTATCCCCGACCGTGGAAAAATTAATAATGCAGAAAAAATTGCTTGGCTGATAACAAAAAAAGCGAAAACAGCAACAACTTTGAAAAAACAAGCGGGACTTCAAGCTGCTATCTGGAAATTAGTTCATGGCGATAAATTTGAATTATTAGATAATGGTAGTATCAGAGAGTCTTATGACTACTACCTCTCATCTATTGGAAGTAATATTGGCGATGTTAGTCGTGTTGCATGGATTGATCCATATTCTGGAGAAAATCTTAGTAGAAGTAACCAAGATATAGTCGGTTTTGCTACTCCTATTCCTGCTACTATCTGGTTATTTGGTTCTGCTATCATTGGTTTTGTCGGTTCAAAGAGACTCAAAAATAAAGTGATTAGAAATAATGGATCAGAGTCAATGCCAGCAAATTAAGCGCAACTAGTTGATTACACTATAATAGCATCCTATATTTCTCAAATAAAAAAAGGCAGGATGACTATACGCTAGGAATAGCATAAGTTTTCTATGATGTTTTGAATCAGTCCTAACGGTCATTCAGAGCGACCTTATGTGTTTGATCATTTTGAAGAAAATTATAAACGCTTAAAACAATAGGTTGAAATTGAGAATTTTTCAGGTAAATCTACTTTATCGGTACAACAAGATTTTTACGCTAAAATTGTCGCTTCAAATTTAGCTATGTTGATGACAATTTCCGCTAAAAAAAAGTCAATAAAATAACCCATAAATTAGCGTTAAAATATCAAGTAAATTCAGCACAAGCTTTATCAAAAATGAAGCACCAGATGGTCATTCTAATTTTGGATGCTCACAAGGGAATTTTACAATTAATTAGGCGGATTATTAACTATATATCAGTAACTATAGA
>DAOUSN010000081.1 GCA_030627205.1 Methylococcaceae bacterium
AATCAAGCTGAATACTGATAACTTTTTGTTGATGCCCTGATTCCTCACCTTTACGCCATAAGCGATTGCGTGAACGTGACCAGTAAACCGCATAACCTTTTTCAACCGTTAACGCTAACGATTCACGGTTCATCCAAGCAAACATTACTACTCTGCCTGTACCTGTTTGTTGTGCAATTACAGGGACTAAGCCGTCTTCTGTCCAGCGTATCTCATCTAAGTAATTCATTTTTTAATAACCTAATCAAATGATTCAAAAATTTGGGTTAAATCAAGTTTTAAATCAGGAAAAAAAGAGGGTGTTATGACATCATCATCGGTAAACATAGCGTTTAATTGGTATTTATTATTTTCATCCAAAATAAATTGATGAATCGCAAAATCATTCGGATAAACAATCCAGTATTCATGCACACCGCTTTCTTGATAAAGTGCAAATTTTACCTGCATTTCTTTTTTTGAATTGCCTTTTGATAAAATCTCAATAATCCAATCAGGCGCACCGTTACAACCCTGTTTATCTAAAAAATCAGGATTACAAACAACACAGACATCAGGCTGTACTACGCTATAAATATCTTGATTGGCTAATAAGGATTTCTTACGGTCATATAGGCGAACATCAAAAGGTGCAGGGAACAGTTGACATTTTTTACCGCGTAGATAACTACCAATATCAATAATTAAATTTCTTTCAATTCGTTGATGCCCTAAATTTGGCGCAGGTGACATTAATGAAATTTTACCTTTAATTAGTTCAACCATTTCATCTAATTGCCATGTTAAATAATCAGCATAATTATACGATTTATTTAAATCTAATTGTGATAGATGCGTAATTTTAGTCATATTATTTGCCAATTCATTTTAAATCATCAACAAACTATTAATTTGTTATTACATTATCAATAGGTAATGTAAAAGAGCGTTTGATATGATTAACACTAACATTATAAAACCCCGCCGTTAATCCATTAACATCAAGAGGAATAACTTTTTCAAAGGGAACTAAAGCCGCGATACAAACTTCACCTATTCTTTTTTGAGTTATTGTTATTGTAAATGTTTCACCTTGTTTCTCAGAATGAACCTTATCAATACTTCCGCAACCATTTGAAAAAACGCCTTTAGCCACAACATTAACTTGAACAGGAAATGATTCAAGAATTTGAATATCAACCGTTTGAATTGGGGCATATTCAATGGAATTAGCTTTTATTTTTGTATAATTTATGACTTCAAAATCTAATGCTTCTCTTTTATGTTGCATATTAACTTCATAATAATCAGTCCCAATTAAGACTTTTGGGATAATCAAAGTCCCTGATTTTTCATCAAAAATGGCTTCATTTTCAGCTTGAGATATACCCGTAGAAATAAGTAATCCACAGACAACCCCAATTAAAATTTTATTTTTCATAGCAAACCTCTTAATTTTTAATTAAATTAAATTCAATTTTTATTTTTTAAGCTCGACTTCATGCCCAAGAAAAGCACCCAAATTACTTTAAATAACTATTTCATCATTGACACTAAAATCCCCATAATTTTAGTCACATCAGCAATATAATATTCAGGTAAATCAATATAAGCCTTCTTATTCTCATAGCGCAAAAACCGCCATGTACTTCCTGTCGTAACCGCACCATAAATAACCGATAAATGTGTGCCTTCTTTATCGTTAAATAAACTCGAAGCATACATCTCCGCAATACATTGACCCAAGCCGCTACCAATCGACTCATTTTTTGCCTCAACCACGGTAATAATGGGGCTACTCATGTAAAACTGTTCACTCGATTGACTCATAATAAAATCACAAAAACCAGTGAGATTTTTAGATTTATCAACGTCTAAATTAATTCCTGAAAAAAAACTCACTTTATTATCAAGTTTTTTTCGTACTTCCAATAAAACATTAGCAATCACCAACTCAGAACGCGCTTTTTCTGTCCCTAAAGGCATTGCAAGTGG
>DAOUSN010000075.1 GCA_030627205.1 Methylococcaceae bacterium
ATCGCAATTTTCTCTGAAAATACGGCCACAGCGTATTGATTTTAAAGGCTATAAAATATTGAATTACAAAAACATCAATATTATCAAATGCTTTTATCCCGAACTCAGGTTATTAAATAAGGCTCGTCTGGAATCAGTTCGTGAACGGGTAAACTGCTATCAATCCCCTCACTCGTCACATAATTTTTAAATTGACCGTCAGAATCACAGGTTAAATCTTGTAATCTTGCACGTTTTTCAGGACATTTATCCAAACGATGTAGTGGTACAATAGGGAAGAGCTGGTCGATTGCCCAAGCATCAGGCGCGGAACGAAATAAAGAAAAGTTGACAAAATATTTATCCGCCAATTTTTCATTCAGTTGGTCAAAAACGTCACGATAAATCCGCGCATGAGCGTTATCTTTTAATAAAGCATGAATGCGTTTGCAAATAGCATAATACAACTGCTCGGCATGGGCGCGTTGCTTAAGGTTGATAACGCCATAAGCAAACATAGAATGCACTTCGTTTAACCAATATTCAGCATTATGATAAACCTCTAAAGCGGAATGCTGATTAACACTCTTTAATTGCTGCCATAAATCCTGAATAATTTCAGGGTCATTATCTGATGCGGCTTGAATGGTATCGGGAATGGTTTCACTGTCGGTAATATTGGTAATCAATACGGCATGATGAGCGGTTATCGCCCGACCACTTTCGGTAATAATATTCGGCTGCGGTAAATTATAGGTTTTACAGGTTTCGTTAAACTCATAAATAACATTGTTTGCATATTCTTGAAGCGTGTAATTAATTGAACAACTACGCCGAGAGTGCATTCCTTCATAATCCACCCCTAAACCGCCACCTACATCAATGGTATGAATAGGCACACCTAAAGTTTGCAACTCGGCATAATAACGCGCTGCTTCATACAAACCTTTTTGAATGTCACGAATATTTGGGATTTGTGAGCCAAGATGAAAGTGCAGTAATTGCAAGCTATTGATAAAACCTGCTTCGGTAAGCTCAGTAATAATCTCTAAAATTTGAGCAGAATTAAGACCAAATTTAGATTTTTCACCGCCGCTATCTTGCCATTTTCCTTTAGCGATAGAGGCAAGTTTTACTCGTACTCCTAAACGAGGAATCACACCCAAACTCTTAGCTTCTTTAATAATAAGTTTTAATTCAGAGATTTTTTCAATCACCAAATAAACCGTCATTCCCATTTGCTGACCAATCAAAGCCAAGCGAATATATTCAGCATCTTTATAACCATTACAAATAACAATACCATCTTTAGGGCTTAAAGCCAATACCGCCATTAACTCAGGCTTACTGCCCGCTTCTAATCCCGCTTGACCTGTTTTTAAAATAGCTTCAACAACATCATGTTGCTGATTTACTTTAATGGGATAAACAGCGGTGTATTTGGCCTGATAATTTTTTTGTTGCATAGCGGTATTAAAAGCATTATGCAAATTATTAACACGCTGTTGTAAAATTTCTGGAAACCGTAATAATATTGGAAAGGACAAGCCTTGTGATTTTAAATCTTGTGCTAATTTATAAAGGCTAAGCGTTGTATCATCTTGGGAGGGAGACACGACAAGCTCTCCTTCTTTATTAATATTAAAATAACCTTCACTCCAATGTTTAATATTATAAAGAGTTTGCGAGTTAATAAAATTCCACTTTGACATATTTATTCTTAAAGTTGTTATAACTAGATTAATTAAACTATTTTTGTTTTTTTAAGGAAAATAAACTTGCCATTTCATTCCTCCTAAGGTTTCACTGCGTCCGCCTGATAATTTTCCATCGAGTAATTCTAAAAAAGGAAAGAGAAAAGGAAAGGGTCAAGTCTTGCATTTTGCATACTTGAGAATTTAGTTTATACTGAATTAAAGGTGTCTGCCTAGCCTGTCGAAATATACCTCATTTAGGTATATTTTAGTTTTCTAGCTTATGGATATTAAAGTTTTAAAAAAAATTTTTAGAAAAACCAAAAATATGTTAAAACTAGCATAGTTTATTTACGGATAGTGAAAAATTATGCTTCAATTATCAAAAGTTGTTCAAAGTCGTGATGAATGGAAGTCTAAAGCAAATCTACGTGCTAATGAAAACCGTGAACATCGAAAAACCGAAAAACGCCATCAAGAAAAAATAGCTGAACTCAAAAACAAATTGATGTTTTTGAACAAGATAATAAGCTTAAAAAAACGTCTGACAACACCAATGTTGTCGAAATAACTCAGGCATCTGAAACACGTAGCTTCTGTGTTTTATTGGTTTTGAACGCGGTTGTTTCTTACCGAAGTGTACCGCGTATTTTAGATTTATTCAATAATCATTCGTCAGCCAATTTAGAAGAAGGGGTCAAGTCTTGCATTGTGCAAAATCCCTTTCTTTCCTTAAGAATAACTGTAGACTTGTAGGGTCAGGTGCAAAAATTATTTTAATAATCTTGGCAATATATCTTTTAAACCTGTTTTATTATTATTTTCGTAATACTCTGTTATAAATCCAAATTCTATAGCTTCACTAATTCGCTTTTCTATTTCTATCCTCTTTAATAAGTGTCTAG
>DAOUSN010000026.1 GCA_030627205.1 Methylococcaceae bacterium
ATGGTGCATGATTATATTGAAGATTTAGACATACTGGTTTCTGCTATTCAGATAGCTCAGGGTTTTGTTTTAACACTTACCAATACAAGTAAAAAATTAGAGAATGAATTACAAAAAAGAGGTTGGTTGGAAACGTAAATCTCTAATCAACATTCATACCTATGAAAAGAAAAATAATCGTTTTAAAAAACAGCCTGAATTTATCCTTATGACTATATCGAAAACAATTTTAAAAAGTTTCTTACTGGTCTTTTTTTTAGGTTTAGTAGAAATGGCTTGCACAAGTACGCCTGTTATCACAGAGTCTCAACCTATAAAAGAAAACGTTCAAGTTAAAACTAAAGTACAGCAGAAAAAGATTTCCATTAAAACTAAAGTACAACAGAAAAAGATTTCCGTCTCAAAAATTAAAAAAATCAACTTAAAAAAACCACTGCCTGGATTATTAACCAAACTTCCAAAAGAAATTGTGGATTTACTACGCTCTAAAAAAATTAGTGGAAAAGGTATGAGTGCTTATATTCATGAGATTAGAAGCCCTACTCCTTTGTTAACTTTTAATGCAGATGTTCCTAGAAACCCAGCTTCGGTTATGAAATTAATTACTACTTATGCCGCTTTAGGAATATTAGGGGCAAATTATCAGTGGCCGATGGAACTTTATAATACAGGAGTTATTTCAAAAGGAGTTTTATATGGTGATTTATACCTAAAAGGTTATGGTTATCCTAATTTTAAACCAAATGACTTAAGACTATTACTTAAAGGTTTACGTAACCACGGAGTTAAAAAAATCACTGGTAATTTAGTCCTTGATAATACTTATTTTGCCCCTAATAAAAAAAGTACGGGGGATTTTGATGGTAAAACTTATGCTCGCTATAATGCACTACCTGATGCTCTTCTTTATAACGAGGGAGTTAGTGAATTATATCTTACACCAAGATCTAAATCGGTCAGTATTATGTCACTTTATCCTGATAAAAATGTTACTTTAGTTAATCAGGTAAAACTTAAAAATGTAAAGTGTCGAGGGCGATATGCTAGTCCTATTATGAGTGCAAAATCTAAAGCTCATAAAAAATATATTTATTTTAATGGTTCGTTATCAAGCCGTTGTGGTCAACGTAAATATACTCTGGTTATTTCCAAAGCGGTGAATATGGTTAATGGCAGTTTTAGGAAAATATGGACCACTGAAATGGGTGGTTCAATTGACGGTAAAAAATTAATCATCGCTAAAATTCCTAATAATTCTCAGTTATTATTTAGCATTAAAGGGAAAGCAGTTAAAGACATATTACCCTTAGTCAATAAGAAAAGTAATAATGTTATGGCACGACAATTATTTTTAAGTATTGCTGCCAAAGCAGGCACACCTGCAACGCTTAATAAAGGGGCGGAGAAAATAAGACAATGGTATGCCAGTCGTGGTTTAGATTTTTCAAAATTGCAAATTGAAAATGGTTCAGGACTGAGTAGAACAGGTAGAATTTCAGCACGTCATGTCGGTGAATTATTATTAAATGCTTATCAAAGTTCTAATCGCAATTACTTATTAAAATCTCTGCCTATTATGGGAGTTGATGGAACATTAAGGCGACGAATGCGAGGAACAGTTGCTGCTAGAAAAAGTTTTATGAAAACAGGGACATTACGTGATGCAAGAGGTGTTGCGGGTTATGTGAAGGCTGAAAATGGGAAAACCTATGTAGTCGCTATTTTACATAATGGCAAACATGCCAAAAGAAAAGTCTTAGCAGTACATAATAAATTAATTGAATGGGTAGCTAAACAACCAGCAATTCCAAATTATAATGACATCTAACTAGCAAATCACTTGACCGTAAAAAGTAACAGTTTTATAGTCAAGTGAAGTGGATTTACTGGTAAGTGATAAAAGATTTACAATAATAAACGCCGCACATCTTGCAAATATTTAGCAATAGTCACGACAAAACGCGCTCCATCAGCCCCATCAATTACTCGATGGTCATAAGTTAAATCAAGCGGTAGCATCAGTTTCGGGTCAAAATCCTTTCCATTCCAAATAGGTTTCATTGCTGCCTTTGCCACCCCTAAAATTGCTACTTCTGGCGCATTCACAATAGGGGTAAAGCCTGTTCCCCCAATACCCCCTAAACTAGAAATGGTAAAACAGCCGCCTTGCATATCACGGGCTAATAATTTACCTTCTCGTGCTTTAGCACTTAATGTTCTCATTGAATCGACTAATTCTAAAATACTTTGTTGATCTGCCGCTTTAATCACGGGAACAACAAGTCCATTCGGCGTATCAACCGCAATCCCAATATTAAAATATTTTTTATAAATTAAACGCTGACCATCCGATGATAATGAACTATTAAACTGAGGATAAATTTTCATTGCCGCTAATACCGCTTTGATAATAAAGGCTAACGGGGTCACTTTAATTTTTTGTGCGGCGACTTGCTCAATATTTAATGCTTTTCTAAACGTCTCCATCTCAGTAATATCAGCTTCTTCATGCTGAGTAACCATGGGTAAATTAAGCCAATTACAACTTAAATGCTTGCCCGTTAATCGTTTAATTTTAGTGAGTGGTTTTTCTTCGGTTGCCCCAAACTGAGTAAAATCAATCACAGGTAACGCAGGAATCCCTGAACCGATATTATTACTCACTGCTTTTTTTGTAGACAACGTTTGCTTAACAAAACTTTTTACATCATTTTTTAAAATGCGTCCCTTACGTCCACTGCCTGATGTTATCAGTGATAAATCAACCCCTAATTCTCTCGCAAAATGTCGAACACCTGGCGCAGCATGAGCTGTATTGCTATGATTCACAACCGTTTCTACGGCTACAATAGGGGGTTCATGTTTAGGCACAGTGAGTATTGTTTGACTTTTCTCAATAACTTCTTCTTTTTTATTGGTCTCCGCTTCCTTTGTTTTTAAAGAATCGTCACTCACCTCATTAGCATCTACGGCACTCATAAGTAAAGTTGCAACGACTGTTCCCTCTGAAACTTTATCACCGACTTTAACACTTACCGCTTGTATCGTTCCTGCGGCAATTGAGGGTAATTCCATTGAGGCTTTATCAGTTTCCATGACTAACAAAGACTGCTCTAATTCAACCACATCACCCGGTTGAACTGAAACTTCAATGACTTCGACTTCGGTAACATTGCCTATATCAGGCACTTTTAATTCAATTATATCGCTCATGTTTATCCTTATTTATTACCTTAACCAAGGGGCGGTTGTATCGGGGTCAATATCATATTTAGCAATAGCCACTTCAACTTTAGCCAACTCAAATTTTCCTGCATCTGCCAAACTTTTTAAAGCCGCGATGACAATATGATAACGATTGACTTCAAAAAAGCTGCGTAAATTTTCACGCGTATCTGAACGACCAAAACCATCTGTCCCTAAAACCGTATACGAACTAGGAATATAAGCTCTAATTTGTTCTGGAAAAGCGCGTATATAATCACTGGCTGCAATAATAGGCGTAGTTATATCACTTAAACAATTTTCAATATGCGATTTTTTAGCGGCTTTAGTTGGATTTAAACGATTCCAACGTTCACACCCTTGAGCATCACGAGCAAGTTCGGTAAAACTAGGACAACTCCATAAACTCGCGCCAATCTGCCAATCATTTTTCAATAATTCAGCCGCATAAAGGAGTTCATTAAAAATAACTCCAGAGCCTAGTAACTGCACACTAAGCGTTTCAGTTTCTAAGGCTGATTGAAATAAATACATGCCTTTTAATATATCCTTTTCAACCCCTTCAGGTAAGGCAGGATGTTCGTAATTTTCATTCATTACCGTGATGTAATAAAAAACATCCTCTTGCTCGGTATACATGCGTCTTAAACCATCTTGAATAATAACCGCTAATTCATAAGCAAACGTGGGGTCATAACTAAGACAATTAGGCACAGTCGCGGCAAAAATATGACTATGCCCGTCTTCATGTTGTAATCCTTCGCCATTTAAAGTCGTTCTACCTGCGGTCGCGCCTAATAAAAACCCACGAGTACGTTGGTCTGCCGCTGCCCATATAAGGTCGGCAATCCGTTGAAAACCAAACATTGAATAATAAATGAAAAAAGGAATCATCGACACCCCATGGGTTGAATAGGCTGTGCCTGCTGCAATCCAATCACATAAACCGCCCGCCTCATTAATCCCTTCTTGTAAAACTTGTCCTTTTTTATCTTCCTTATAGAACATCAATTGTTCAGCATCTTGCGGGGTATAAAGTTGTCCGACTTGTGACCAAATACCCAATTGACGAAACATGCCTTCCATTCCAAACGTTCGGGATTCATCAGGGACAATCGGGACAATTTGTTTCCCAATATTTTTATCTTTTACCAAAATATTTAGGATTTTTACAAACGCCATCGTTGTCGATATATCATGACTTTTTCGACTGGCTTTTAATAAACTGTTGAAAGCCGATAATTCAGGAACAATCAGTGTATTCGCTTTTTTACGCCTGCTAGGTAAATAACCGCCTAAATCTACACGACGCTTACGCATATAATTAAGTTCTTTTGAACCTTCTTCAAAGGTTAAATAAGGTAAGTCGACTAATTCTGCATCGGTGACGATCAAGTCATATTTATCTCGAAAACGCCGTAGTGATTCGATACTCATATTCTTTTGTTGATGCGAGGTATTTTGGGCTTCTCCTGATTCACCCATGCCATAACCTTTAACTGTTTTTGCTAAGATAACCGTGGGTTGTCCTTGATGATTAATCGCTGCTTGATAAGCACTAAACACTTTAATTGGATCATGCCCTCCCCTATTTAACGCCCAAATATCACGATTAGTTAAATCAACAACTAAAGCTTGTAATTCTGGCGTATTAAAAAAGTGTTTACGAACATAAGCCCCATCTTTAGATTTAAAGGTTTGATAATCCCCATCAACACACTCCATCATTCGTTTACTAATTAAGCCTTCTTTATCACGTTCTAATAGTGAATCCCAACGCCGCCCCCAAACCACTTTAATAACATTCCAACCTGCTCCTCGAAAAACCCCTTCGAGTTCTTGAATGATTTTACCGTTACCTCGGACTGGGCCATCTAAACGTTGTAAATTACAATTAACCAGAAAAATTAAATTATCTAATTTTTCACGCCCAGCCATCCCGATTGCTCCTAAAGTTTCGGGTTCATCGGTTTCGCCATCGCCTAAAAATGCCCAGACTTTACGGTTTTTCATTTCAATAAAATCACGTCCTTGCATATAACGCATAAACCGTGCTTGATAAATTGACATAATAGGCCCTAAGCCCATAGAAACTGTTGGAAACTGCCAAAAATCAGACATTAACCACGGATGGGGATAAGAAGATAAGCCATTACCAGCTACTTCTTGGCGAAAACTATCCATTTGCTCTTTAGTTAAACGCCCCAGCAAAAATTCACGCGCATAATTTCCAGGGGAAGAATGCCCTTGAAAAAAGATTAAATCCCCGCCGTGTGCATCTGATGCCCCATGCCAAAAATGATTTTGCCCCACATCATACAAGGTAGCTAAAGAAGCAAAACTTGCAATATGTCCGCCAACATTCGTGCCTTTATTGGCTTTTAACACCATAACCATCGCATTCCAACGGACATAAGAACGTATCGTTCGCTCAATGGTGGTATCGCCTGGAAAACGCGGCTGTAAAGCAACAGGAATGGTATTAAGGTAGGCTGTATTAGCACTAAAAGGGATGTCTGATCCTGCTTTCCTTGCTAAATCAACCAATTTTTCAATTAAAAAATGAACTCGCTCATGACCATCTACTTCTAAAACAGCTTGTAAAGAATCTAGCCACTCTTGGGTTTCGGTTGAATCAATATCGTCTGGAATGGCGGTTGCCATTGTTAAATTATTCTTCATTAATAACTCTATATTAGCGGTGAAACTTAAAAAATGTACTTTATTATACGTCTAAGTTCTTTTACAGTAAAAAAAGGCGGTTTCTATTTAAGCTTGTAAAATTACAAAGATGTATTATCAAGATATAATAATTACCCTATTTGCTATATTAACGCCCTTTAGTCTGAAATACACTCTTTTGGAATATTATCATCAGTCCAGTTTGTAAGTTTTATTTTTTGGGCGGTAATTTTCAAGGATTTTTTATTTTTAAAGCCTGTTCCTGTAAAAAGATTAATGTCACAAGACAAAGAACTATTAGGATTTAAAGTATCGTAACTAGTATAGGTATAACCACTTATCATAAAATTTTTACTCCTATAAGTAACTGTTAATACTTGATTCCAACGATTTCTACCAATGCTATCATTTTCTGAGTGTATTAAGAGTGAACCCGTTTTTTTGCTCGCCTGAAGATAAGGTTTTGTGCCTTCCATTCTTCCCATCCAAACAATATCTTGTTTGTATAAGCTTTGTTGAAGTTTATTGCTTGTATTAGCTAAAAAAATATAAAGCTCAACATGATCGTTATTTTTCATTAATACCGCCGCATCTAAGTTATTATCTTGATTCCAATCACCGGTGACAACGCTTAATACATTAGATTCTTTAGCATAGCTTACTGAATTAATAGCGACAATAATCGCTACACTAACTAAAAATTTATAGGTGAATTTATTGGGTAATTTCATTTTCAAACCTTGTCTATTATTGAAATGAGGTGGATTTTTAATAAATAATAAAATCTTTTATGCTTTATTAAAGGAAAAACCAAGCTAATGGCAATATACTATACCGTTTTCTACATTTCTTAGCGTAGTAAAAAATAAATTTATTCTTCTTTGATCGCTATTGTAAAATTATGAATAAAATGCCTTATGTTGGTTTACGTCCTTTTCGTCGAGATGATCACGAATTATTTTTCGGACGCGATCATTGTGTTAATGAATTATTATATTTATTAGAAAAAACCACATTTTTTGTAGTTATTGGTGAAGCGTATTCAGGAAAAAGCTCCTTAATGTCTGCTGGCTTAGAAGCTAAATTATTACAAAACAATGAAAATAATGGTGTTATCAAATGGCATATTGCTAATTTTCGTCCTTACTCAGCTCCATTCCTTCAACTTAGTAATAGCTTATTAAAACCCGATGCCTTGGGTGATTCTTTTTTAAAACGTTTTAAAAGCGTATCCAGCGCTAGACGTTTTTTAAGACAAAATCTAATCCAGAGTAGTCAAAGTTTACATACGCTTCTAGCCCAAAAACCATTGCCTAAAGGTCATAAACTCTTGTTAATTTGCGACCAGTTTGAGGATATTTTTCATCTTTGGCAACAAGATAAAGAAAAAGCCCAAGAATTTATTGATTTTTTGATAGACAGTAGTCAACAGCATCCTTTAAAACCAACAGCAACTAATCATATTCATGTCATCATTACGCTTCGTTCTGCTTATTTAAATCAAGTAGCGTTATTTCCAAAACTAGAAGATCTGATAAAAAACAATCTCTTTTTAACTCCTCATTTGACTAAACAACAATTAAAAATTGTAATGATTGAGCCAATACGAGTGATTAAATTTAAACACCAAGAGACCACAAAAAAAGAAACTTTAGTGAAAAAAAAGATTTCTAATCAACAGCTTGAAACAAACACCTATAATGCCCAGGCAGAAATTAACCGAATTCATCAGCAATCGGTTCTTGAATCTGAAACAATGCGTGTTCAAGCAAAGAAACTTAAGGATAAAAACAATAAAAATTTAACAGATAGTTATACCACTGATTTCTCCCCTGAATTAGCCGAGCATTTATTAGAAATAATGGACGGTAGTCAGGAGCAATTACCTTTACTACAACATTTATTAACCCGAATTTGGAGTTTAAGCGTTGTGATAGAGAAACATCACTTAACTCTTGATGCTTATAAAAAACCCCGACTGGGTAGTTTTAATAACGCACTTCCTCAGCATCTTGATGAAACTTATTATTATTTAAATGATAACCAACCTCAGATAGCCGAAATTTTATTTCGTCGATTAACGGCAATTACAGATGATAATAACCCACAATTATTACAGCATCCCGTTAAACTTGAAGATATTGCGACACTTGCAGAAACTTCAATTAATGAGGTTATTAACGTTATTAATGTTTTTCGTACACCTGGGAGAGAATTTTTAAAACCCGCGCATCCTGAAGAGCTTAAAGTTGATACTCTCATAGAAATTAGTCATGATGTTATTGTCTCTCATTGGCAACGACTAAAAAATTGGATAGAAAAAGAAAAGCTAGTTCAAAAAAATTATCAGCAATTAAATACTCTTGCTCATGAGTATGATAGAAATGGCAGTAAGCTTCTTAAATCATCACAGTTAGATAATTTATGGTTATGGTCTAAGCAAGGGAAATTTAATAAAATTTGGGCCGAATATTATGGCTGTGATTTTGAAAAATCTCATAGTTATTTATTAAAAAGCAAAAGATATTCTACGGCTGTTAAATACATAGCTACGTTTATTTTTATCAGCGTTATTATCGGAACTGTAATTGGATTAGTAAAAATTGATGAACAACAACAGTATAAAAAAGAAGTATTAGAGATTCTTTATTTAATGAAAGAGGAGCTTGTCACTGAAAAAAATAGCTTAGAATTAGAGGTTTTATTCAAAAAAATTACTGAAGAATCTCACAATAACCCTAGTGGTTGGCTTTATTATGGATTATCGTTAAGTTATCAAAAAAAATGGGATGCAGCAGAAAGAGCGTTGAATAAAGGATATGAACTTGCACCTAATAATAACCAAATTGTGTTAGCTTTAGCAAAAACCTTAATGCAAAAACAACAACATGGCAAAGCATTATGGTTATTAAATACAGCCAACGAAGAACCCCCTAGTAATGCTGCTATTTTAGAATTAATTGCCGATATTTTAGTCTTAGAAAATGTTAAAACTAAACAAAAAATACAACTTAAAACTGCCGTTGCTAATTATCAACAAGCATTAGTTATCTTACCTAAAAATGATGATATTTTAAGAAAATTAGCGCAGGCATTAAGTTCATTAGGAAAATATCAAGAATCCATTAACACTTTAAATAATGTAGTCTCAATTAATCCAAATCAGATTGAAAATTGGAAAATATTAGGGTTAGAACTAATGAAAAATAGCCAGTTTAATGAAGCCATCAAAGCTTTTAGTAAAGCATTAGGTCTTGCACCGAATGATGATAAAAATTGGCGTAATTTAGGGTTGGCCTTGTATAAAAATAAAAACTTTCTTGAGGCTAAAGAATTATTTGCTAAAGCCGTTATTTTAAATGAAAATAGTGATGAAAATTATCGAAATTTAGGGGATGTTTTTATGCGCCTTAAACAATTCAAAAATGCTCTAATCTCTTATAATAATGCCCAAAAGTTAAACCCAACCAGTAAAATTAATTTAATTAAAAAAGCAAAATCATTAACCAAGCTAAACCGAATAAATGAGGCAAACCGTTTTTATGAACAAGCATCCACTATCAAAGAAAGAGATTGGGAGTAAAAGCTAAAGTATTGTTGTAAAATATTATCTATTTTTTACAATTTGAATGAATATTTAAATCTAATTTAAGAATACATGAAATTAACGCTACTTGATTCAACTAACCCAAAAGAATTATTTCCTCCCTTAAAAACAGCATTAACAGACCCGAATGGTTTATTAGCTGTTGGCGGTTGTTTATCAACAACCCGACTTATGAATGCCTATAAACAAGGAATATTCCCATGGTTTAATCCTGATGAGCCTATTCTTTGGTGGTCACCTAACCCTCGTCTTATTCTAACTCCAACTGAATTAAAACTATCTCGCAGTTTGGCGAAAACCATTCGACAACAACGTTTTCAGCTAACTGTTGATAAGGCGTTTTCAGAGGTTATAGAAGCTTGTAGTGCAACACGTCATTATATTGAAGGTACGTGGATTAGTGAAGAAATGAAACAAGCATATAATCAGCTTCATCTACAAGGAATTGCTCATTCAGCCGAAGCCTGGCAAGAAGGTAAATTAGTTGGTGGACTTTATGGAGTTGCTCTTGGACAAGTTTTTTTCGGTGAATCCATGTTTTATCGGCAAACAGATGCCTCTAAAGTTGTATTTGCACAATTAGTTAAGCAATTACATTTATGGGGTTATCAATTAATTGATTGCCAAGTGCATAGTGACCATTTATCCAGTCTTGGCGCGTATGAAATTAATCGAGATGATTTTATGAAAAAAGTAACTAATTATCGTCTCAAATCACCCAGCCCTTCAGCATGGAAAAATATATGAGTTCTATTTCCCTATTGGTTAGCCCCCCACAATCATGCAGTTATTTAGAGAATAGAAAATCGCAAACAGCCTTTGTTAGTCCTGCATTTCCACTTAATAATGTACTTTATTCTAAACTCATTACTCATGGTTTTAGACGTAGTGGTGATGATGTTTATAGCCCACGTTGTCCCGAGTGTTCCGAATGCGTTTCTTGTCGTATTCCCACAGCACAATTCAAACTAAGTCGTAATCAAAAACGCTGTTTGAAAAAAAATAAAAAAACCACTGTCAATGTAAAAGCGGCAGTTTTTAAACAACAGCATTATGACCTTTATATGCGCTATCAACAATACAAACACCCTAATAGTGGTATGGCATCATCGACGGCAGATGAATTTATTGATTTTTTAAGCAGCTCATGGTGTAAAACCTGCTTTATTGAATTTTATATTGAAGACCAACTTGCCGCTGTTGCCGTTGTTGATTTTCTTGATAATGCTTTATCGGCCGTTTATACGTTTTTTGAACCTAAACTTTCAATCTATAGCCTCGGAGTTTATGCAGTGCTATGGCAAATTGAACAAGCTCAACAACTAGGAATTGATTATGTTTATCTAGGGTTTTGGATTGCTAATTGTCAAAAAATGGCTTATAAAACTCAGTACCAACCTTTAGAAGGGTTTATTAATCGTCGTTGGGAATTTATTAAATAGATAAGAGTCGGCTAAATTTTTCTATTTTACATTGTAATAGCATTCTTTGAAGGAATGCTATTACGAAATTGTAGTGTCTAAAAAAATTTCAATCAACGATAGCGTACATATTTACTGCGTACAATTTGATAAGGACGTATTAAGTAACCTAAAGGCACGCTCCAAACATGAACTAAACGTGTAAATGGAAATAATAAAAACACACTCATTCCTAAGAATAAATGAATTTTATACAAAAAACCAACCTCAGATAATAATGTTGAGTTAGCTTGTAAACTAATCACACTTTGCGCCCAATTAGCTAATGAAACCATTGCCGAGGCATCACCATTAATAGCATGATAAAAAGAAAGAGGGATAGTTAATAAGCCTACAGCTAAAGTAACTAATAACCAATCCAGAATAAAAATATCCATGAAATGACTATTTGCTCGAACACGTTGATTATTCATTCGACGTTTCCATAAAATGACTCCCCCCATCATACAAATAGAACCGAAAATAGTTCCTGCAATAATAGCAACATATTGATGTGCCATATCAGAAATACCCAAGCCTAAAAACCATGAATGGGGCGTCAGTAGCCCTCCCGCATGTCCAAAAAATAACGCTAAAACACCGATGTGAAATAAAATACTGCCTTTGCGTAATTGTTCTTTTTCAAAAAGCTGGCTAGAATCAGCCTTCCAAGTATATTGTTCGCGGTCAAAACGTATTAAACTACCGACTAAAAAAGTAGTCAGGGCAATATACGGATAGATACTAAAAAGTAGATTTTCCATGAGTATTCCTAAGCTGCAATATCAACAAGACGACCATGACGCTGAACTATTCGTAATAGCTGTGCGTATGGACTGTTTATTTTTTCAAGGTTTGTAGCAATGATTTCGGAAACATGCGCGCTTTGTTGTAAGAATAAACGAACATCAATTTCAGTCACTAACGTGGAGACATATTCAAGTACCAGTGGCAAATAATCAGGTAATTCACCTTCTGAAATTTCAAAGCCTTCAGCTTTATAATACTCAGATAAATCAACTAAAGCAGGCCCTCGTTCTCTATCTTGTTCCTCAAACAAATGATGGGTTATATACAGAGCATTGTCAGGAGTAAAATCAAAGGTATTAACATAATGCGCTTGATATTCGGTCAGTGATAAATTACCGGCCCATTCCATAAAGCTTAATAATGCCTGCTGATCTTCATGATCCGTATGTTCCAATGTTGGAATTAATGCTTTAATCTCATTCCAATGTTCACGTAATTCCGCTTTAGGGTATTCTAATAATAAAGAAAGAATTTTATAAATTTGCATTAGCCATTCTCACCATCTGCAATTTTTGCCGCTGGTTGCCAAGGTTTGAACTCCATCACATGTTCCATTTTTTTACGCTTTTCAGGAAATAATGACGCTTTAGAACTAATGCTACAGCCTTCATTACCAAAGCTAAACCCATTTTGTCCTTGAAAAGCATAAGGGTCTTCTTGGCGTAATTCTTCGTGGCTAGTTGGAATCACAAAACGATCTTCATAATTCGCAATCGCCATATAGCGGTACATTTCTTTAACTTGAGTTTCGTTTAACCCGACTTCTTTTAACACTGCTAAATCAGTTTTACCCTCAACATTTAATGAGCGATAATAACTTCGCATCGCAATCATGCGTTTTAATGCTAAAACAACAGGCTCTTCTTTTCCCGCAGTGAGCATATTAGCTAGATATTTAATCGGCATTCGTAAGTTTTCAAGCTTCGGAATCACCCCATCTGGCGCTGTTTCTAAATTACCTTGGTCAATTTGTGATTGTACTGGAGATAAAGGCGGTATATACCAAACCATAGGCATAGTCCTAAATTCAGGATGCAATGGAAATGCAACCTTCCATTCAACAACCATTTTATAAATCGGTGAATTTCTCGCAGCTTCCATCCATGACTCTGGGATACCGTCTTCTTTTGCCTGTTTAATAACCTCTGGGTCATTTGGATCTAAGAAAATATCTAATTGTGCTTGATATAAATCTTGAGTATCATCCATTGACGCTAATTCAGAAATACGGTCAGCATCATATAACATCACGCCGTTATAACGAATTCTACCTACACAAGTTTCTGAACACACCGTTGGTAAACCTGATTCAACTCGAGGGTAACAGCCTGTACATTTTTCAGCTTTTCCAGATTCCCAATTATAAAAAACTTTTTTATAGGGACAATTACTAATACACATCCGCCAACTACGGCATTTATCTTGGTCAACTAACACAATTCCATCTTCTTCACGCTTATACATTGCACCTGACGGACAAGAAGCGACACAAGAAGGATTAATACAATGATTACACATTCTAGGTAAAAACATCTGAAAGGAATTTTCAAATTCAGCGTAAACTTGTTTTTCAATATCCTTAAAATTGGTATCTTTACCACGGTTTTCAAACTCTCCTGCTAACCCATCTTCCCAGTTAGGCCCCCAAGCAATTTTATCCATTTGACTACCATCTAACAAAGAATAAGGGCGAGCTGTTGGTGCGGCTTCAACTAGTGGGCTATTTTGAAGATGAGCATAATTATAAGTAAATGGTTCGTAATAATCATCAATCAAAGGCATATCTGGATTCATAAAAATATTACGTAAACGTTTGCGACGACTCCCTGATTTTAATTCTAATTTTCCTTTATTCATTTCCCAGCCGCCATTCCACTTTTCTTGATCTTCCCAATTTTGGGGATAACCAATACCAGGCTTAGATTCAACATTATTAAACCAAGCGTATTCTACACCCTTACGGTTCGTCCAAACATTTTTACAGCTTACAGAACAAGTATGACAACCGATACATTTGTCCAGGTTAAATACTAAGGAAAAATTTGCTCTTACTTTCATGCTTTTAACACCTCGTGTTTAAAAGGAATATTATTCTATTATATAACGGGTTTAATCATGAGTCATAAAATTTTATTAATTGATGACTAATGATTCATTTTCCATGAAGTTAGTGGTGACTAAAAAAGCCCCTGATAATGCACGATACAAGGCAATGTGATATTCAATTAACTGTCGTTGAGCTAGTAATTTATCACGTTCTAAACTTTGTTGGCTTAAGCTAATCGTTAACACGCGTAAAAAAGTTTCGGCACCATTCATATAGCGTAATTTAATTTGTTCAGTCGCTTGTTTAGATAGCTGTAATTGTTTATTTAAACTCTCAACTAATTGTTGTTGTTGTTGTTGTTGAATGAGTGCATCCTCAGTTTCTTGCAATGCTTTTAATAAAAATGTCGCATAATTATTTAAAGCTTCCTTTGCAACCGCCTGATTACGCTCAACTTCTGCAATTCGACGATTACCATCAATGAGAGGTAACACTAAATTCCCTGCTAAAGTTGCTAACCAGTTATTAAATAACGATTGTAAATTAGGTGAAGAAGTATCAATACCTGCGGCAAGACTAATTTTAGGAAACCGATCAGCAATCGCTGCAGCAATACGTTGGTCGGCAGCTTGCACTTTAAAATAAGCTTTTCGCAAATCAGGGCGACGTTGAATAAAATCTGTGGTTAATCCTGTTTGTGGTAAAGCAGGAATAACAGGAAATTGATTGGTTGTGGGAAGATTAATGGTTGCTGGAGTTTCCCCTAATAACACCGCTAGCTGGTGTTCTAATACCTTAATAGTGGCAATAACAGTAATTTTATTGCCGTTGATATTTTCTAATAATTGTTGTTGTTGAAATACATCCGCCGCTGTTGCTTGTGAAGCCCTAAAGCGT
This sequence comes from Methylococcaceae bacterium, assembly GCA_030627205.1. Classification (GTDB taxonomy): domain Bacteria; phylum Pseudomonadota; class Gammaproteobacteria; order Methylococcales; family Methylomonadaceae; genus WTBX01. Next base: position 14,729 of record DAOUSN010000026.1, read on the forward strand.
AATTTTAAGATTTCATTTTGGTTATCACTAATACTAATTTGTTGTTTTAGCAAAATTAATTGCTGACGCTGTTCAATTAACCGATACCAACTATTCGCAATTTCGGCAGTAAGTGAAATTGCTATAGTTTGTAAATCTTCTTCAACTACATGAAAATCTAATTCTGCGGCATGTAGATTAGCTCGAATTCGTCCCCATAAATCAACTTCATAGCTGGCAATTAATCCTAAACTAAAACCATCTGTACTAAGAGCATCAGTCATTTTACGTGAAACGTTAAAATTAGCATCAACTGTTGGTATTAAAGGCGCTCCTATTTTTTTAGCAATAGACCTTGCCTGCTCTACGCGGTTAAATGCTGAACGCAATGAAAAATTATGACTAAGAGCCTGTTCCATTAATTGGTTAAGCTGGTTATCATTAAAAACCTGCCACCATTTTTGTATCAGTGGATTAGAGCCTGTTTTTGAAAATACCTTAGGAAGTTCAATAGGCAAAGGAACTTTTTTAACATCAACTGAACAAGATAAGTTTATTGCTAAGAAAAAGGGAATGACCAACAAAAAGTAAAAACGCATATTAATTATTATGAAGCTGATAAACATACTGCATAATATCATTATTTGTATAGATTTACGGCTTGTACATCCCTATTAGTATACGGAATAATCAATTATTTTCAGAAATATCAACCTGAAAACTCATCAGTTATTAAAAGATTGCCCTTTGATTAATTACTTGTAATTCCTACTTATGGTAATATACCCGACCTGTTTGTCCTAATGCTTAGGAGTTCATCTTAACTGAATTTTAGCCTATGGATACCTATTTGAATTGATAATGACCTAAAAATATACCTATGTTTGATAATTTAACCGACCGTTTAAATAGCACCTTTAAAAAAATAAAAGGTCAGGGCAGACTTACTGAAAATAATATAAAAGCGACCTTACGTGAAGTGCGAATGGCGTTATTAGAAGCCGATGTTGCCTTACCTGTAGTGACTGATTTCATTACCACTCTGAAAAAAAGTGCCTTAGGTAAAGAGGTGCAAACCAGCCTAACACCAGGGCAAGCTTTAGTCAAAGTCGTTCAAAATGAACTAGTTAAGGTGATGGGAGATGCTAATGAAGAATTAGATCTTAAAGCAAATCCACCCGCTGTTATTTTAATAGCAGGTTTACAAGGTGCAGGTAAAACCACCACTGTTGCTAAATTAGGGCTATGGCTACAAAAAAATAAAAAGAAAAAAGTAGGCGTGGTCAGTGCGGATATTTATCGTCCTGCGGCGATAAAACAATTAGAAACCTTAGCCAATGATTCAGAGCTAACCTTTTTTGAAAGTGATAGCTCGCAAAAACCTGTTGATATTGCCAATAATGCCATTGAAGCCGCAAAAAAGAAATTCTTAGATGTGGTTATTGTTGATACCGCAGGACGTTTACATATAGATGAAGAGATGATGAGTGAAATTAAAGCTCTTCATTCAGCAATTAATCCTGTTGAAACTTTGTTTGTTGTCGATAGTATGACAGGACAAGATGCGGCAAATACCGCTAAAGCATTCAATGATGCTCTGCCGTTAACAGGTGTAATCTTAACCAAAGCCGATGGGGATGCCAGAGGTGGAGCAGCCTTATCGGTTCGACATATCACTGGTAAACCCATTAAATTTATTGGAATGGGTGAAAAAGCCGATGCTTTAGAACCTTTTCATCCTGAACGGATTGCCTCTCGTATTCTTGGTATGGGCGATATGTTATCGCTGATTGAGGAAATTGAGCAAAAAACCGATAAACAAAAAGCAGATCGTCTAGCTCGTAAAGTTATGAAAGGAAAGGGCTTTGATTTAGAAGACTTTCGTGAACAACTTGAACAAATGCAAAATATGGGTGGGGTTCAATCTATGATGGATAAATTGCCTGGTATTAATGAAGTTCCAGCACATTTAAAAGATCAAGTAAATGATAAAGCCTTAGCACGACAAATAGGTGTTATTAATTCAATGACAAAGCAGGAACGTCATACACCAGAGCTTATAAAAGGCAGTCGTAAACGCCGAATTGCTGTAGGTTGCGGTCAGGAATTACAAGATGTCAACCGTATTTTAAAACAATATAAAATGATGCAAAAAATGATGAAGCGGATGAAAAAAGGTAATTTAACCAATATGATGCGAGGTATGAAAAGTAATTTACAAGGCATGCGTCCCTAATCATTTTATAATCACTCATTATTATAATTGTATTACCCACAAAATTTTCAACTATCCATTAAGGAGTAAAACATGGCTTTAGAACGTACTTTTTCTATCATAAAACCTGATGCAGTCGCTAAAAATGTTATCGGACAAATTTATGGTCGCTTTGAAGCAAAGGGCTTGCATATTGTCGCGGCTAAAATGATTCAATTAACCAAAGACCAAGCGGAAGGTTTTTATGCCGAACATAAAGAACGTCCTTTTTTTAATGATCTCGTTAGTTTTATGATTTCAGGGCCTGTCATCATGCAAGTCTTGGAAGGTGAAAATGCAGTGCTTGCAAACCGTGATCTCATGGGAGCAACAAACCCTAAAGAAGCAGACGCAGGGACTATTCGTGCAGATTTTGCAGACAGCATTGATGAAAATGCCGTTCATGGTTCAGATGCAACCGAAACAGCGGCAAGAGAAATTAGTTATTTTTTCTCTGATAATGAACTCTGTGAGCGCGTTCGTTAAGTGTCCACGATTAATTTATTGGACTTAGACAGAAAAGGCATGGAGGCCTTTTTTGCCTCAATTGGCGAGAAACCCTTTCGTGCTACCCAAGTTTTAAAATGGCTTTATCAAGAACAAGTTGGTGATATTGATGAAATGACCAATCTTAGTAAAGTTTTACGTGCGAATTTAAAAGAAAATTGTATCATAGAAGCCCCTGAAATTATTACTGAACAAATTGCCGCCGATGGAACGCGAAAATGGGTAATACAAATGGGCTGTAACAATCGAATTGAAACCGTCTTTATTCCTGAAGAAAAACGAGGGACACTGTGTGTTTCTTCTCAAATCGGCTGTGCGTTAGCCTGTACTTTTTGCTCAACGGCTCAACAGGGATTTAATCGTAATTTAACAGTATCAGAAATTATTGGGCAACTTTATGTGGCTCAAAATCGTTTAGGCACAGAAAAACGGATCACTAATGTAGTGATGATGGGAATGGGTGAACCGTTATTGAATTTTGATAATGTAGTCAAGGCGATGAATTTAATGATGGATGATCTTGCTTATGGTTTATCAAAACGGCGAGTCACCATTAGTACTTCAGGTGTAGTTCCAGCCATCTATCGTTTAACTGAAATATGTGATGTTAGTCTTGCGGTATCACTTCATGCTGCAAATGATGAATTGCGTAATATTTTAGTTCCCATTAACCAAAAATATCCACTAAAAGTATTAATGGCTGCCTGTCGTGAAAATGTAAAACTTACACCTCGCCGCAAAATAACTTTTGAATATGTGATGCTTGAGGGTATTAATGATTCCAGTGCCGACGCACGAGCATTAATTAAGTTATTAAAAAATATCCCGGCTAAAATTAATTTAATTCCTTTTAATCCTTTTCCAAATTCAAATTATCAATGCTCATCTGCGGTCTCAATTAATCGTTTTAGAGATATTTTACATTCTGCAGATCTAATAACGACGATAAGGCGTACGCGCGGTGAAGATATTGATGCAGCTTGTGGTCAACTAGTTGGAAAAGTTAAAGATAAAAGTCGCCGGCATCTAAAACTTAATTTAGTAGAGTCACCATGAAATTTCCATTAATCATTGGTCTTTCAATTTTTTTAATCGCCTGTGTTCAAGTTAATCCTCCACGAGAAGTTAGTTCAGAAAAACAAGCTGACATTTACTTAAAAATTGGGGTACGTTATTTAGGGATGGGGCAATTAAGTATTGCCAAAGAAAAATTAGAAAAATCAGTTGATTTAGATTCAAGTAACGCTAATGCCCATGATGCACTGGCTGTTCTTTATGAAAGAATTGAACGCTTTGATGATGCAAGAGATCATTATGAACGTGCGATTTCAGAAGATGATGAAAGTCCACAACCACGAAATAATTATGGCCGATTTTTATGTGATCAAGGTGAGTATAAAGCAGGGTTGGTACATTTAGCCCTTGCGTTTAATATGCCTTTAAATTCACGTAAATGGTTTGCTTTTACAAATGCAGGGCTTTGTTATGTTAAACAAAATAAAATGAAAGAAGCTGAAAGTTATTTTAGAAAAGCCCTTCAGGTTCATCCTCAATATACTCCTGCGTTACTAGAAATGCAAAAAATGAGTTACCGCTTTCATAAATTTATGTCTGCAAGGGCATTTTTACAACGCTTTTTAAGTGTTAGTCCCGAAACCTCTGTTTCATTATGGTATGCCTATTTAACTGAATTGGGTTTAAAAAATAGAACAGAAGCTAGAAAATACCGAAATCAATTATTACTTCAGTTTCCTGAGTCCAAAGAAGCGCGGCGAGTAGAATAATCTTACCTTTAAAAATTAATAAATTATGGCAAAAAACAGTCAAGCAATTCAAGCTATTCGCGGTATGCACGATGTGTTACCTGAACAATCCCCTTTATGGCATTATGTTGAAAACAATATAAGAGAGGTGCTTTCAGCTTATGGCTATCAAGAAATTCGTTTGCCTATCGTTGAAAAGACCGCGCTATTTAAACGGGCAATTGGTGAAGTAACCGATATTGTCGAAAAAGAAATGTATACGTTTGAAGATCGTAATGGGGATTCATTAACCTTACGTCCTGAAGGCACAGCAGGGTGTTTAAGAGCCTGTTTAGAACATGGATTATTACACAATAAAGTGCATCGTCTCTGGTATTTAGGTCCTATGTTTCGTCATGAACGACCTCAAAAAGGACGTTATCGCCAATTTTATCAATTAGGCGTTGAGACCTATGGGATGGCTGCGGCTGATATTGATACTGAAATTATTACCTTAGCTACACGTTTATGGAAAAAGTTAGGGATTCAAGATAAATTACAATTACAGCTTAATTCATTAGGAACAACCGAAGAGCGCGTGCTTTATCGAGAAAAATTAGTTGAATATTTTAAGAATCATCAAGATGAGTTAGATGAAGATAGTCAAAGGCGTTTAATTACTAATCCATTAAGAGTTTTAGATACTAAAAATCCTGCGATGAAAAATGTAGTTGAAAACGCGCCTAGTTTAATGGATTATTTAGGGGATGATAGTCGCGCGCATTTTCAAACTTTAACCGATAATTTAGATAATTTAGGGATTAGTTATCAAATAAACCCGCGTTTAGTTCGAGGATTGGATTATTATAGTAAAACTGTTTTTGAATGGGTGACTGATGAACTCGGCGCACAAGGAACAGTCTGTGCAGGGGGACGTTATGATGGATTAATTGAACAATTGGGGGGTAAAAATAATTACGCCATTGGTTTTGCCTTAGGCATGGAACGTTTATTATCCTTAATTGAATTATTGACTGATGTTCCTATTGCAGCGAGTGTTGATGTTTACATGATTCGCGTAGGTGAACAAGCTGAACGACAAGGCTTATTATTTGCTGAAAAAATTCGAGACGAATATCCGAACCTTAAATTACAAGTTAATTGTAATGAGGGTAGTTTTAAAAGCCAATTTAAAAAAGCGGATAAAAGCGGGGCAAAATTTGCGATAATTATTGGTGAAGATGAAGTTAAAAATAATCAAGTCGCTATTAAATTTTTACGAGAAATCCAGCCTCAAAAAACCCTATCGTATGAGGAGGTAATTGAATTTTTACAAAAACAACTAAAATAACGATAGTATTAGCAAAATATATTTACATCATGCCCACATTATTAATTCTTAATGGCTTTAAATTTTTCTTTTATGCAAATGAACATGAGCCAAAACATATTCATGTTATGAAAGGGGGGGGTTTTGCTAAAATAGAGTTGAAATCTTTATCTGTTGTAAAAAACTACATGAAACCTAAAGATATAAAAAAGGCTCTTATTATCGTAGCCGAATATAAAAATGAATTTGAAAGAGGTTGGGATGAATACTTTAATTAAAGGTAAAACCGTGCATTATGATGACCGTTACTTACATGTAGAGCTTAATGATGGTCGGATTATATTAACACCAATAACTTGGTATAAAGAATTACAAAATGCTACTTTAAAACAGTTATCAAATTATCATTTTATTTGTCATAACACAGGAATTGAATGGTTAGAGCTTGATTACCATTTAAGCATTGAGAGCATGTTAGAATGTTATATCGACAAACAGGCGGCATAAGTTATACGACACTAAAGACGCTTATAATACACAACAATAACGATAAATATTATTTAATGTAATTGAATTTTTAAATATTCAATTAAACTTAAGAGAAAAACCGTGGCAATTTACGATACAGAAGAAGAACAAGTAGAAGCACTCAAAGGGTGGTGGAAAGAAAATGGACGTTCCCTTATTATAGGTGCAATTTTAGGTGTTGGATTAATTTTAGGTTGGAATTATTGGCAAAAACATCAACAAGGACAAGCATTAAAAGCATCGGCATTATATAGTCAGTTACTCGTATTTGCTGACCAAGAAAAAGATGACGAGACAACAAAAATTGCCGCCCAATTAATTGAGCAATTTCCACGTAGTAGTTATGCTAAATATGCAACCTTAATGCAGGCAAAATTAAAAGTGGATGCAGGGGATTTAGCCTCAGCAAAAATAATTTTAGAAACGATATTAAAACAAAAAGATATTGAGTTAAAAAATGTCGCGCGTATTCGTTTAGTCAGGTTAATGCTAGCGACTAAAGAATATGAAAAAGGTCTGCAATTAATTTCAGAAGTAGACCCCGCTAATACTGAAAGTTTTTCAGCTAATTATGATGAATTGACAGGTGATTTATATGTTGCATTAAATCGTTTAGGCGAAGCTCGTACTGCTTATAAAAATGCAGTAAGGTCAACACAAGGATCACCATTATTGCAAATGAAATTAGATGATATTACTGCTGCCGAAATTATTACTCCTAAAAGTTAAATAATTATTGTCACCTAGATTAGGCTGTACCATAAATAATGCTAATAAAAAATAAATTACTAAAAAAGTTCCTCCTTCTTGCTATTTTAACGACTAGCTTAATGTTATCTGCTTGCGCCTCATTAGGTAATTTAAGTGATGCGATTCAAGATTTAGGAAGCTCAATTTTAGGTGGCAAAACTGAATCTGAACCACCTGCACCTTTAACTGAATATGATATAGAAGTTGAATTAGATGTTATCTGGAAACAATCTATTGGCATCGGTAAAGACAATCAGTATTTAAAATTGAATATTGCCATCAGCTCTGATAATCTTTTTATAGCTGATCGAGAAGGATTAGTTCAAGCAAGGTCAACTTCTAATGGTGATTTACTTTGGGAAATTGAAACTGATTATTCTTTTTCAGCAGGCCCAGGAGTTGGTACTAACTCAATTATTTTAGGAACAAGCAATGCTGAAATTATTGCCTTTAACCGTAGTTCTGGTGAACAATTATGGAAAAGTATAGTTTCAAGTGAAGTCCTTGCTGTACCAGTTATTAACCAAGGAATTGTTATTATTCGCACCATAGATGGACGAATTATTGCCCTCAATGAAGCTGATGGGTTACAACTATGGTCATTTGAGAAAAATGTTCCTATATTAACCATTCGTGGAACTAGTAAACCTCTGATTATTGATAATCAAATTATTGCTGGCTACGCTAATGGTAAATTACTTTCCTTAGATTTAAAAACTGGGAAAAACAATTGGGAAACTACGCTTGCCATTCCTAGTGGACGCTCAGAAGTTGAACGTTTAGTTGATTTAGACTCTGATCCTGTTGAAAGTGAAGGGGTTTTATATATTGCTAGTTATAACGGGGGGACAACAGCGGTAGAGGTTTCTAATGGTAATCCATTATGGCGTAATCAGGATTTATCAGCTTATACTGGTTTAAATCTTGATCGACGTTACCTTTTTTTAAGTGACTCTAAAAGTGATATTTGGCAATTAGAAAAACGTAATGGAGGGCGTTTATGGAAACAAGAAGCTTTACATTATCGTTTATTAACTTCCCCTGTAGCTTATGATGATTACGTGGTCGTCGGTGATTACGAGGGCTATTTACACTGGCTTTCACGTAATGATGGGCGATTACTAAATCGAATTAAAGTTGCCAGCGCGGCCATCGACTCAAAACCTGTTGTAGTTAATAATACAGTTTATATTTATGCAAAAGACGGCACTTTAGCCGCATTAAGAGCGAGATTATTTTAAATGTTACCTGTTATTGCTTTAATTGGACGACCAAATGTTGGTAAATCAACTTTATTTAATTACTTAACCCGAAGTCGAGAAGCTTTAGTTGCTAATTACCCAGGTTTAACCCGCGACCGTCAATATGGACGGGTTAAACGTGGAGAACGTGATTGTCTTGTCGTTGATACAGGCGGCATTATGGATAATGCTCAAGGAACAGACGCATTTTCTAAAAAACAAGTACAAATTGCTTTAGAAGAAGCCGATGTAGTTTTTTTTATGGTTGATGCTCGCGAAGGTATTAATGCCCTTGATCAACAAATTGCCAGTGAACTGAGAAAGCTTGATAAACCCATTGTTTTAGTGACTAATAAAATTGATGGAATTAATGCTGACTTAGCTACGGTAGAATTTCACGCCTTAGCCCTAGGTAAACCTGTTGGAATTACTGCAACACATGGGCGTGGTGTTCATGAGTTATTAGCTCATATTGATAATTTATTACCTAAGATTAATGAAGAAACTGATGAAACTGATGAAACTGAAAAAGGGATTAGTATAGCGATTGTTGGTCGTCCAAATGTAGGTAAATCAACCTTGGTTAATCGTTTATTAGGTGAAGAACGGGTGGTGGTATTCGATCAACCTGGAACAACACGTGACAGTATTTTTATTCCTTTTGAACGTAATGAAACTAGATTCACATTAATAGATACTGCTGGAATGCGTCGCCGAGCAAAAATTTCGTTAACAATTGAAAAGTTTAGTGTCATTAAGTCGTTACAAGCGATTGAAAAAGCCAACGTGGTTATTTATTTAATAGATGCCAGCGAAGGAATTACCGATCAAGACTGTCATTTATTAGGCTTAGTTATTGAAGCTGGGAGATCCTTAATTCTGGGATTAAATAAATGGGATGGGTTGAGTTTTGATCAAAAAGAATTAGTTAAACGACAAATAGAAGTTAAATTACCCTTTTTAGATTTTGCGGAAAAACATCCTATTTCTGCTTTGCATGGCAGTGGTGTTGGCAAACTTTTCGATGTAGTACAATCGCTTTATGATGCAACGATGATTAATATGTCTACGCCTGAATTAACGCAAATTTTGAAAGAAGCAACGATGGCGCACCAACCACCGTTAGCTCAAGGACGACGAATTAAACTTAAATATGCCCATCAAGGTGGGCGTAATCCACCAACAGTGATTATTCATGGTTCACAAACTGATGCTTTACCTGATGCTTATCGGCGGTATTTGATTAATTTTTATCGTGAGAAATTGAAATTAAAAGGAACGCCTATTAGGCTGAAATTTAAGTCACCTGATAATCCATATAGGGACGTTAAAAAGAAACAACCAGAGAAGCATCAAAAAAAAGTAGAGCGTTTAGCACGAGTCAACTCTCGTAATAGAATAAAAAAGAATTGACTGTTAGCTACTATATTTATTAGAGTTTCCCGTAATATCCTTCTTTCAAGGCATCAAATAAATTTGCCGCTGAGTGCATTTCTCCATCATATTCAACTTCTTCATTGCCTTTCAATTCAACCTTAGAGCCATCTTCTAAGGTAAATTGATAGGTAGTATTTTCTAAATCGCTTTCTTTAACCAACACCCCTTGAAAAACCTCAGGGTTAAAACGAAATGTAGTACATCCCTTTAAACCTTTTTCATAAGCATATTGATAAATATTTTTAAAATCCTCATAAGGATAATCTGTCGGTATATTGGCTGTTTTAGAAATTGACGAGTCAATCCATTTTTGTGCAGCCGCTTGAACATCTACATGTTGCTTAGGGCTTACATTATCAGCGGAAATAAAATAGTCAGGCAATTGTTGCGTAGGGTCTTCACTATACGGCATAGCATCAGGATTAATTAATTTACGATAAGCAAGGAGTTCAAACGAATAAACATCAATTTTCTCCTTAGATTTTTTACCCTCACGAATCACATTGCGTGAATAATGATGTGCAAAACTAGGTTCAATTCCATTACTGGCATTATTGGCGAGTGATAAAGAAATTGTGCCAGTCGGGGCAATGCTTGTCGCATGGGTAAAACGCGCGCCTGTTTCAATCAATTCAGCCACTAATTCAGGTTCTTCTTGAGCAATTTGTTGCATATAACGACTGTATTTAGCATGTAAAACTTTGCCCGCAATTTCATCACCAACTTTATAACCATCGTCTACCATTTCAGGGCGTTTGTGTAATATTTCAGGGGTCACGCTAAATATTTTTTCTAAAATTGGCGCAACCCCTTTTTCTTTAGCGAGTGCCAAACCTTCTTTCCAGCCTTCAATAGCTAAAACTTTAGTGACTTCATCAGTAAATTGAAGTGATTGTTCATCACCATATTTCATTCCTAACATGGTTACAGTTGAACCTAAACCTAAATAGCCCATGCCATGACGGCGTTTAGAGATAATTTCTACACGTTGCTTTTCTAAAGGTAAACCGTTAATTTCCACCACATTATCCAGCATCCGTGTAAAAATACAAATTGCTTTACGATAAGTTACCCAATCAAAAGCAGCTTTTTCGGTAAATGGATTCTCAACAAAACGAGTGAGGTTGATTGAGCCCAGAAGGCATGAGCCATAAGGGGGCAGAGCTTGCTCTCCGCAGGGATTAGTAGAACGTATATTTTCGCAAAACCAGTTGTTATTCATTTCATTGACTTTATCAATCAGAATAAAACCAGGTTCTGCATAATCATAAGTCGAGGACATGATAATGTCCCATAACCGTTGTGCGGGAATGGTTTTAATAATTCGACAAGCCACCAAGCCATCGGTATTATTAACATATTGAGATGTTTCAGGTAAATCACGCCAAACAATTTGTGTTATATCATTTAAGTTTAAATTATCTTGTTTAACTTCTTTTTCGGTAACAGGAAATGATAACGGCCAATCAGCTTGATTTTTAACCGCTTCAATAAATTCGCTGGTAATTAAAAGGGAAAGGTTAAATTGACGCAAACGCCCATCCTCACGTTTTGCACGAATAAATTCTACAACATCAGGATGACAAATATCAAACGTTGCCATTTGAGCCCCGCGTCTGCCGCCTGCTGAAGAAACGGTAAAACACATTTTGTCGTAAATATCCATAAATGACAACGGCCCTGAAGTATACGCACCTGCTCCTGAAACATAGGCATTCTTAGGTCTGAGGGTTGAAAAACAATATCCCGTGCCACAACCAGCTTTTAACGTTAGCCCCGCTTCATGTACTTTATCAAGAATGTCATCCATGCTGTCTTCTATAATTCCTGAGACGGTACAGTTGATCGTTGACGTTGCTGGCTTATGTTTTTCAGCCCCCGCATTGGAAATAATTCGTCCCGCAGGAATCGCCCCTTGACGTAATACCCATAAAAATTCTTGGTAATATTTTTTTTGTAAATCCTTGGTTTTTTCAACAGCAGATAGTGCTTTAGCAACGCGTTGATAGGTTGCATCAATATCCTTATCAACAGCACTGCCATCTTTAGTTTTTAAACGATATTTAGTTTCCCAAATATCAATAGAGGCATTCTGTAACGGAATTTCGGTAACAGTACTATTAAAAGGGGATAACGATGTAGACATTAATAATATTCCTGACTAATGTTTTAAATAAGATGGGGAATTCTACAGCAAGCTACACCGCTTTGCATGTTATAAATATCACTTATTTATTAATAACTTACAGGAAATTATCTTCTAAATTCTCTATTTATCATGGAGTTACAGATTCAATTCTTTTTTCAAATAATGTAAAAAATCGCTTCCAATTTCTGGGTGTAATAGCGCGTATTCAACATTGGCAATTAAATAGCCTAACTTAGAACCGCAATCATAACGCTTCCCTTCAAATTTATAACTTAAAATATCCTCTTCTTGCAATAATTTAGCAATCGCATCAGTTAGCTGGATTTCTCCCCCTGCCCCTTTAGCTAAATTATCTAAATGCTTAAAAATGCTAGGAGTGAAAACATAACGACCAATAACTGCTAAATTGGAAGGTGCATTTTCAGGTTTGGGTTTTTCTACAATTGAAACTAAATTACCAATAACATCATTTTGTGGGTTAATGGAAACAATCCCATATTTATCTGTTTCTTTCTTAGCAACGGGTTCTACTGCTAAAATACTAGCCTGTTGTTTGTTAAATAACTCAATTAATTGTTGAGTACAGCTTTTATTACCCTTATTTCTGACTAAATCATCGGCCAGTAATACCACAAAAGGTTCATTACCAATAATAGGTTTTGCACAATTCACCGCGTGACCTAATCCTAATGCCTCACTTTGACGAATAAAAACACATGAAACATGAGTGGGGAGAAGACTTTTTAATTCATTTACCTGTTCAACTTTTCCCTTTTTCTCTAGCTCTGTTTCTAATTCATAGGCTTTATCAAAATGATCTTGAATGCAATGTTTATTACGCCCTGTAATAAAAATTAGGGTTTCAATGCCCGCATCAATAGCTTCTTCTACCGCATATTGAATTAAGGGTTTATCAACAATAGAAAGCATTTCTTTCGGATTTGCTTTTGTTGCAGGTAAAAAACGCGTCCCTAGCCCTGCGACTGGAAAAACGGCTTTAGTTATTTTTTGTTGCATTTATTGTCCTATAAATCTAATCAGTTTTTATTTTATTAAGAAGGTTATTCTTCTAATGCAGGAGCTAAAACAGTCCGCTTACCATTATGTTCAGGCGCACTAATTATCCCTGCAGCCTCCATATCATCAATCATTCGTGCAGCACGGTTATAGCCTACTTTTAAACGCCTTTGAACGCTAGAGATAGAAGCTTTACGACTGTCAATTACAAAAGCAACCGCCTCATCATATAAAACATCCGTTTCAGATGTTGATGATTCTATTTCCATTTTATCTAAACCAGGAATGAGTTCTTTAGACTCTTCTAAAATAGTGGTTAAATAATCTATGGGAGCGGTGGTTTTTAAAAAATTTACCACTCTATGAACTTCATCATCACTAACAAATGCGCCATGTGCGCGTGTAGGTATACTCGTTCCTGGAGGTAAATACAGCATATCCCCATTTCCTAATAAACTTTCTGCACCACTTTGATCAAGAATAGTGCGAGAATCTATCTTTGATGAAACTTGAAAAGAAATACGTGTCGGAACATTAGCTTTAATTAAACCTGTTAACACATCAACCGAAGGACGTTGTGTTGCTAGAATTAAGTGAATGCCAGCAGCACGTGCTTTTTGGGCAAGGCGTGCAATTAATTCTTCAACTTTCTTCCCTACTATCATCATCATATCAGCAAGTTCATCAATTACAATCACGATACTTGGTAACATTTCTAATGGAGAAGCCATCTGTTCTTCATCAATAGCTAGGTCAGGTTGGAATAAAGGATCAAGAATTGGATGCCCTTGTGCTATTGATTTTTCAATTTGATGATTAAAGCCTTGTAAATTTCTCACCCCTAATTTAGACATTAATTTATAACGCCGCTCCATTTCCGCAACTGCCCAACGTAACGCGTTACTGGCTTCTTTCATATCCGTAACTACAGGGGTTAATAAATGGGGAATATCTTCATAAACAGAGAGTTCAAGCATTTTGGGATCAATCATAATCAGTCGTACTTTTTTCGGACTTGATTTAAATAGCAAACTTAAAATCATCGTATTAATAGCTACAGACTTTCCTGAACCAGTTGTTCCTGCTACTAATAAATGCGGCATTTTCCCCAAATCTGCCATAAGAGGTTTTCCCGCAATATCTTTACCTAATATCAATGTTAACGGTGATTTTTCATTGGCAAACTCCTTTGATTTAATTAAGTCACGAAAGGAAACCATTTCTCGTTCTTTATTAGGAATTTCCAAACCTATGACAGGTTTTCCTTGAATAATATCAACGACTCGAACACGAGATACAGATAAACCTCGCGCTAAATCTTTAGTTAAACCACTAATACGGCTAACTTTTATCCCTGGTGCAAGCAATAATTCAAACCGTGTAATTACAGGGCCTGGAAATTTATCAACAACTTTAACTGAGACATTAAAATCATTTAAAACACTCTCAACCAAATCGGCAATAGTGTCTAATTCTGATTTTGAATAACCTTTAACTATTTTTTTATGTTTTATTAATAAAGACACGCCAGGTAAAGCTGGGTGATAAACAGGTATTTTTTTTTCAAATAAATCAGATGCTTCTTTACTTTTATTCTTATTTTTAGGTTTAGATTCAGATTCAGATTCAGGTTTAGATTCATTATTAACCATTGACCTAGCATAAAAATCCGAGCTCGATTCTATGTTAACTTTAACATCTAATTTATTAGTGATATAGTAAAATATTATGTTGATTCCTTTACAGGTGTATTTACCAATAAGATCCATAATTGAAAACCAAGATGGACCACTAAAGATAGTAATCCCTAAAAAAAAAATACCTAAAATAAACCGTGACGCATAGCCATCACTGAAAATAAAAAGTATACTATCACCTGCTATTTGACCTAAAATTCCACCACGACCGTGAGGAAAATCAATGGCTAAAGGTGGGATGTATAAATAAAAAATAGCAGAACCTGCAAGAATAGTTGCCGACAAACCCATCATTGAAAATATTTTATTTAGCTTAGTACGTTGTTGTTTTCTTTTATAGGCTAAATAGCCATTCCATGCAAATATAATCGGAAATAAAAACCCCATAAAGCCAAATAAACTTAAAGTAATATCAGCAATCCACGCTCCTGTCGCACCAAGCATATTGTTAATTTTAGGCGAACCATTACTTAATGTCCAAGCACTGTCATTACTATCAAAGGTAAATAAAATAATTAATAATAAAATGGCTGAAATAAACAATAGCCCTGATAAAAAAAATTGTCCGTTATTAGAGTTTTTACCCATTATAAAAATAGTCTCAAATTAAGCTAAATCATTCATCATTATAAACGATATTGTTAATTTTTATCCAAAGCTCTACCTTGTCTTAGTCGTAGCGTAGTGGAAGCATTCAATAATGTGTTAAAATTTTAATTTTATCGATGTTGTTACAACATCTTAGTTTTTAATTCCATTAGTGAATATATATTATGAATAAACCTAAAAAAGTAGCAATTTTAACCGCAGGAGGATTAGCTCCTTGCCTTAACTCAGCCGTTGGAAGTTTAATCGAACGTTACTCTGAAATTGACCCAAGTATTGAAATAATTTGCTATCACAGTGGTTACAAAGGTCTATTACTGGGGGATTACTATTCTGTTACGCCTGAAATTCGGGCTAATGCAGATCGATTACAAAAAATTGGGGGCTCAAGTATTGGTAATAGTCGCGTTAAATTAACCAATATTAAAGATTGTGTAAACCGGGGCTTAGTCAAAGAAGGTGAAGACCCTCAAAAAGTCGCTGCAGATCAATTAATTAAAGATGGAGTTGATGTCTTACATACCATTGGTGGGGATGATACTAATATCTCTGCGGCTAATTTATCCGAGTTCTTAGCTAAAAATAATTATGGACTCACGGTTATAGGTTTACCTAAAACGGTTGATAATGATGTTCATCCTATCAAGCAATCTTTAGGCGCTTGGACTGCGGCTGAACAAGGGGCTAAATATTTTCAAAATGTGGTTGATGAAAATAATTCTAACCCTCGTATGTTAATTATTCATGAGGTAATGGGGCGTAATTGTGGCTGGTTAACCGCGGCGACTACACAGGCTTATCGTAAATTACTTGATAAAACAGAGTGGTTGCCTGAATTAGGTTTAAGCCGCAAAGCCTTTGACGTTCATGCGGTTTTTATTCCAGAAATGGCACTAGATCTTACCGCAGAAGTAAAACGATTACGGGAAGTGATGGATGAAGTCGATTGTGTTAATATTTTTGTTTCAGAAGGCGCAGGCGTTGATGCTATTATCGCTGAAATGGAAGCGAAAAACCAAGAAGTTCCTCGTGATGCCTTTGGTCATATTAAGTTAGATGCGATAAATCCTGGTAAATGGTTTGGGGAACAGTTTGCTGAAATGATTGGCGCAGAAAAAACTTTAATTCAAAAATCAGGTTATTTTGCCCGTGCAGCAGCGGCTAACACAGAAGATATGCGTTTAATTAAATCCTGTGCTGATTTAGCCGTTGAATGCGCTATCCGTCGTGAACCGGGGGTTATTGGTCATGATGATGAGCAAAATAATATATTACGAGCCATTGAGTTTCCACGGATCAAAGGCGGCAAACCTTTTGATATAGAGAGTGATTGGTTTATACAAATTTTAGCGGAAATAGGGCAAACTAAAGGCGCATTAGTTAAATTAGCACACTAATATTTTGTCAATTGAGTTATCTTTTTATAATAACCGTAAAAAGGTAACTTAGTTCCTAATTTTAATAATAAAGCAAATTTTCATGAATAAACTTTTCTTAAAAGTATTTTTAGGGCTATTACTTACCACATCATCTTTACTTGTTGCAAGTCCTTTTGTAGATATTGAAACTAATCACGGTACTTTTACTCTTGAATTAAATCCTAATGCCGCTCCGATTACGGTGGCTAATTTTTTGACTTATGTAGATAGCAACTTTTACGATAATACTTTATTTCATCGGGTTATTGATGGTTTTATGGTTCAAGGAGGCGGATTTAACCCTGATTTAGTGCTGAAAGAAACCCTTGCCCCTATTGCTTTAGAATCAAATAATGGATTGCTGAATCAACGAGGGACTGTGGCAATGGCAAGAACTAATGATCCCAATTCAGCCACTACTCAATTCTTTATTAATAGTGTCGATAATAGTTTTTTAAATTATACGGAAACGAATCCCGGTTATACAGTCTTTGGATCAGTAGTTGCTGGACTAGAGGTTATTGATAGTATCAGTGCAACTGAAACAGGAACACAAGATAGACCTGTTGATGCGATCATTATTAATACCGTTCGCCGTAGAGAAGCCCAGCTTACTTTTAAGGGATTAGCGGCTACCTATAAAGTAGGAGATACTATTAATATTTCTGTTGAAGAATCAGGAATTATTCGGGAAAATCGCTTGGATTTATGGGCAGCTATTTTGTTACCGAATGGACAATTTTTATACATTATCGAAGAAGGTAATAATTTCTCTTCAATCCCAGCCGTTTTTAAATCTGCAGTAAGTACGGAGATTATTAGTCATTCAATCTTAAACTTTACTATCCCTACTGGGCTTGCAGGGTATTACACCTTATTTGCAATATTTAATGAAACTAATAAAAATATTGATGATTTATTCCATTCATTACGCTCAAATATTGCTCAATCAGAAACAGACTTAACTGAATAATATTTCTTAGAAAGAAATTTCGCTAATTTTTATCACTAGATAATATGTTGTATAATCTTCAAACAATTGTTTACTATTTTTATTAATTTAAGTTGACAAATTTTCTGTTAATCTTTGTTTGGAGATTCCCCTACAATGTCTGTAACACTTGATACCAAGGCAACTAATCTACGTCATGATTGGTCTTTAGAAGAGGTAAAAGCTTTATTTGCTTTGCCTTTTAATGATTTATTATTCAAATCCCAGAGTATTCATAGAAATAATTTTGATCCCAATCAAGTTCAAATAAGTAGTTTGTTGAGTATTAAAACAGGGGCATGTTCCGAGGATTGTGGTTACTGCCCTCAAAGTGCGCGTTATGATTCAGATTTAAAACCCGAAGCATTAATGCCTATTGATGAGGTTTTAAAGGCGGCAAAACGTGCGAAAGATCAAGGCGCATCACGGTTTTGTATGGGGGCTGCTTGGCGACAACCAAAAGATAAAGATGTTGATCGTGTGGTTGAAATGGTACAAGGAGTTAAAGCGTTGGGCATGGAAACTTGCGTAACTTTAGGCATGTTGACTGATAAGCAAACCCAAACTTTAAAAGAAGGCGGTTTAGATTATTACAATCATAATTTAGATACTTCAGAAGATTATTATTCTGAAGTAATTACCACCCGTACTTATCAAGATCGTTTAGATACTTTAGAACGGGTACGGGATGCAGGGATTAATGTTTGTTGTGGTGGGATTGTTGGAATGGGAGAATCAGATAAGGATAGAGCAAATTTATTAATTGAACTGGCTAATCTACCTAACCATCCTGAAAGTGTACCGATTAATATGTTGGTGCAAGTAGAAGGCACGCCATTAATGGGAACAGATAGCTTAGATTCCTTAACCTTTATTCGTACCATCGCCGTTACCCGTATTTTAATGCCACAATCACGAGTACGGTTATCAGCTGGACGTAAAGAAATGTCAGATGAAATGCAAGCTTTATGTTTTTTTGCAGGGGCTAATTCTATTTTTTATGGTGATAAATTATTAACTACAGATAACCCCATGACGAATCATGATAAAGCCTTATTTGAACGTTTAGGTTTACACTCAGGTGGATCTAGTTACGTTTAAAATATGAAAGGTTTTGATTTAAAAAATGAACTTGAGCGATTAAAACAGCAAGATTTATATCGTTCACGGCGTGTTATTGAATCGCCTCAAGGAGTCAAAATTACTATAGATGGACGTAGAGTTTTAAATTTTTGCAGTAATGATTATTTAGGGCTGGCTAATCATCCGCAAGTTATTTCTACTTTTCAACAAGCGGCAAATAAATATGGAGTAGGAAGCGGTTCAGCACATTTAATTTGTGGTCATAGTCTCGCTCATCATCAGTTGGAGGAAGAAATTGCCGCTTTTACGGGACGTGAACGGGCATTATTATTTTCTACAGGGTATATGGCGAATATAGGCGTTATTTCCGCATTGATTCAGCAAGGCGATGAAATACTTGAGGATAAATTAAATCATGCGTCTTTATTAGAGGGAGGATTATTATCTGGCGCAACATTTAAACGTTATTTACATGTAAATACGGAAAGCTTACAAAAAAAAATTAATCACTCAAAAGCAGCAAAGAGAATCATTGTAACCGATGGAGTTTTTAGTATGGATGGCGATTTTGCCCCTTTAACTAAATTAGCAAAAATTGCAAAACAGCATAAAAGTGCTTTAATGGTTGATGATGCTCATGGTTTCGGCGTGTTAGGTCAAAAAGGCGGAGGTCTTGTTGAACAATTGGCATTAACCCAAACGGATGTTCCTATTTTAATGGGAACATTTGGTAAAGCTTTTGGAACAGCAGGGGCATTTATCGCAGGTTCAGAAGACTTAATTGAAACCTTAATTCAAAAATCTCGTGCTTATGTTTATACTACAGCAATGCCTGCAGCAATAGCTTCGGCTACATCTATGAGTTTAAAGTTATTGATTAATGAAAATTGGAGAAGAGAAAAATTACAGGCTTTAATTTCTCAATTTAAACAAGGAGCTAAACAACTAGGGTTAAACTTAATGGATTCAACCTCAGCGATTCAACCTATTTTAATTGGTGATCCTCAAAAAGCAATGGCTCTGAGTCAACATTTATTAGAACTAGGTATATTAGTGACAGCAATTAGACCGCCAACTGTCGCTAAAGGTCAAGCACGATTAAGAGTGACATTTTCAGCTAATCATCAAGAAAATGATGTCAATAGCTTACTTAGTATATTAGAATCAGTGCAATCATTATAAAAACTTATATCAAATAAATCATCAGCTTCAGTTAATAACCGCTAAAAATATGAAACAAGCTGAGATAGCAATCAACACTATTGCACAGGTCACAGGCTTATCCATAGAACAAATACAGGCATTATGAAATAGTAAGAAACTTATGAAATTAGCTAAAAATAAAAAACAAAAGAAACTCTTAAAAACGATCAACCAAAGTTTAGATTTATTGGATCAGGGGTTAATAAAAGAGCAGGCATTAGTAAGCAATCATACGCCGATTCCTAGTTTACTAGCGCAATCTATGGCACTTTGTGAGGTATTTGGGTTGCCTTTTTGTGAAGATTTTTTAGGATTAAATGATGTATTTTTGTAAAGGGTTATTAAGGAGATAAATTGTGATTAGTTTCATCATTCCTTTGTTTAATCATCTTGAACAATCAAAGGAAATGTTAGCATCCTTACTCACTACCTTACCCCATGATTTGAGTTATGAAATTATTTTTATTGATGATGCTTCAACGGATGGCACGCAAGGGTGGCTGTCTCAATTAAAGATTAAAAATAGTCGTATTATTTTTAATACGCTTAACTTAGGGTATGCTAAAAGTAATAATAAAGCGGTAACAATGGCTAAGGGTGATGTTCTTTGTTTGTTAAATAATGATCTAGTTCTGCTTGCAGGATGGTTAGAGCCTATGTTAGCTATTCTCTTTAATCCTATGCTTAGTGTGGGGGTTGTGGGTAATATTCAAACTAAGGTAATTGATAATTCGATTGATCATGCTGGAGTAGAGCTTAATCATTTGGCTAAGTTTGAGCATCTTAAATCTATTTCTAAAACTAAAGAAGGATATAGTCGCGTTTTAGCGGTAACAGGGGCGTGTTTGTTACTCTTTCGAGAAGATTTTAATCGGGTTAATGGTTTTGATGAGCAATTTAAAAACGGTTGTGAAGATGTTGATTTATGTTTAAATCTGCGTGAGCAACGTAAGTTTTCTTATGTTGCCAGTACGAGTTATATTAAATATCATGTTAGTTTAAGTCGTAATACAACCTCATTGGTCAATGAAAAAAACAGTCAGTTGCTTTTTTTGAAGTGGCGGTTTGTTATCTTGCGTGAGCTTAATTTAATTTGGCTTAGGTTGCTTAGTCATCCGCAGGGGGATAATTGTTCTAAATTAATAGATTTTAATTTGAGGGCTATTTGTTATCAAAAGCCGCAACTTGCCTCGTTCATGTTGGCTAATAGTGTTTTGCAACGTGAAGAAGTGAGATGAAAGATTCTTTTTAATGTTCGTTGTTTAGATAAGCCGCTTATCAAGAAAAAAGGATTTCATTGGGATAGAGAGCTTCCCTCTGCATTCGTTAAAGGAACGGCACGGATAATGCTTGTTAAAGGGTGTTCTGCGAAAAATATTTTTTTTTCGGGTAAAATTAATGCGTTGAAAGGTTGTGATGCCTCAGTAGTTGATGAGTTACTCATTAGGGTTGATATTAACGGTTTGCAAATGCAGCAGTGGAATGATTTGTCATTAGGATATTTTAATTTAAGGGTTAAAAATCCTGTGTTAAGTTGTCATTTTCCGTCTATTGTGACAATTTCTGTTACTTTAAAAAATATAAAGGCTAAGAAGAAAAAACCTAAGTTAGTTTTACTTGAGGTTTGCAAAATGATTCGATTTTCAAATATTAGTGTTGATAAGTATAAAATACCGTTGAGTGTAGAATATAAATGACAAAATTAACCCAAGGAAATAAAGCTTTACGAGATAAGGATTATCAGCAAGCGATAGCCTTTTATATAGAAGCTTTAATGGTCAATCCTGAGTTAGCGAAAGTGATTACTCCGAATATCGCAATGGCTAAACAGGGACGTAATGTTGAACGAGAAAAAAATAAAGATAATCAAAAAGTTGCCGTGTGTGGTTGGGAGTTGTCAGATGATACGGCGGAACGGGTTTATACTTTAGCTAAGTTGTATGAATCATTTACTGATGTTGAGATTATTGGTACTTTGTTTCCTGAGTATGGTGGTCAAATTTGGGAGTCAATTCGTCTTTCCTCAATAGCTGTTCATAGTTTTATGGTAGATGATGAGGGGGTGTTTTTAGAACAGGCTTTGAAGTTAGTTCTTGAGCATCCTTATGATGTGGTTCATTTATCTCAACCGCGTATTACTAATATTTTCTTTGGGCTTTTGTATAAGTTAGTTTGGGATGCTAAGGTTTTGGTGGATGTTGTTGATGCTGGGGAGGGGGTTAGTGTTGATGATTATCTGGAGGCTGGGGGGAGTTTGCCAGAGTTAAAGGATTTGAATGGGGTTGATTGGACACGGTTGGCTTTTGGGTTAGTTGATGAGTTTGATAAGGTTACGGTTTCTGATAATGAGTTGCAGAAATATTATGAAGGTGAGATTACTCATAATGTACAAGATGAAACCGTTGATAGTATTTCACTTAAATTAATAACCATTTTACAAAAAATTCCTAGTAACATAAAACAAATTTCTCAAATTAAAGCTATAGAGATAGAGATAAATGGAGATAAATGGAGGGATAAATGAGGTCAGAGTAAAATTAAATATTCCTTTTCGAGGCAGTTTTTTAAATACAACTGAGATATAATGGGTATTGATTGTATTTTAAGTGGGTAGTGTTAAGTTTATGACCGATAATGAATTAAGAAATTTAGTGGCAAGTCTTG
>DAOUSN010000038.1 GCA_030627205.1 Methylococcaceae bacterium
GATACCAGCAACGGCTGATGAACCCATAGAAAATGATGTCGATTTTGATTTGTCAGGTTTTGATAATGAGCCTGAGATACCAGCAACGGCTGATGAACCCATAGAAAATGATGTTGATTTATCAGGTTTTGATGATGAGTCTGTAATGGTAATAGAAGAAGATGATAATAATTTTGATTTTTCAGGTTTTGGTGATGATTCTGCTGCTATAGATAGAGAACAAAAACCATTGGGAAATAATGATGTTGATTTTGATTTTTCAGGTTTTGGTGATGATTCTATAACTACCGATAAAGAACAAAAACCATTGGATAATGATGTTGATATTGATTTTTCAACTTTTGGAGAAGAACCTGTAAATTCAAATACTATTGATGAAGTATTAAATGATGATGTTGATATTGATTTATCAGGTTTTGAAGACAATGATATAAATACTGGCGAAGATATTGATCTGTCAGTTCTTGAAGGTGATTCAGATAATATTAATGTAGATGTGATTGAAGATATTGACTTATCTGAATTTGAAGATGAAGAGATTGATTTATCAACCATTAATAAAGCAAATACAGAACCGCTTGGACTTAACAATGCAATATCGCTGGATGATGAAATTAAAACTTTAAATGAAAATTTGACAGAAACAAATGTAGAAGATACCAAAATTGATTTAGTTCGTGCCTATATTGAAATGGGAGACTCTAATGCAGCAAAAACAATTATTGAAGAAATTTTGAAAGATGGAAATGCTGCACAAAAAGTAGTTGCTCAAGAGTTGATGAATCAACTGTAAAAATAAGGCTTGTTTTTACTATAAACTTGAAAATAAACTAATAATTAATTGGAGTTACAAAGATATTAACAATAGGCAGGTTTATACCCGTAATCTTATCAATAATTTTACTATTGTTTTATCATTAAGATCATATTGATTGACTAAAATATCTAAGCTTGATTTATTTATAATTGTAAATTTTCACACTATAGTTAATCCTCCTAGTAAACGTAATAGTAGTTTGTGTGCATTTTTCATTTTTCATTTTTAAAACAATTTTGTCTTTAGTGATGATAAAGACGATAATAAACTAATAGTTTAATATGAATAAGTAGAAAATTTGATGAATAATAAATTACATACGTCTGATTATTGGCAACAAAAATTAACCTCAGAACAGTTTGATACTTGTTGGAATAAAGCAACTGAACGACCTTTTTCAGGAAAATATATTAATCATGATGAAAAGGGGGTATATCTTTGTGTCTGTTGTGACAACGCTTTATTTAATTCAAATAACAAATATAACTCATACAGTGGTTGGCCTAGTTTCTGGGATGTAAAAACAAAATTAAGTGTTACTGAAATAAGTGATGATAGTCATGACATGAGTCGTATTGAAATCGTTTGCCAACATTGTCAATCGCATTTAGGGCATGCTTTCCCTGATGGACCACAACCGACAGGTTTACGTTATTGTATTAATTCTGCCGCCTTAATCTTTAAAAAATCATGAAAACAGCATCACAATATGTGACTGAATTATTAAATTTTATTGATAATAGTCCTAGTCCTTGGCACGTAACGGATTCAGTTAAAAAACAATTATCTGCTAATAATTTTCAACAACTTAAGGAAAAAAATAGTTGGGGTTTACAAAAAAATAGAGGTTATTATATCATTCGTGATGACTCTTCTATTATTGCTTTTATGACTGGGAACAAACCATTATCCGAAACAGGTTATAAAATTATTGGGGCGCATACAGATTCACCAGGACTTAGAGTCAAACCTAAAGCAGCCCATTATGAAGGAGGGCTATTACGTTTGGGAGTCGAAGTTTATGGCGGACCTATTTTAGCTACCTTTAGTGACCGTGATTTGAGTTTAGCGGGTCGCATTAGTTATAAAAATGATAAGGGCTTAATAAAAACGCAGTTAGTTGATTTCAAAAAACCGGTATTACGTTTACCTAATCTGGCTATTCATTTGAATCGAAAAGTTAATGAAGAAGGTTTGAAATTTCATAAACAAAATGAGTTACCACTTATTTTAAGTTGTGCTAATAAACAATTGCCAGAGCAGTATTTTTATAAACTACTAGGCCAATTAAGTGGCTTAGAATCTAAACAAATTCTTTCGTGGGAATTGAATGTTTATGATACCCAGAAAGGAAGTTTTTGGGGGGTAGAACAGGAATTTTATACTAACAGTCAGTTAGATAATCTCGCTTCTTGTCATGCAGGTTTAACCGCTTTATTAGATAAAAAAATCCAGTATCCAGATGCAACATTAGTCTGTGCTTTTTTCGATCATGAAGAAATTGGCAGTGAAAGCTGTAAAGGGGCTGATGGTAGCCTGTTAACAGATGTATTAACTCGTATTGCTTTTAGTCTTGGTAATAATCATGAAAATTATTTACGTGCTTTAGCTCAAAGTTTTATGATTAGTGTGGATATGGCACATGCTTATCAGCCAAATTTTCCAACAGCTTATGAGCCGAATCATAAAGTAATGATTAATCAAGGGCTGGTAATAAAAACTAATGCAAATCATCGCTATAGCAGTGAAAGTATTTCAGAAGCAATGTTTATTAATTGGTGTCAGCAAGAAAATGTTCCTTATCAATATTATAGTCATCGTACCGATATACCTTGTGGAAGCACTATTGGTCCAATGACTTCGGCAAAATTAGGTATTCGTAGTATTGATGTCGGTAACCCAATGTGGGCAATGCACAGTATTCGTGAAAGTGCTGGCGTTGATGACCATCTTCACCTCATTAAAGTTTTACAGCGTTTTTTTGATAATTCTTAAAAGAAATTACTGTGGTTATAAGTTGATCATTCATGATTAAGAAGCTATAGTTTTTATCAACTTTAATCTTTCCATAGGCTTTTTAACTCATGTATATGGCAATGACTCGTTTTCAGGTTGCTTTAGGACAAGAAATTTTGTTTGAAGATGTCTGGAAAAAACGTAAAAGTTATCTTAAGGAGATGAAAGGTTATCAAGGACTCTATTTATTACGCGGTGAGACGGATGAAACCCATACATTATATATTTCGCATTTTATCTGGAATAGCAAAGAGAATTTTGATGTTTGGACAAAATCAGAGGCTTTTATCAAAGCCCATATTCAATTTGGAGATTTAAGTATATTGTTTACTAATCAACCTATCTTTGAAGGGTTAAGTGTAGTCCTTCAGGAAAAACCTGACAGATGATAGAGAAAAAAATAGAAGTCACCTTTCTACCCTCTATTTTCTATCTTCTGATAAAACGGCCACTTTTCAACATGCAGGTATTTTCTAATAGGAGATTTAATCACTGAAACACATAACGCAATCGAAAATAAACACCACACCGCAGCATACTCATTAGGATCATCGGTTAAAAGGTCTGAAATGAAAGGACCTATTAAATAATGAAAACCAACAAATCTCCAAGAACCATAAACCAGCGGCATACAAAATGCGACTAAAATATAAGTTAAGGCGTGTAATCCCCAATTAAACCCAAACAACCATTCAACAGGTTCAGACATAATACCGTTTAGTGGCATTTGCCAAGCAATATGCCAAGCTCCTGATACCGAGCAAGTTTGAGTTCCACAAAAACCTTCAATACCAATATTACAAGAACCTGCCCAGTTAAATGGAAACATTTTTACCAACATCGATACAGATCCAATTGCGGCAATGGTATAAACGGTTGTTGCTATTTTTTTCTTTACCTTTTCAGGAATAAAATACATCGCCACCATGTTGACAAAAAATGGCTGAAAAGCAATATGCAAATAACCAAGTAAGGTTAATATCTGATTATTTGGATTATCACATAAATCAATATAGATATATGTTATTGCCTGTAGTAACTCCATTAAGGCAAAATAGGTTAAGGGAATCCATAATTCCTTAGACTCCCCTTTTACTGCAACATAAACAGCAGTACCAAGTCCTACAATTGCTAGAACTCCTGATGCTTCACCACTCCAACACATAAATTTAATCTCTCATTTTATTTCTTCGTTGCCGTAAACACACAGTATTCAGCATAACGTTCACGAAACATATCATATTGAGCTAAACCTGCATAATAATTAGCGGTTTGCGCTTTTGTTCGTAAGCCTAACCATTGACTAATCTTTTGCACAGGTAATAAACGCTTACCTACTTTGTACATATATTCAGCCGATTGAATCGTTTGTTGATGAATATACTGTAATTCAATTTCCTCAAAACCATTATTTTTTAATAAATTTTCAAATTCATCACAATAGCAAAGATTAGGAACAGCCCAACCATTGAAAAAATCCATCATTGTTTGCCATTGTTCTTGATTAAATTCACGTTGCATCATAAACGCATCACAATAAACCAGCCGACCACCAGGTTTTAACACTCTAAATGCTTCTTTTAAAAATGCTCCTTTATATTGTGTATGACAAACACTTTCCGCCGCCCAAACTACATCAAAGGTTTCATCTTCAAATGGAGTATCACAAAAATTAGTTTTAACAAAATCAGCTAAATCAGCAACGCCTTTTTTCTTAGCTTGTTTAGTTGCATATTCAACTTGCATTCCACTGATAGTAACACCTGTTGCTCGATTACCATATTTTTTTGCCATCCAAATAGAGCTGCCACCAATTCCACAGCCAGCATCCCAAACACGATCTGTTGGTTTAATCCTAGCTTTATCATAAAGCAGTTGATTTTTATTTATCAACGCTTCATGCTGGTGATAAGGTTTGTCAGAATCCCAATAGCCATAGTGAAATGCTAGGTTTTCATTATTACTCCAAGCGAATAAATAGTCATTATGACAATCTTCAAAATGTTGCGCGGTATCTTCGACTAACTCTCTTTCAGAAAGTTTAACATCTTTAGCTAAACTGTCATCACGGTAGTCTTGGTCGGGTTCTAAACGGTATATGGTTTGCGAAGTCATCGTAAGTTACATAAATGAGTTGAAAGAATAAAATATTACTTAATTTGCATACACAAAAATGTATAGCAAACCCATTATTTTACCTTGATTTTAAAGGAATTCTGTTAAATTTTCATAGAAATGATTATACCTTCCACTATCTTAAGTTTTATTTTGATAGTTTTTCATTTCATTAAAATTCAGATAACGATAAGTATCTTTAGAAGTATTTTGAATTTGTTCGATATAATTCATATATTCGTCAAAGGTTGGAATTTTTCCCATAATAGAACATACTACGGCTAATTCTGCTGAAGCTAGATAGACATTAGCATTATTACCTAATCGGTTCGGAAAATTGCGGGTTGAGGTTGAAACTACAGTAGCATTATCAGCAACTCTAGCCTGATTCCCCATACATAATGAACACCCTGGGATTTCTATTCTCGCGCCAGATTTACCAAAGATACTGTAATAGCCTTCTTCAGTTAATTGCTGTTGATCCATTTTTGTTGGTGGGGAAACCCAAAGTTGAGTAGGTAGACGACCTGAATAGTTATCTAACAATTTTCCTGCAGCACGAAAATGACCGATATTAGTCATACATGAACCTAAAAAAACTTCATCTATGTTTATATTTTCTAGTTCAGATAAGGGTTTAATATCATCAGGATCATTAGGACAAGCTAACAAAGGTTCTTTG
This sequence comes from Methylococcaceae bacterium, assembly GCA_030627205.1. Lineage (GTDB taxonomy): Bacteria > Pseudomonadota > Gammaproteobacteria > Methylococcales > Methylomonadaceae > WTBX01. The sequence goes on from DAOUSN010000038.1 coordinate 5,631, forward strand.
ATAGTATTTAAATCAATTTCAATGATTTCAAAATATTTTGCATTCGCATCAGGTTCTAGCAATATTGGATTAATCAACCAATCTTGCATCGCTTTAATACGTCGCTCAATGGTTCGTTTATCCCCGTAATTTTCGGTTAACATCCATTTTAATAAAGCGATATTTGAACGCATGTATTCTATAATGGGTTCTTTATTTAAACGAATAGAGCAGCCACCTGCTGAACGTTCTGCTGAAGAATCAGAGAGTTCAAAAGCCTGTTCTATTTTTAAATCAGGTAAGCCTTCTATTTCTAAAATCCGCCCTGAAAACACATTTTTCTTACCTTTCTTTTCGACGGTTAATAAGCCTTGTTGAATTGCAACATAAGGAATGGCATTAACCAAGTCACGTAAGGTAATTCCTGGTTGCATTTTACCTGAAAAGCGAACCAAAACAGATTCAGGCATATCAAGTGGCATTACACCAGTTGCCGCTGCAAAAGCCACTAAACCAGAACCTGCTGGAAAGGATATGCCTAAAGGAAAACGGGTATGAGAATCTCCCCCTGTACCGACTGTATCGGGTAATAACATTCGGTTTAACCACGAGTGAATAATACCATCTGCTGGACGTAGGGAAACTCCTCCACGGTTCATAATAAAATCAGGTAAACTGTGCTGCATAGCAACATCAATAGGTTTTGGGTAAGCGGCAGTATGACAAAAAGATTGTAAAACTAAATCAGCCGAGAATCCTAAACAGGCAAGGTCTTTTAATTCGTCACGAGTCATAGGGCCAGTGGTATCTTGAGAACCGACAGTAGTCATTTTAGGTTCACAATAACTATTAGGTAAAATACCCTCAACACCACAGGCTTTACCTACAATTTTCTGTGCTAAGGTAAAGCCATTTCCTTCATTTTTAATGATGGTTGGCCGACAAAATACCGTTGAGCTTTCAAGTCCTAAAGCTTGACGGGCTTTATCAGTTAAGCCACGACCAATAATTAATGGGATTCGTCCACCTGCACGTACTTCATCCAAAATTACCGCTGTTTTTAATGAGAATTCACAAATTAATTTATCGCTATCATGTCGTTTAACTAAGCCTTGATAAGGATAAATATCAATCACATCTCCCATTTTTAAATTACTTACATCACATTCAAATGGTAACGCCCCAGAGTCTTCCATGGTATTAAAGAAAATAGGGGCAATTTTTCCACCAATGCAAACACCACCAGCACGTTTATTAGGAATGTTGGGAATATCATTACCCATGTGCCATAAAACTGAGTTAGTAGCTGATTTTCGTGATGAACCTGTCCCAACGACATCACCGACATAAGCTACAGGGAAACCTTTTTCTTTTAATATTTTAATTTGTACGGCGGCATTGGTAATTCCTTCTCTTGGAGTTTTTAACATCGCTTGAGCGTGTAACGGTATATCAGGGCGAGACCAAGCATCTGGCGCAGGTGATAAATCATCGGTATTAGTTTCACCTGTGACTTTAAAAACAGTAACGGTCAATTTTTTTAATACTTCAGGTTTAGCGGTAAACCATTGTGCATCTGCCCATGATTGTAAAACCTGTTGAGCATAAGCATTCCCAGCTTTAGCTTTATGCTCAACATCATGGAAAGCATCAAAAACCAGTAAGCTATGAGATAGGGATTTAGCCGCAATTGCTGCCAGTGTCTCATTTTCTAATAATGCAATTAGAGGTGCAATATTATAACCACCCAACATAGTACCAAGTAGCTCTGTTGCTTTTAGAGCATCAATAAGCGGTGATTTCGCTTCACCATTAGCCAGTGCGGTTAAAAATCCTGCTTTCACATAAGCGGCTTCATCAACGCCAGCTGGGACACGATTAATGAATAAATCTAAAATAAATGCTTCTTCATTAACTGGTGGCTGTTTAATTAATTTAACAAGTTCTACAACTTGCTCTGTATTAAGAGATAAAGGGACAATTCCTTTAGCGGCACGTTCAGAAACGTGTTTACGATATTGCTTAAGCATGTTTTGTACTCTAGAAAGTCTGTTGTTTTTGCGAATTATCTATAATAGCAGTAAATGGATGATAAATTTATGGTATTAACGACTAAATAATTTAATAAAATGAGATAAATTATTGACTTTATCTGTTGTTAATTGTTCCCAACTAAATCGCCATTTCCAATTACCGTTTATTGTTCCAGGAACATTCATCCGTCCTTCTGATCCTAATTCTAAAATATCTTGCAAAGGAATAACGGCAAGATTGGCAACGGAGGAAAAAGCCGCTTGAATTAACGCCCAAGGCATTCCTTGACTCGGTGAGCCTAAACGCTCATAAATATCATGTTTTTCATGGTCACTTAGCGGTTCATACCAGCCTAAGGTAGTATCGTTATCATGTGTTCCTGTATAGACAACGCTATTGTTTTCGTAGTTATGAGGTAAATAAGGGTTTTTTGCGCTATCACCAAAGGCAAAGTGTAAAATTTTCATTCCAGGCAATTTAAAATCAATTCTAAGTTTATTAACTTCATCGGTAATTTCACCTAAATCTTCTGCGATTAGGGGAATCTCCTCAAATTCATTTTGGATAGCGTTTAAAAAGGCATCTCCAGGAGCTTTAACCCATTTACCTTTAATAGCAGTTTCTTCGGTTGCAGGAATTTCCCAAGCTGACTCTAAGCCTCTAAAATGATCAATACGAACAATATCAAATAATTCTAGTTGAGTTTTTAAACGATCTATCCACCATTGAAAACCAGTTTTTTGTAAATTTTTCCAGTTGTAGTGAGGATTCCCCCAACGTTGACCTGTTTTTGAAAAGTAATCAGGTGGAACACCTGCGACAACAGGCATATCACCGTCTTTATTTAATTTAAATACTTTTCGGTCTACCCAAACATCGACACTATCATAAGAAACAAAAATAGGAATATCACCTAATAATAAAACCTCATGTTCTGCGGCAAATTGTTTTAACTCTAGCCATTGTCTAAAAAAGATATATTGTTCAAATTTAATAATTTCAATAAATTGTTTTAGGCGTTTTTTAGCCTCTATTATGGCTTTTGCTCGCCGTTGTTTTAGAGGTTCTGGCCATTGATTCCAACAATGTAAATCAAATTCAGCTCTAAAAGCCATAAAGAGAGCAAAATCATCTAACCAAAACGCTTTATCTTTACAAAATTGTTGAAAGCTTTCAAAATCTTCTGCTTCTGCCAGAGCCTGAAAACCATAAAAAGATTTAGTTAATAAACATTTCTTAGTAAAATTATCCTCAGCCTCACACTGGTTACAACTCTCAGATTCTTGTAACCAACCTTTTTCTTTCAACCAATCTAAACTAATTAATCCTGGATTTCCTGCATGTGCGGATAAGCACTGATAAGGCGAGCCGTCATTATGTGGCACACCTAATGGTAGTGTTTGCCAAACAGTTACCCCTGTGTTCTGCAAAAATTTTATAAAATGGTAGGCTTCTTTACCCATATCTCCTTTTGCATAGTCACCTGGTAATGAGGTGATATGTAGCAACACCCCTGCTCGTCTTTGTTCTAAAAGTGTTGCCATGTTTAATTTCTCCTGTTTAATAATCGTTGTATCCCCATGCAATGCGTGGAGATTGTTTTATAAAAATTAGTCTTCTGTTCCCTGTCGCATTGCACCACCCATCGCAGGCTCACCTGTCCCTTGAGTAAATGAATGGATTAAATAGCTAGGAGGTTCTTCGCCTAATAATGAATATAGGTTAGTTAAATTTAAACGAAATTGTTCTTCAAAATCACTCACTGCTTGACTAGGGTTGTAATCACCAAACCACCAAAACCAATCTGAACCCTCACAAACCGCGAGTTGTATTTCAGCTTCTTTATTTTTACTTGAGTTTAAACGTCCTGTCGCTATAACTTTATCAAAGCATTTTTTAACGTCACCCAACATATCCCAACCACGGTTTTTATCTTGATCACCAATCCACGTTGAAAAAGTTCCATAAACCCAACTGCCTGCAACTAATTTTTCTAATGGTTTAAGCTCAATTTTACTGGCTAAACACTCTGAAAAAGTAGTTAATTCTATGGAAGGATGATTGGCTAAACGTTCATAAAGTGCATTTAAAAAATGATAGCCATTATTAGGAAAATATTCCCACGCATTTTCACCATCCATAATAATTGAAACCACATCGTTTTTATCATCCATAGCGATTTTTTCTAAATGTCCAATAAGATTGTTAACCGAATCATCTGCGTGCCATTTAGAATACTCAAAACCAATTAAATCAGACAAACCATCATCTCTAAAGAAGCATGCTATATCAGCTTCTTTAATTTTGAAAGGATGATGTACACTATCTCCACTGGCATCAGTGTTATTTAAGCTGTTATGTAAAACACTGCCTCCTGTTGCCGTCCAGTCAAAACCAAACTCAGCAAGAATTTCTAAGGTTTCTGAGCTTACCGCACCTTCTGATGGCCAACAGCCTTTTGGGGTAAATCCAAAAAAACGATTAAATGTTGCAAGCCCTTGTTTCAGGTGCCATTCCACTCTTTCTTTACCTCCTGGGTAATTATCCAGTTTAGGCAAAGGCGCATCTGGCATCGCCTCATGAGTACTCTTAATATCCAGCATTAGCGGCACAATAGGGTGTGCGTAAGGAGTGACTGATAATTCAATTTGCCCACTTTGTGCTAAAACTTGGTAACGCTTAAGGACGTGGGTTAACAAATCAGCAATGACAGTTAATAATTCACGGCGATCTTCTACTGTGTAATCTGAGCCTTTTTCAATTAAACGCTGAACGCATTTATCAGTTAATTTTACCGTTTCTCCCATCCATACTAAATGATACCAAACCACTATATCATTAATAAATTTAGCACTCACATAATCCATGGCACAGTTTGTCGTTTCTAAATCATCAGCTATTTTAATAAGTTGAGAAAACTTAGCATACCGATCAATTTGCCGTTCTTTATTTGCCTTTTTACAGTCTTTAATTAATTGTAAACGTTCCTCAGCATTAAGTGTCATTTTAGAAGCTGCAAGTGCGATTAATAAATGATCTCTAAGCGGCGTACCATTACGTAAATAATCATTAAGCTGATTACTATAATCTTCAATTTGTTCCAATAATATAGGTGCAAAGTTAACCACCACTTTTGCATTAGGTGTAGCTTCTAAATGTGCCACCATATCCACATAATCTTTAATGACATGTAAATAAGTCCAAGGTAATTTATAATTGCCAGTTTGTAAATTTCTATACTCAGGCTGGTGCATATGCCAGCATAAAACTAATTTTAATTTTTTATTTTCTATCACGAAATTGCCTTTGTCCTAACATTGTTGTGGTGACTAATATTACACCATCAGCACTTACTTCAAATCGTTTGTTATCTTCTATTTTATCTTCACCAATGATTGTTCCTTCTGGAATTTGACAGCCTTTTTCAATGATTGCTTTAGTAATCCGACAATGACGACCGATATTAACCGAAGGTAAAATAATGGTATCTTTGATATGACTGTATGAATTAACCCGTACATTTGAGAATAATAATGAATGGGTTATTTTAGACCCCGAAATAATACAGCCTCCTGAAACCATAGAATCAACGGCCTCACCTCGCCTATCATCATCATTAAACACAAATTTTGCAGGAGGTGTTTGTGCTTGATAAGTCCAAATTGGCCAAGTATGATCATAAAGATTTAAATCAGGATTGATTCCAATAAGCTCCATGTTTGCTGACCAATAGGCATCAATAGTACCAACATCTCGCCAATAACTTTGTTGACCGCTTTGTAAATCCAAGAATGGGTAAGCATTAACCACATGGTCATCAATGACAGAGGGAATAATATCTTTACCAAAATCTCGGCTGGAATTTGGGTTTTCCGCATCTTTTACCAATTGTTCAAATAAAAATTTGGTTTTAAAAACATAAATTCCCATAGAAGCTAAGGCTGTATTAGTTCGTCCTGGCATAACTGGTGGATTATCAGGTTTTTCAACAAATGCATTAACACGGCGATTATTATCGACCCCGATGACCCCAAAAGCAGTGGCATCTTCTAATGAAACTTCAATGCAGCCCACGGTTAAATCGGCATCTTTAGCTACATGATCGGCTAACATTTCACCATAATCCATTTTATAAATATGATCTCCAGCTAATACTAAAATATATTCAGGATTAATCGACCGTAGAATATCTATATTTTGATAAATCGCATCAGCAGTACCTTGATACCATGAGGTTTCATCAATACGCTGTTGAGCAGGTAATAAATCAACAAATTCACCAAATTCACCGCGAAGAAAGCTCCATCCTTGCTGGATGTGACGAATTAATGAATCAGATTTGTATTGGGTTAAAACCCCGATTTTACGAATACCTGAGTTGACACAATTAGATAGGGGAAAGTCAATAATTCTAAATTTACCCCCAAAAGGAACGGCTGGTTTTGCTCGCCAATCGGTCATTTGCTTGAGTCTTGAGCCTCGGCCTCCTGCTAGAATTAATGCAACTGTATTACGAGTTAAATGACTAACAAAGCGTTCATGAGGTTGACCCTCTAAATTTGACATTTTTATCCCCTTTATTAAATTGACTGTTACAGAATGAATTTAATTTGGTAACATTAGTTACCAATTCATTTTACTACACTGAGGCATAACAAGGTGAACAAGCAACAAAAAAAAATTACGCTTGATTCTGATTCGATAAAAATCAGTGAGGCAACTCATCATGATCCTTTTTCTATTTTAGGTCGTCATACTAAAAATAAACAAACAGAAGTCAAAGTTTATTTACCTTATGCGGAGACTGTCTCTATCACAGGATACGGTGAATTACAACGCATTAATGGAAGTGACTTTTTTGAACGCCCTTTAGCATCTTTTAAAACGTTAAAGCATTATGAATTACATGGCGTTGATAAAGAAGGGCATCCGTTTAAATTTTATGATCCTTATGATTTTCCTACACAATTACCTGAATTTGATCAACATTTATTTACCGAAGGCAAACACTGGCATATTTACCAAAAACTAGGGGCGCATCATTATAAAGTTGATGGTATCAGTGGTATTTATTTTGCTGTTTGGGCTCCAAATGCTCAACGAGTAAGCGTAATCGGTGATTTTAATCGTTGGGATGGACGTTGCCATCCGATGCGAAGTTTAGGTGGCTGTGGAATCTGGGAAATTTTTATTCCCAATTTAAAGGCTGTTTGTTTGTATAGGTTTGAAATTCTTAATCGTGAAACACATGAGATATTAACTAAAGTAGATCCTTACGGTCAAGAATTTGAGTTTAGACCACAAACAGCCTCTATTATTAGACAAAAAAGATCTTATCAATGGCAAGATAAAAACTGGATGAGTAATCGTGCTAAATATGATTGGCTACACGCTCCCATGTCTATTTATGAGGTTCATTTAGGCTCTTGGCAACGTGATGTTCGAGGTAATTTTCTAAATTATCGTAAATTAGCCACACAGTTAGTGGAATATGTTAAAGAATTAGGATTTACCCATATTGAATTATTGCCCATCACCGAACATCCTTTAGATGCATCTTGGGGGTATCAAACCACAGGTTATTTTGCCCCGACGAGTCGGCATGGATCACCAGATGATTTTCGTTATTTTGTTGATTATTGTCATAAAAATGAGATTGGTATTATTTTAGATTGGGTTCCTGCTCATTTTCCAAAAGATAGTTTTGCTTTAGCACGTTTTGATGGTAGCGCACTTTATGAGCATGAAGATCCTCGTAAAGGTGAACATCGAGATTGGGGGACTTTAATTTACAATTATAGTCGAAATGAAGTTAAAAATTTTTTACTTGCAAGCGCTGTTTTTTGGTTGGAAGAATTTCATCTTGATGGTTTGCGTGTTGATGCGGTTGCTTCAATGTTATATTTAGATTATTCCAGAGAAGAAAATGACTGGATTCCTAATATGTATGGAGGCAATGAAAACTTAGAAGCGATTGATTTTTTAAGAGATTTAAATTCTGTTACTCATGACCAATACCCTGGTACGGTGATCATGGCAGAGGAATCAACTTCATGGCCACAAGTAACTCGTCCGACGTGGACAGGTGGCTTAGGTTTTTCAATGAAATGGAATATGGGCTGGATGCATGACATGTTGTCCTACATGAGTTTAGATTCGGTTCATCGTAGTCATCATCATGATCAATTAACCTTTGGCATGTTGTATGCGTTTACCGAAAACTTTGTTTTACCTTTTTCTCATGATGAAGTGGTACACGGAAAGGGCTCATTATTATCTAAAATGCCAGGGGATGAGTGGCAAAAATTTGCCAATTTACGTCTATTGTATAGTTTTATGTTTACTTATCCTGGTAAAAAACTTTTATTTCAAGGCTGTGAGTTTGGACAGGGTGCAGAGTGGAATTTTAATCAAGCCTTGGATTGGTTTCAACTTGATTATCCGCAACACAAAGGGATTCAATCGCTAATTAAAGACTTAAATAAACTTTATACAAAGCACCCTGCTTTATTTCAACATGATTTTGAGCATGAAGGCTTTGAATGGATAGATTGTCATGATATTCAACAGTCTGTGATTAGCTATCGGCGTAAAAATACCTCTGAAGATTTAATTATTGTTTTAAACTTTACGCCTGTCCCAAGAGAATATTATCGGATTGGTGTTCCTGCAGAAGGGACTTATATAGAAATTTTTAACTCCGATTCTAATTACTATGGAGGTAGTAATGTGGGCAATGGACAGGTTATTTCTGAATCTAAGCCATGGATGAATCATCCTTATTCAATTACACTGACATTACCACCATTAGCGGCGGTTGTTTTGAAATTGTAAATAATACTCTGGCATGTAGGGTGAATTATGTTCACCCTATTTTGCATCATTCAACTGCATCTAATCGTGTAAAAATATACAGACTAACTAAAATTGTAATTTATGAAAAAAATACTTTTTGTCAGTAGTGAAGCTCATCCACTTATTAAAACAGGTGGGCTTGCTGATGTATCAGGTAGCTTACCTAAAGCCTTAAATGAACTTTCTCAGAGCATTCATTTATTGTTGCCAAATTATCAAGGATTACAACTTACTGAACCGGTTTATCACCGTTGTATGATTTATGTTGATAATTGTGAAATACATATTCTTGAAACCAAACTACCTAATAGCCATGTTACCGTTTGGTTGGTTGATTACCCACCTTTTTTCAATTTTCCAGGTAATCCTTATAGTGATGAGCATGGAAACCCGTGGCCTAATAATTTAGAGCGATTTACATTATTTTGTAAAGTTGCTACAGAAATTGCAATGGATAGAAGCCATTTAGAATGGAAACCTGATATTGTCCATTGTAATGACTGGCAAACAGCTCTTGTTCCTGCATTATTAAGTCTTGAAAATAATCGTCCAGCGACGGTGTTTACTATCCATAATTTAGCTTATCAAGGATTATTTCCTGCTGAAAAATATGCCACCTTAAATTTACCCAAGCAACTTTGGCATCCTGATGGTTTAGAATTTTACGGGATGTTATCGTTAATTAAAGGTGGGTTGGTTTACGCCGATCATATTACTACCGTCAGCCCTAGCTATGCTTTAGAAATACAAACGCCTGAGTTTGGTTATGGACTCGAAGGTTTACTGCATTATAAGCAAGATATGTTGAGTGGAATCATTAATGGTATTGATACCGATATTTGGAACCCTGAAACTGATAAGCATATTCCCCAGCATTATAATAGTGATAATCTAAGTGATAAGAAAGCTAATAAAATAGCCTTACAAAAACGTTTATTTTTACCTATTGATAAAGATATTCCTATTTTTGGGTTAATTAGTCGGTTAGTTGAACAAAAAGGCATTGATTTGGTTTTAGAATGTTTGCCACAAATGCTTGCGCTACCGATTCAATTTGTTTTATTGGGTAGTGGCGATCATGATTTTGAACATCGTTTGCATAACCTTACCTTGTTATATCCTGATAAAATATCAGTCAGCTTAGGTTATGATGAATCATTAGCTCATCTTATTGAAGCAGGTGTTGATATTTTTATGATGCCGTCACGTTTTGAGCCGTGTGGATTAAATCAACTTTACAGTCAACGCTATGGTACGATTCCAATTGTCAGAAAAACTGGGGGATTAGCTGATACGATAGAAGATGCTTTACCAGAAAGTTTAGCTAATAATACTGCAACAGGTATTGCATTTCATGATGCTAATGCCGATTCTCTGATAGAGGCGATTAAACGTAGTTTAATTTTATTTCATGATAAATCTCACTGGAAAAAATTACAACGTAATTGTATGAAAAAAGATCTTTCATGGCGAAATAGTGCGGCGCAGTATTTATCACTTTATGAAGAATTATAATCATAAGACCTAAAAATTCACAGCATTCAAGGCTAATAAAATAGCCTTGATTATTCAACTTTATATTCCGTATTTAAGTATTACACGGTATGTTAATAAAGGCTTTTAGTTTTTTCTAATGCGTCTAAATAAAAAGTATCTTTAATATTAAGTTCTTTATAAGCAATGATTTTAACTTGACTATCTTTAAACATTTTTTTTACAGCTTGATTCAAACTACTATGATGACTATGTTTCTTTTTGCGTAAGAAAATAACTTTTTTTATCCCAACTTGGATAATTGCTTGAGCGCAAGTGTTACATGGGAACTGCGTTATATACATTTTTGCATGACTAATATCATGTGAGTTACAATTATATATTGCATTTTTTTCTGCATGAACAACATAAGTATGTTTTGACCTTAAAATATCATCATCATCATCCTCCCAATAATGAGGGTCATCATCACTGCAACCACGTGGAAGCCCATTATAACCAATCCCTATTATTTTATTACTTTTATCAATAATACATGCACCATTTTGAGTTTTTTCATCTTTAGATCTAAATGATGATAAAACTGCGATAGACATAAAATAAGTATGCCAGCTCATATAATTATCTTTTTTCATAGTTTAATAAGCTTTAGCGATAAATCGTTTAGGGACTTCAATTGAAAAAATTTCTTCATGAATAATTGCTGTATAAAGACCTAAAGCAAGGGCGCGTTTTTTTAAAGTTTTTGGCATATCAATAGCAGCGATAATTCCAAATACTTTTTTATCTCGATGTTCTGGGAAAAAAGTTCTAAAGTTTTTAATTAGTTTTTGTAATTGAATAATTCCCTCTTCCCGAAGATGGCTTTTAACCTCAACGATATAAACTTCATTAATAGCACTATTTGCATAAGCTAAGACATCAATTTCAATTTCTCGACCATTTTTACGAACTCTTACACTTGGGCTAATAACTTCCATTCTAAACTGTCTTTGTAAAATTTTTTGCATAGAAGGTAATGCTAGTCCTTCAGTAAAACTACCAATTTTATTACCTAAACCACCAATTTGTCGCCCTAATTCTCTTAGTTGTTGGTTAACTTCATCACTATCTTTTTTTTGAGCCGCGCGTAATTCTTGGACTTCTTTTCTTTGTATCTCTTGCTGTTCTTGATTTTCTTTTCGATGTTCCTCTACTTTTCTACTAGTTTCATTTTGTATCCTGATAGTCTCTGCAAGTATTTGTTTCATTTCGTCGAAAGTCATAATATTTACCTCATCATCTATTTATATCTAACATTATATCAGCTTGATTGTTTGAATTTATTATTTGTAAATCGACTAGTCTAATGATGCTTACTATTGTTGATTTTAGTGCTGTAAAAATTATTTTCTTGAGGCATTTATTTTATATTTACTACCTCAAAGATTGATAGGAAACAGTTTTTGTTGGTTTACCCTAGCAATATTAAAGGTTATCATGCCTATTTTTCTAAATTTCAATAATGTAAATAATTTATGAATGATACAATTTTAGCACTTGCGGTACTCACGCAAGCAAATCCTCTTTATGTGCTTTATATAATAATTATATTGGTAGTTATTATCATTGCAATTATGGAGGCAATTAAAATTTTTTTTCAACGTCGAGATCCTTTACCTGAAAAATTACCTAATTGTATTTGGCATACTACAGTGAAAAAAGTGGACCGTATTTATGATGGAGATACATTTTTTGCTTATGTCAAAGGTCATAACCCTATTGATAAAAAACCAGTAGGCATTCGACTTAGAGGAATTGATACACCTGAGATGAAAGATAAAAACCTAAAAATTAAAAAGAAAGCAATAAAGGCAAAAGAAATAGCTATTGAAGAAATTGAAAATGCCAGGACTATTCATTTATATAATGTAAATACCAAAGATAAATATGGTCGGTTGTTAGCAACAGTTTTTTGTGATCGCCGTGATTTAGCTAAAATTTTAATCGAAAAACGCTTAGGAAAATCTTATGATGGAGGTAAAAAATCTGAATGGTAATATTTAAATAAATTTTTCTTGCCAATCAATAATGTAGTTCTGTAGGTCATCATCACCTATTTCAGATTCTTTAACTGCATAACTACGAATGCTAACCCCGGCTTCATGTACACTATCAGAATCATTGGTTATTAAAGGATGCCATGAAGGTAATGGTTTACCATCAGCGAGTAGTCGATAGGCACAGGTTTTTGGTAACCAAGTATAATCTTTAAAATTAGCCTCTTGTTTTAAGTCAAGGCACTCAGGAACTAAGGTACATCGCTCTAAATAACGGCTACAACGACAGTTATCAAGCACTATTAAATCACAGACAACGTTTGTAAAATAAATTTCTTCGGTGTCCTCGTCTTCAAGCTTCACTAGACAACATTTACCACAATTATCACATAATGATTCCCATTCATCACTAGTCATTTCATTGAGTGTTTTCGTTTTCCAAAAATTCATAGGGGTTAACTTTTTTTGTAATTCTTTAAAAATACTTTTTCCGATTGTATTAGCCAATTCTTAAATACTGCGTAACATCAGATACTTAAAATGCTTTAATAAATTTGGTTAGTAATTGAAGAGCATTATCCATGCCTTTTTCTAAATGTTGATGAATTTCTTTCATGGTAATTTCACCTGTTGATTTGCCTGCTCCCCAATTAGCAACCACTGCAATGGTTGCATAGGCTAAATTTAATTCGCGTGCTAATGCTGCTTCTGGCATTCCTGTCATCCCCACTATATCGCAACCGTCGGTTTCCATCCGTAAAATTTCAGCAGCGGTTTCTAGTCTAGGGCCCTGGGTACAACCATAGGTTGCAAGAGAGCTAATAGGTAAATTATTTTTAGTGGCAATTTTAATTAACTGCATTCTAAGTTTTTGGTTATAAGGGTAGCTAAAATCAATATGAGTTACTTCAGCTAAATTTTTTGCAAAAAAAGTTTGTTCTCTACTATAGCTATAGTCAATAATTTGGTCAGGAATAACAAGATGAGTAGGTTTCATATTAGGTGTGATACCACCGACAGCAGCTATTGAAATAATATGTTTAATGCCTAGTTTTTTAAATCCCCAAATATTGGCGCGATAATTTACTTTGTGTGGTGGAAAACAATGAGGATTACCGTGCCGTGCTAAAAAAATAACCTCTTTGTTTTTTAATGTACCGATAAGATAAGGCGCAGAAGGTTTACCAAAAGGAGTTTTTAATTGTTTTTCTGCGGTGATTTTTAGTCCTTTAATTTTTGTTAATCCAGTTCCACCGATAATTCCTATACTCATTATTTTTCCTCTTTACATGCAAAAATACCTGCGGCATTACGCAGATAACCTTTATAATCCATCCCATAACCAAATAAATAATGGTCATCGGTTTCAAGTCCGACAAAATCGGCAATAATTGGTTTTTTACGCCCTAAATTTTTATTTATTAATACGGCACTATAAATAGAACTTGCCCCTTGTTGGCGACAATATTGATAAAGAGCTTCCAAGGTTAAACCTTCATCTAAAATATCATCCACAATTAAAACGGTACGATTTTTTAAAGACGTTGCTGGTTTTAACAACCATTTAATATCACCGCCAGAGGTTTGGTTACGATAACGACTGGCATTAATAGAATCTAATGTTAACGGAAAATTTAAACGGGTCATTAATTTACCTGTAATCACCACACCACCATTCATAACACATAATACGAGTGGGTTACGATCAGCCAATAATAAATTAATACTATCTGCCATTTTTTTTATTGCGGTTTCAACCTCAGCTTCACTGTAAAGTAGTTGTGCTGATGATTCTACCTGTTTAATTTTATTAATCATGGTTAAGTAATTCGAGTTGAGAAGATATTTGTTGCCAATTATGGGAGTTTAATAAGTCATTACGATTTATTTTAATTCTGCCTTGCATAGTCATAAGATGTTGATTAGTATTAGGTTGTGGTTTGATTGTTAATGACTCTAAAACCTGATTAGCAGCGTCTGGATTGTTACAAACTAAGACCATATCACATCCTGCCATGATTGCCGTCCGCGCTCTTTCAGCAAAACTACCAATATTAGCCGCGCCTTCCATACTTAAATCATCACTAAATATTACCCCATTAAACCCTAATTCTGTTCGTAAAATTTTTTGTAACCATTTAGAAGAAAAACCAGCCGCTTGATTATCAATCTGAGGATAAATAATATGAGCTGGCATAATAGCTTCTAAACCTTCATTAATGAGATATTTAAAAGGGACTAAATCTTGTTGGCGAATGCTGTCTAAATCACGGTTATCAATGGGTAAGGCTAAATGTGAATCTATTGATACTGCTCCATGACCGGGAAAATGTTTACCTGTAGAAGCCATGCCTGCTGATCGCATTCCACGACTAAATGCCGCCGCTAAGAATGCCGCTTGTTGGCATTGCGATGAAAATGAACGATTACCAATAATTTCACTAATTCCACAATCGACATCTAAAACAGGAGCGAAGCTAAAATCAATGCCTACACTTAATAATTCTGCAGCCATTAGCCAACCTGCTTTTTCAGCTAATTCAGGGTGAGATTTAAAATTTGCAGCCGCAGGTAAACGCGTAAAACCTTGTTTAAATCTTTGTACACGACCACCTTCTTGGTCAACAGCAATTAAAATTGTGCCATTACGGGTTTGGCGAATATCTTGTATGAGTGCGCTTATTTGTTTGGGGTCGTGATAATTACGGGCAAATAAAATAACTGCTCCTGTATTGGGATGTTGAATTTTTTCTGTTTCAAGCGCAGTTAAACTGAGGCTTTCGATGTCAATCATCACAGAGCCCATAGGCATATTTTGAGGCATAGATAAAAATTTAAAAGTAGTGGTTATTTTTTATGAAGAATCGTATTTATGGTAAAGTATCAGTTAATATAGCATCAAACAGATGAGATATTAAAAATTTTTACGTTTATGATAAAAGGAGAAAATTATGGCTGTTAATGATCAAATTTTTAAAAATGCCCTAAAACTATGGGCAACAGGAGTGGCAGTTGTTACTACTAGAAGTGAAAAGTTAGGGATTCAAGGCATGACGGTTACTTCCTTTACCAGTGTTTCATTAGAACCACATCAGATTTTAGTGTGCATCAACAAAGATTCTGGAACAGGGAAAGGAATTTTTGAAGCTGAATCATTTGCAGTTAATATTCTAAATGTCAATCAGGAAGCGTTATCAACACAATTTGCTGGCGGAGCTAGTCAAGAAGAGCGTTTTGCTAATGTTTCATGGTATGAAGGAGCAACAGGTTCACCTATTTTTAACGACTCGTTAGTTTCAATTGAGTGTACTATGGATGAAAAAATGTCAGCAGGCACACATTGGGTGATTATTGGTAATGTTGAGCAGGTGAGTTGTCAGTCTGGAGAGCCATTACTATATTTTAATTCAGGTTATCAAGGTTTAGTTTCTTAATTGCATTAATACGTAATCGGCGAATAGCGTTCCCAATTTGTTCACCCTTAAGACCAGATTGTAAAATAGGCGTTATATTTATAGCTAATGCAGATTCTATTGCTTTTTTAATATAATTTGCTTGTGGATAGAGAGTATTTTCTTTTCCTGTTCTCCCCTTAGAATCTGCCTCGCAGGCCAATAAAAAACCGTGTAAATTATTTTGTTTTTTAAATGCACCTAGCTCGGATAACATATCAACTAATGTTGATGTTCGTAGCTCAAATACACGATGAGAATGTGTATGATAATGCATTACTTGGATTGCCAAGGTTTTAAAATTATTTGGCACTTTAAGCCGTTTACAAAAATTTTCTAATAAAGGCAAACCTGCTTGTTCATGACCTCGATGACTAGGTAAAAATTCTACTGGGGTTAAAGCTTTACCCAAATCATGTAATAAGGCCGCAAAACGAACCTCAGCTTGATTAGAAAGTTTAGCCGCCTGCGTAAGTGTTAATAAACTATGAATTCCAGTATCTATTTCAGGATGGTAAATTTCTGGTTGAGGAATGCCAAATAAATTATCTATTTCAGGAAAAAGAACTTTTAACGCCTCACATTTTTTTAAGGTTTCAAAAAATGCCGCAGGATTTTTTTCTTTGAGTGCTTTATGAAATTCTGTCCAGACACGTTCAGCAACTAAATGCTCTACTTCACCTTGAAGAACCATTTGCAACATAAGTTGTTGGGTTTCTTTTGCCAATGTGAACCCTAAATGTTGATAACGAGCGGCAAAACGTGCTGTTCGTAAAATTCTTACAGGGTCTTCACTAAAGGCTGGTGATACATGTCGAAAGATGCGTTTTTTTAAATCATTTTGACCACCATAAGGATCAATAATGTTACCGTCTGTCGTCATTGCCATTGCATTAATGGTTAAATCACGACGGATTAAATCTTCTTCCAGGGTAACATTAGGATTGGTATAAACCGTAAAACCTTTATAGCCTACGGCTGTTTTTCGTTCGGTTCTAGCTAATGCATATTCATCGTGTGTTTTCGGATGTAAAAATACAGGAAAATCTTTGCCAACAGGAGTGAATCCTTGCATTTGCATGGATTCAGGGGTTTCACCTAAGACTACCCAGTCATATTCTTTCACAGGATAACCAAGTAATTTGTCTCTAACCGCACCACCAACTAAAAGGGCTTGCATAATAAACCTATGGAAATTAAATATACTTTTAAAAATAGCTGTCAATAATAGCTAAATGATACCACGCTTGGTCGAGCAATGAATTCAATTTATGAATAGGGCATTAGCGAAATATCTTCTCAAGTTTTGACAAAAAACGAGTGATGATTCTCACCATAATTATGACCTTATGCCTCTTTAGTGCATCAATTCGATTCTTCGTCCTTATTTGAATACATCAAAAAATCAAATAACTCAGGCGTTTCTTAATACCTTTATGTTTTATCATAATCATCGACGTTATCATGCTGGAAAAAGAAAAGGCAAAA
>DAOUSN010000077.1 GCA_030627205.1 Methylococcaceae bacterium
CTTCATTTTCTATAAAATCAAGGTAAGTATCAGTAATATTTTTGATATGTTCAGGTGAAAACTGGCAATTTTTATTTCCTAAACTCTTTCGCATTTTTTTCAAACTGTTGACTTGCATCAATAAGCTGAATTTTGCCTTTGCGATGTTCCGCTTTACGATTACTTAACACCCAAATATAAGTAGTGATACCCGTGTTATAAAACAGGTTTTTAGGTAGTTGAACAATAGCCTCTAGCCAATCATTTTCAATAATCCATTGCCTAATATTACTTTCACCGCTTCCAGCATCGCCCGTAAACAAAGCTGAACCATTATGAACCGTTGCAATACGGCTTCCCTGTTTGGTGTCATGCTTCATTTTAGAAAGCATATTAACTAAGAATAGTAATTGACCATCACTAACTCTAGGCACGCCCACAGTAAAACGAGGGTCTATAATTTCCTTTTTTTCGCCCACAATAGTGTCATAATCTGACTTCCAAGATTTACCATAAGGCGGATTAGATAACATAAAATCAAATTTTAATTGTGAATGCTTATCTATCTGTAAAGTAGAACCGAAAGCAATATTATCAGGTTCAGGATGGTCTTCTTTAAGCATCATATCCGCCTTACAAATAGCATAAGTTTCTGCTTGTAATTCTTGCCCATACAAACCACAGATTGCTTTAGACCGAATTTCACCCTCTAAGTCATGAATAAAATGCTCGGCTTCGGTCAACATTCCACCTGAACCGCAAGCAGGATCATAAACAAGGTGAGTTCCCTCTTGAATACTGTCTTTAACAGGTAAGAAAACCATGTGAGTCATTAATTGAATAACTTCTCTAGGGGTGAAATGTTCCCCTGCTTCTTCGTTGTTTTCTTCGTTGAATCGCCTAATTAATTCTTCAAAAACATAACCCATTCCTAAATTAGTTAAACTTGCCATCACCACATCGCCCTCGCGGTTTAAAACAGGTTTAGGGCTTAGGTTTATATCTTTAGAACAAAATTTATCGACTATTCCGTATAAAATATTAGCTTCATCCATTGTTTCAAGCTGATTTCTTAGCTTAAATTTACTAATAATTTCTTGAACATTTTCACTATAACCATTTAGATAAACTTCAAAATTTTCTTTAATTTTACTGGGTTCATCAAGCAAACTTTTAAAAGTAAATTTTGAAGTATTAAAAAAGACATAACCTGAATCTTTTTTTAAACGACTTTGCCCATTAATTCCCTTTTCATCTAAAAATTGCTTTGTTTTAAGCACTTGGTCTTTAGTCGGTTCTAATAAAACATCAAGTCTTCTTAAAACCGTAAAAGGTAAAATAACATCACGATATTTTCCTCTGACATAAACATCCCTAAGTAAGTCATCTGCAACTGACCAAATGAAAGCAACAATTTTATTGTGTGTTGAATGATCCATATTTTCCTAGTGTTATTTATTAAATGTTAGGCATAGTCTAACTGTAAACTTACTTTTTTCAAGTTTTGCAATTTATTTTAATTTTTAAAAGCCTGTTTGATTATCAATACCTTCGCCAAAATAATGAATAAAAAGTAGACCAGATAAATTAAAAGGTCGTTATGTGCGAATTAACTCATTAGACTGGTCAGAAAAACCTGTACTCGGATGGATTAAAAGGCTGGAATTTCCAGTTGTTTTTCACTGCCAAGTATTTAAAAATAAAGATGGAAGCACAGGTTTACTCTATTTGATTAGCAATGATGTTGAGGCAACAAAAACGACTATTGAAACAACCTACCAAAAACGGTGGAAAGTCGAAGTCTTTCATAAAAATATTAAATCCAATACGGGGCTAGCAAAATCGGTAATAACACAAAGCAATCATATCTTCATGTCGCTTTATGCGGCTGCTAAATTGGAGTGCTTAAGTATAAAAACAGGACTTAATCCGTTTACATTAAAGCGCAAGTTGTATTTAAAAGCTATTCGACAAGCATTCGATGAATTGCAGATTTTAAAACAAGCTACTGCGTAACATCAGTTAATAACAGAATTGCATCATTAATTACTGAATTAGATTTATCACTTATAGCGTAAAACCTCGTCGTTCAGGGCGAGGATGTAAGCGGATTAAAACATATTTCATACTATGATATATGTTTGTGTTAAAGTTATGCATAATTCAATTGTAGCCGGACAAAATCATGCTTATTTAGCCAAACAATTGGAAGCATTTCAACAAGGAAGCCGCCATGATCCTATTATGTCACCTATAGCTAAAAATTTAATCAAGCAAGATATTCAAGATATTGCTGCCTATTATGCTAGTCTATC
>DAOUSN010000050.1 GCA_030627205.1 Methylococcaceae bacterium
GACCGAACACAAGAAAACGGCGAGCCAAAGCTCCCTTTTATCTTCCACCCTAACGAATATTTCATACATAAAATATGCTTGTTTTTGTAATATTCAGGCTACTAAACCTGACCGCTACCATGGGGTAACGATGGGAAAACTATAAACGTATCTCGTGTTACTTGTCAAACAAATTTCTACGCCCCTAGTCATAACTTACCACCCGATAACCACAAATAATGGCTACCAAAAATAACGCCAACGCTAAAGGATAAAAATATAATTCCTTCCGAGGTCTAAAATATTGTTTATCTTTTTCCACAGGTTCTAATTCATCTAAAATTTGATAAATTTGTTCTAATGCCTCGGTATTTCTCGCCCGAAAATAACGCCCTCCTGTTTTTTCAGCAATCGCCGTTAACGTTTTTTCATCTAGGTCTTTAGATGGGTTTATTTTTCGAGAACCGAACAAACTACGAATCAACATTTCGTCAGCCCCCACACCAATGGTATAAATTTTTAATTGCTCATTAGCCGCAAGTTCTGCTGCTTTTAAGGGTGTTACTTCCCCTGCTGTATTCGCTCCATCGGTTAATAAAATTAATACTCGACTGTTAATATCTTCTTGCGTTAATCGTTTTACAGCAAGCCCTATCGCATCACCAATCGAGGTTGCAGGCTCATCATCAGTAATCCCTATAAAGGATTCATTTAATAATTTAACCACCGTTTCACGATCAAATGTCAAGGGCGTTTGCAGGTAAGCATGAGTACCAAATAAAATCAAGCCAATTCTATCACCTACTCTGCGTCTGATAAAATCTGTCGCCATTGCTTTAGTCGCTAGTAAACGATTAACGGGTTGATTATTTATGACAAAATCTTCTTCATTCATGCTCCCTGATAAATCCACTGCCAGCATTAAATCTCGCCCACTAATCGCTTGCTCAATCGGCTCTCCTAACCATTGCGGTCTCGCTGAGGCAATGATTAATAATAACCACCCAATTATTGCCAGCCATAAAACCCAACGATTAGGCGGACTAACCACTGTCGAATCTTCCTTAGAAAAATCATCCAAAAAAGGAACTTTCAATGCCGCTTGTTCACTTTGAATTTGAGCAGGTAATAAAATTCTAAAAAAATAGGGCAAAGGGAGGACTAAAAATAACCACGGCCAGAAAAAATGAATCATGATTTTTGTGCCTTCAACCAACGTTCAGTCAATAAAATTAATTTTTCAATATCAAAGTTCTGCGGTTGTTTTTGAAATCTACCTAAAATCAAAACTTCTCCTGAGATGCCGCTAAAGGCGTTTTTTTCCAATGAGCCATCCAGATATACCAGCCAATCTCTTCCCGTCAAGCTAGCGCAATCTGAGCGCGGATTAAGGCTAATTACAACCCGTCGCAATAGTGCAGAAATGATTTCTAATTTTTTATGAGCCGAAAGAGTATTATTAATTTTTAAATCTTGCAATAACTTTTTGGCACTTTTAAGCGCTGTTTTTCGAGTTAGCTGTTTAAAAATCCAATACCCCAAAAACAGCATGAGTGGGATGAGGATTAATAATATCCACCATCCAATCGCTAATGACCATCCGATGGTTTCAGGAAGATGAATATCACGCAATGGTAGTTCAATTTTGTCCATTATCGTAAACACTCCAACGGTTCTGCAGTGGTATCGCATTGAATTAATAACAAACCCAGTTTTTTCGTTAACACTTCCAAGTTTTCCAGATGTGTTTGAAATCGTTGTTGATAGTTTAATAATTTTTGTTTATCACCGCTGTCAATTACCACATCACGGTGATTATTTGTAAACCGATAACGACCTTGCTCGGGTAAGGATTTTTCTAAGGGATCGTAGATAAATATCAAAACCAACTGACAATGCCGTGCTAACTTCGCCATATACGCCTCTGTATTCGCGTTTAAGCCCCGAAAGTCACTCAAGAGGTAGATTAGGCTACCTGGAGTCGTATGATGCTGTAAACGCGATAATACGCGTTCAAATGAGATTTCATTTTGTGAACCTAATTTTGGGTTAACCAAAATATTTAAAAATTTCAAAACACCATTTTTCCCATTTTGGGGTTTAATTTCTTGGCAACTCTCATCTGAAAATAATTGACCTCCAACACGGTCGCCGTTATGTTTAGCTGCCCAAGCAATTAACCCTGCTAACTTTGCTGCCTGAACGGATTTAAAAACCCCTCGGGTTGCAAAGTGCATCTTTTTTCGATTATCTACCGAAATAAACACAGGACGCTCACGTTCTTCACGAAAAATTTTAGTATGCGCTTTGCCTGTTCTTGCAGTTACTTTCCAGTCAATGCTACGAATATCATCTCCAGCCTGATAAGGACGTACCTCTTCAAACTCCATTCCACGGCCTCTAAGAGCTGATAAATACCCCCCGCTTTGCAATGAACGAATACGAGAATGACGTAAATTAATAACTTTTGCAAAGCGCGCTAAGTAAACCAATGTCGATAATTTAATCGAAATTAAGTTAGAGTTATCCACAGCAACCCTCTGGTTATCCACAATTTTATCCACAGGAAAAATAGGATTATTTTTTTTAAAAAACATTTATGGAACCGCAATTCTGGCAATGAGTTGTTCGATAAAATAATCACTGCTAATGCCTTCTGCTTCTGCCTCATACGACAAAATAATCCGATGCCGTAAAACATCAAACGCTAAAGCCTGAATATCTTCTGGGGTTACAAAATCACGACCTGCCAGCCATGCTTTAGCTCGTGAACAACGATCAAGCGCAATACTTGCTCTAGGACTCGCCCCGTATTGCAACCAATCCGCTAAATCTTGCCCATAGATTTTTGGCTCACGAGTTGCCAAAATAATTTGTAATAAATATTCTTCCAAACTATCTGCCAAATGAACCTCCAAAACTTGAGCCCGTGCTTCAAACAATGTTTTTTGAGAAACTTTTTCAACAACAGGACTTAGGGTTTTTAATGCTTTTTTCGCCTCTTCACGTGCCAAATGCAAAATAGCTTTTTCATGTTCTGCATGAGGGTAATCAATTTTGACATGAAGTAAAAAACGATCAAGTTGTGCCTCGGGCAAGGGGTACGTGCCTTCTTGCTCAATCGGATTTTGAGTTGCCATGACCATGAACAAGGGGGTCAGAGGGTAAGTATGCGCACCTACGGTAATTTGCCGCTCTCCCATCGCTTCAAGTAAAGCCGCTTGAACTTTGGCAGGCGAACGATTAATTTCATCCGCTAAAATAATATTATGAAATAACGGGCCTTTTTGAAATTCAAACGAGCTTTCTTGGGGCCGATAAATTTCTGTTCCCGTTAAATCAGCAGGCAACAAATCTGGGGTAAACTGAACTCGATGGAAATCTGCTTCAATTCCACGACTCAGCACATTAACCGCTCGGGTTTTAGCTAATCCTGGAGCACCTTCAACCAAAAGATGACCATCAGCGAGTAAAGTAATTAACATCCGCTCAACTAAAACCTCCTGTCCAATAATTTGTTTGCTGATATATTTTTGAAGTTGTTGTAAAGAAACGAGCGTTTTATTTTCACTGATGTCGTTAGCGAGCATTTGAAAAAAATCTCCATGGTTGCGATAATCAAAGTTTTTAAGTAAATTACGAGAGGTTATTGTACAAGCAGTGCCGTTAAATTTGCAATTTTGCCTGTGGATAACCCTGTGGATAACCATGTGCATAACTTTTCGCGAAAAAGTTATCCACAATCCGTCCACAGGTTATCCACAGGGTTATCCACAGGACAAGTTTATGATTTTAAATAGAAATAGTGAGTTATCCACAGAAAATGCGCCCCTTAATAATAATAATATTTATTATATCTATTATTGATTTTTGAAGATTTTGAAATGAAAAGTAAAAAAAATAAAAATGTCTTGATTACAGGATGTTCTTCTGGTATAGGCTACAAAACAGCCCATATATTAAAAAACTCAGGCTATCGAGTAATTGCTTCAGCAAGAAAAACCGATGATGTTTTAAAATTAAAATCTGAAGGTTTTGAAACCCTGCAATTAGATTTGAATAATCCTGAAAGTATTCAGCAAGCTGTTAAATTATTAATTAAAATAACTGGTGGTAAAGTTGATGCTTTATTTAACAATGCTGCTTATGGTCAATTTGGAGCAGTTGAAGATTTAAGTCGTGATGTTTTGATTCAACAATTCCAAACTAATTTCTTTGGAACCCATGAATTAACTAACTTAATTATACCAATAATGCGACAACAAGGTTATGGTAAAATTATATATAATAGCTCTATTTTAGGTTTAGTGGCAATGAAATATAGAGGAGCGTATAATGCTAGTAAATATGCGATAGAAGGACTAGCAGATACATTACGGTTAGAGTTACAAGGAACTAATATTTATATTTCTTTAATAGAGCCTGGACCGATTAGAAGTAATTTTAGAGAAAATGCTTTTTTTATGTATAAAAATAATATTAACTCTTCACATAGTTTTCATCAACAGGCTTATTTAATAATAGAAAATAAATTACAAAAAAAAGGTAATGTTGTCCCTTTTACTTTGCCAGCAGATGCTGTTGCCGCAAAAGTATTACACGCTTTAGAAGCAAATAAACCAAAAGTTCATTATTATGTTACTTTTCCTACTTATCTTTTTAGTTTTTTAAAACGTATTTTACCCTCAGCCTGGTTAGATTTTTTACTTAATAAAATTTAATTACTTTTTTAATTTATAAATTAATGGAATATTAATTATGCGTACAATTATTTTTATACTTGCTTTATTTACTTTAACCTCTTGTTCAAATACAGGGAGTTCTTTTTCTGCTTTAAAAGCAATTGCACCTAAAGTTAATTTAGAAACAATTCAATTAGTTAAATTAGGTTTATCTGAACAAGTTTATCGTTTACGGTTAAATATTAAAAATCCGAATTCTTTTCCACTACCAATACAAAGTATTAATTATCAATTATTTATTAATAATCAAGAGTTTGCTAAAGGTTTAAGTAATAAACCAGTCACTATTCCATCTTTAGGAGAAGGTTATTTGGAAACTGATATTACTAGTAATTTAGCTGATGTTATTGAGGGATGGAGTCAATGGTTTTCATTAGCTAAACGAACTTTAAATTATAGAATTACAGGGGATATTGGGGTTACAAGTTTTGCTATTCCATTTCCTTTTCAATATGCTGATAAAGTTGATTTAAAATTAACTAAATAAGCTTTATTAACTAATAATGCTGAATTTAAGTTATAAGAATTCAGCTTTCTTTATTTGTAAACTTTCTTTTAAAATGTTTAATTTTGATGTAATTATTATTGGTGCAGGCGCATCAGGATTAATGTGCGCCATAGAAGCTGGAAAACGGGGGCGTAAAGTTCTTGTTTTAGATCATGCTAATAAAATAGGTAAAAAAATTTTAATGTCTGGAGGTGGTCGTTGTAATTTTACCAATTACAGTATTGAACCTGAAAATTATCTTTCTTCTAACCCACATTTTTGTAAATCTGCGTTAAAACGATATACACAATGGGATTTCTTGAGATTAATTAACAAGTACGAAATAGCTGTTCATGAGCGTGAGTTAGGTCGACTCTTTTGTAATGATTCTGCTAAAGATATTGTTACTTTATTATTAACAGAAGCAAAAATAGCTAGAGTTGATTTTCAATTAAATATAACTATTGAAGCAGTTAAGCAATTAGATTCTAATTACTTTATAGTTAAAACCTCTAAAGATAGTTTTAACTGTGAGTCTCTAATTATTGCAACAGGAGGATTATCTATTCCAAAAATAGGGGCAACAGCTTTTGGTTATCAAATTGCTAAACAGTTTAGAATTAAGGTTTTACCAACACGTGCGGGACTTGTTCCTTTTACTTTACAAAGTAATGATAAGGCGAAATTATCTCCTTTATCAGGAATTTCTGTTATGTGTATTGTTAGTAATGAAAAACAGAGTTTTAAGGAGAATATTTTATTTACTCACCGTGGTTTAAGTGGGCCTGCTATTTTACAGTTATCCTCTTATTGGCAAGCTGGTGAGCTAATTACTCTTAATTTATTACCAGAAGTTAATTTAATTTCTTTATTAACTGAAGCACGTCAACAAAAAAACCAGCGTAAAGTAAAAGTTTTTTTGGGTGGACATTTGCCTAAACGTTTACTGGCAATATTATTACCTAAGATATGTTTGGATACAGTCATTGTTGATTTATCGGATAAAAAAATTCAGCAACTAAGTCAACAGATACATCAGTGGCAACTAAAGCCTAATGCAACAGAAGGATACCGAACTGCAGAAGTTACTTTAGGTGGAGTTGATTGTCATAGTCTTTCGTCGAAAACTTTTGAAACTAAGTCAATAAAAGGTTTATTTTTTATTGGTGAAGTTATTGATGTAACAGGTTGGTTAGGGGGTTATAACTTCCAGTGGGCATGGTCATCAGGTTGGTGTGCTGGTCAATATGTTTAAATCATCTATCATCTATCATTTGAAAGAATCAAGATTAACCGCATACAATTGCCCTAAAGCCAGTCCACCGTCATTAGGGGGAATTTTTTGATGTGTATAAACAGAAAAACCTGCGTTGGTTAATTTTTTTATACAAATTTCAGTAAGCAAAGCATTTTGAAAACAGCCACCTGTTAAGACAATTGTTTGTTTTTGTTGCTGTTGTTTTTGGGATATTTGTAGAATAATTTCTGCTAAAGTATTGTGAAACTTTCGCGCAATTTCAGCTTTATTCAGTTGATTTAAATCAGCAAGTAAGCTGATAAATAGGCTTTGCCATTCAATAACTATTGGGTTATCTCCTTCTAAACTAACAGGGTAGCATTGTTCACTATTAACGGTTTCGGCTAATTGTTCTAATAATATTGCGGCTTGTCCTTCAAATTGGTTTATATGACACAAACCTAATATACTTGATAAGGCATCAAAAATTCTACCAACACTAGATGTTTTATGGGTATTCAATTGCTTGTTTAAACTTTGTTGTAATAATTTTAATTCTAATGTTGAAAATTCAGATAAGAATTCAAAATTTTTATTAAATAAATCATTATCATAGAGGTTATAAAGTAAGCCTAAAGCAGATCGTCTAGGTTCGGTTGCTGATTTATTTCCTCCGACTAAAGAGAAGGTTTTAAAATGAGCCAGACGATGAAACCCATGAGCTGTTATTAATAAAGATTCTCCTCCCCAGAAAGTATTATCCAAACCTAATCCTGTGCCATCCCAAGCAAAACCTAATAAGGGTGGAGATAAATTATGTTCTGCCATGCAGGCTAAAATATGTGCATGGTGATGCTGTATGGCTTGCTTTTTTAAAGGCTGTGTTTGTGCGGCTTGAGTACTATGATAATCAGGGTGTAAGTCATGAACAATGGTAGTTGGAGCAATGGAATAAAATTGTTGTAAGTCAATTAATGTTTGTTGAAATAAGCGTTGTGAGGCTAAAGATTCTAAATCACCAAGATGTTGGCTTAAAATAAGTTGGTTTCCTAAACTAATGCCAACGGTATTTTTTAAATGACCACCAACAGCTAAGGTTTCATTACTTATTTTTTTAGTCATAATAGGCAGTGGCGTATAACCTCGCGCACGTCGTAAAACACTTTCATGGTTATTGATTACTCGAACCAGAGAATCATCTAAGGGACGGATAATATCTCTAGTGTGGGTTAGAAAATAATCTGTAATATGGGATAATTGTTCTAGAGCCTGTTCATCATTGATACAAAGTGGTTCATGGGATTTATTACCACTAGTGATAACTAAAGGTTGTTGAAAATCATTAGCAATTAAATAATGTAATGGCGATGCAGGCAACATAATACCTAGTAAATTTGTATCTGCGGCAACAGATTTAGAAATCTTACAGTTTTGTAAGCGTTTTAATAAAACTATGGGGCTTGCATAGGAGCTTAGGCTTTGTTGTTCAGATGTTTTTATCTGACATAATAATTGAGCTTCTGCTATATTATTAACTAATAATGCAAAAGGTTTATAAGGGCGTTGTTTTTTTAAGCGTAATCTTTCAATGGCTTGGTTATTATTCGCATCAACTATTAATTGGAAACCGCCAACACCTTTTAAGGCAATAATTTCTCCTTGCTTTAATAATTTAATTACGGTTAATAAAGGTGAATTAAGTGATAAATTGGTCTTATTATTTATCAATGTTAATTGAGGCCCACAATCAGGACAAGCAATTGTTTGAGAATGGAAGCGTCTATCTTTAGGATTTTGGTAGTCAGCATGACAACAAGAACAAGGAGAAAAATTTTCCATGCTGGTGCGAATACGGTCATAAGGTTGTTGCTTCATAATGCTATATCGGGGTCCACAATAACAACAACTGGTAAAAGCATAACGATAAAAACGACTTTCTGGGTTTAATATATCACTAATACAATGTGTGCAAGGACTTATATCAGGAAGGATAAAAGCTGATTTTTGTCCTGTTATTGAACTAGGTTTTATTTCAAAATTATTAAAATTTGAGGGTGTTTGTGATTGAATTGAGATTGAATCTATTTTTGCAAACGGGGGCAATTGATGTTGTAATGCGAATAGAAACAAATCGTGTTGAAGTGAATCACCTTCAATAACAAGTGTAATTCCATTGTTAGTATTAGCAACCCAACCATTTTGTTGATATTTTGTTGCCAAGTGATAAATAAAAGGGCGAAATCCTAATCCTTGTATCAAACCTTGAAGTTTGATTAATAATTGTTTTTTCACCCTGATATTGTTCTTTTCTAAAAAATTAAGTGGTTCACTAATAATCTCTAATATCAATAAAATGCCCTGCAATTGCTGCTGCTGCTGCCATTGCAGGACTGACTAAATGTGTCCGCCCACCATATCCTTGTCGGCCTTCAAAATTACGATTAGAGGTTGATGCACAGCGTTCACCAGCTTCTAATTTATCGGCATTCATTGCTAAACACATGGAGCAACCAGGATCACGCCATTCAAAGCCCGCATCAATAAATATTTTATCTAATCCTTCTTTTTCTGCCTGTTTTTTAACTAGCCCTGAACCTGGAACAATTAATGCTAATTTAAGCGTTTTTGCAATTTTTTTACCGTTAATAACACTAGCAGCCGCTCTTAAATCTTCAATTCGTCCATTAGTACACGAACCAATAAAAATTTTATCTAAATGAATATCTGTAATTGCTTGACCAGCTGTTAAATCCATATATTTTAACGCATTTTCAATTCCTTGTTTTTTAACAAGATTGTTTTCTTTAGCGGGGTCTGGAATAGTTTCATCAATCGCAATTACTAATTCTGGTGATGTTCCCCAGCTAACTTGTGGTTTAATTTCTGCAGCATTAAAATTGATGATTTTATCAAAAACCGCATGTTTATCAGAATGTAAATTTTTCCAGGCACGTTCTGCTATCACCCAATCATCATTTTTAGGGGAAGAGGGTTTATCATAATAATAATCAATAGTTACATCATCAACAGCAATTAAACCTGTTTTTGCTCCTGCTTCAATAGCCATATTACAGATAGTAAAACGTCCTTCCATTGATAATGCACTAATGGATTCACCTGCAAATTCAATTGCATAACCTGTCCCACCAGCAGTACCGATTTTGCCAATAATGGTTAAGATAATATCTTTAGCAGTAATGCCTACAGGTACTTGACCATTGACGTTAATCAACATGTTTTTAGATTTCTGTTGAACTAAACATTGTGTCGCTAAGACATGTTCAACTTCGGAAGTCCCAATTCCAAATGCTAATGCTCCTGATGCTCCGTGAGTTGAGGTGTGAGAATCACCGCAAACAATAGTCATGCCTGGTAGAGTTATACCTTGTTCAGGGCCGATGATATGAACAACTCCTTGACGTGGATCGTTCATTCCATATTCTGTGATCTTAAACTCTGCACAATTTTTATCTAAGGTTTCAACTTGTAATTTGGCAACAGGATCGCTAATTCCCTTATCTCTATTAATGGTCGGAACATTATGATCGGTTACCGCTAAATTACGTGATGGTCGCCATAAGTTTCTATTACTTAACCGTAAACCTTCAAAGGCTTGTGCAGAAGTGACTTCATGAATTAATTGTCGGTCAATATAAATTAAACATGAGCCATCATCGTAGGTTGAAACAATATGATCTTGCCATAATTTGTCGTATAAAGTGTGTGCTGACATAATTTTTTATTCGTTGAGTTAAAATAACTTGAGTTTGGGATAAGAAAAGTAGGCAACCTTTTTAAAAAATGCAAAAATTATCACTTTTTAATATTTTACAAAAAGGTTTCTTAAAATGAGTTTAACACAACTATTTTCTGATGTTGATGACTTTTGTTAGTGCAGTAGGTTGGAGTGAGGTACAAACTCCAACCTAACGAGGCTGTAGGAAAACCCTTCCCATAGCAATTTTTCAGTTTTTTCCAAAAAATAGTTTAGTAATTTAAATCACTTAAAAAATTATAAAATCTTGAATTTTTCGGGAATTTAGGTTTTCCTACAGCCTGAGCATGGCAATAAGTTTGCATCATTGCATGATTAACTGCTTGGTAAACTTGATTTCTTGATTGTTGAATTAACTCCCTAATAGAAGTTAATAATGTTAAATTCGTTAGCTCTGTTTGACTTGCTCTATTTGTACTAAATATCGTTGAAACATCACATCATCATATTCTTTTTGAGAGCTAAATCCTTGACGCTCCCATACTTCGTGGACTTTTTTCTTTACAGGTATTTTTTGCTCTACTTCCCAATCTAAGCCCCAATCGTTTTTTAAAGCGTTATTAATAAAACCTGCATACGATTTAGCCGCTTTAGCATTGCTGTATAAAATATTTCGTTTAACGTATTCAAAACCTTTTTTTCTCTCAAAGCTGACAATAGAAGCGAATATGGTTTTGCGAGTGCGATGTTGTACTGGGATTAACAACAATAATTGCTCAATGGCTGTGTTTTCAGGAGTATTGACATCGGTAAAAGAAGGCGGTGAGTTTGGTGGTGGGTTTATAGTTTTTTCTATTTTTTTAGTAAAAATATGAAATTCAAGCGCTCCAATTTTACGTCCGTATTTAATTTCATCAAATTCAAAATATAAATCCGCTTTTTCAATAAGCTCTTTTTTAGTTCGCTCTAAAACATCCTTTTTAAAATCATTATAGCGTTTATATTGTTCTACTCTAATCCCCAGCATTTCGCGTAATAACGGCATCTCTATTTCGCGTGTTTTTAATTTTTGATATTGTTTAAGTAAAGTATAAATACGCATCGTATATTGACTTTTAAAGCTCAATAACATCGTCAATTTACAACTGGTGAAGCCAGATTTTAATTGTAATAAATATGATTTAAGCAACGGGTCAAAACTAAGATTAACCATCCCAGAGCCATCAATATATTTAGCAGCGGATAACCAGCCTATTTGCAACAAACCATCCGACTCTTCTACGTTAATCACTCGCGTTAATAATTTTTCCGTAATTTTTTTACATTCTCGGTAAGCAGAATCAGTATCAATCCCTAAAAATTCAGTAAATTCTTTAACGCTAATTCGATAAGGTTTGAAGTCTTCATCCTCAGGTTGAATTTTAGAAATCATCGTTAAAATTAACCTCTGCTCTCCTAAGGGTAAATTATACCGTGCCTCTACAATAGTATTTGACTGCGTAACAATCAACGAAGGTGGCAATGTTTTTTTCTTTTTTTTGCCATAATTTATTACACTATTTTTAACGGTGAGTTATTTGCTGTGAAATTTGAAAATAAAAATTTAAGTTTACAGCAAATAACCCGTCTTTAAGTTTGTAACATATTGATTTTAAAAGCTGAAAAATGCCTGAAAACAACTAAAACATTTATAACAAATAAAACAACTACAACATCAAGGAATAAAGGAATAAAGGAATAAAGGGAGGAATAAAGGGTCAGTGTTAATTATATTCAATAATGTTAAAATGCTATGTGTTATAAATACTTCGTCTCTATATTTCAAAGACGTTTATGTAGGCTTCTGCTATGAAGTCTTTTAAAAACTAACTAAAGGCTGTTTATATTATGGAAAAGAAATTATTAATCGTTGCTATCAGTTCAATCCTGTTAACAGCTTGTAATGCAGCAGGAGGTCTTAATAACGCTGCCATTGGTGGCTTAGGTGGTGCTGCAATTGGTGCGGGTGCAGGTACATTGTTTGGTGGGAATGACCTGAAAAATGCGGGTTTAGGTGCATTAGCTGGAGGTGTGGTTGGCGCGGCAGTAGGCGCGTATATGGATAGTCAAGAACAAGAAATGCAGCAATCATTGCAAGGCACAGGCGTACAAGTACAAAGAACGTCTAAAAACACGCTTAATCTGACTATGCCTGATAGCATTACCTTTGCAACGGGTCAATCGTTTTTAGCACCACAAGCACAAGTCGCGCTTAATACCGTTAGAGATGTATTAAATCAATTCCCTGATTCAACAATTATGGTTACAGGACACACAGATGATGTGGGGTCAGATAGTAGTAATCAATCCTTGTCAGAACGTCGCGCTACCAGCGTGGAAAATTATTTAGCGCAACAAGGTGTTAATCCCGCCCGTCTTAACAAACAAGGTCTGGGCGAAAGCTCACCCAAAGTGTCGAATACCAGTGACATAAATCGTGCGAAAAATCGCCGTGTGGAATTAGCGATTGTGGCTAATAATAACGCTGGAGCGGAACAAGATGCACCTCAATAGCAACAACAAAATAACTGGAAATAACTGGAAATAACTGGAAATAACTGGAAATAACTGGAAATAAATAACTGGGGTCAGATTTAATGCCAGTAAGTTAAAGTAACCAATTGATTATGCTATAATAAAGTCTAATATTTCTTAGAATAAAAGACAAGCATA
>DAOUSN010000074.1 GCA_030627205.1 Methylococcaceae bacterium
TAGTGTGGGTTTAGCGGTAGAATTAGAAAATCGTTACAAAGGGTTACGCGCGCCGCATAAAATTAAATTTGGGGTGTCAGGCTGTACGCGTGAATGTGCCGAAGCCCAAGGTAAAGATATAGGAATTATCGCAACGGAAAGCGGTTGGAATTTATATGTGTGTGGTAATGGCGGCATGAAACCCCGTCATGGTGATTTATTTGCCACCGATTTAGATAAAGAAACTTTAATTAACTATATTGATCGGGTCTTGATTTTTTATGTACGCACGGCTGACCGACTTCAACGGACATCGGTATGGATGGAAAATATGGAAGGCGGTTTAGATTATTTAAAATCGGTGGTGATTGAGGATAAATTAAACCTTGCGACCTCTTTAGAAGCCCAAATGCAACATGTGGTTGAGAGTTATCAATGTGAATGGAAAACGACGCTTGAAAGTGAAGAAAAATTAAAACGTTTCCGTCATTTTGTGAACAGTGATAAAACCGATGAAAATATTATTTTTGTTGAAGAGCGTGGACAGATTCGTCCAGCGGATGAAGAAGAGCGTCAACATTTTAAATTAATAGAGGTAGCCTAATGGCACAATGGATAGATGTATGCAGTACAGCGGATCTTCAAGCTGATTCGGGTATCTGTGCCTTGGTTGAAAGCACTCAGGTGGCGATTTTTTATATGCCTAAAGACGATAAAGTTTATGCTATTAATAACTATGATCCTTTCAGTAAAGCCTATGTTTTATCACGAGGTTTAATTGGTGATTTAAACGGTAAGATTATGGTGGCATCCCCTATTTATAAACAGCATTTTGATCTTGAAACGGGGCAATGTTTTGAAGATGAAACTATTTGTGTGGATTATTATGGGATAAGAATAGAAAATGGGCGTGTTGAAGTGAGTCTTACGGAGTAAATGATGAATTATAATTATTATGTAGCTGATATTTTTACCAAAGAAATATTTAGTGGGGCGCAAATTGCGGTTTTTCCTAATGCAGAAGAGTTAAGCGATGAACAGATGCAGTTAATTGCTAAAGAGTTTAATCTTTCAGAAACGGTTTTTATTACGCATCCTGAGGCAGAAGGAAATACGCGTAGAATGCGAATTTTTTCACCCTTAGAAGAAAGAGACTTTGCAGGACATCCAATTATTGCAGCGGCTTATGTTTTGGGTTCTTGCGGTGATATTGAATTAACCGAAACCATTACCCCGATTTTATTTCAACAAAATTTAGGTGATATTGAAGCGAATGTCACCAGCGAATCGGGTAAACCTGTTTTTGTACAATTTAGTCGTCAAAGCAGTTCTATTATTGATCGTTTTACGCCTAATGATGATGAGTTAGTCAGCTTTTTAGGTTTAGATCAATCGGAATTAGATCATAAAAAATACAGTCCGCGTTTAGTTTCTTGTGGGTTTCCGTATTTAATTGTGCCTGTATGGAATTATGACAGTGTACGCCATGCTAAATTTAGTTATAGCGCGTGGAGTCAATCTATAGCCCCCCAAACGGCGGCTTCTGAAATTTTATTATTTGCACCCAAATCACCGTTTAATGATGCCGATTTTAACGTGCGTTTATTAGGACCTAATATTGGCATTCATGATGATCCGCCTGTAGGAACGGCAATGCCAGCGTTTGCGGCGTATTTATGTTCATTTGATATTACTCAAAAAGGGACACATGTTTTTGCAGTAGATAGAGGTGATGAAGAAACGCGTCGTAGTGTGTTGAATTTAGAAATGGATAATAAAGGTAAAGAGTTGTTGACACTTAGGACAGGGGGAACGGCGGTGATGTTTGCTGAGGGTAAGATTACGGTTTAAATGATGAAAGGGTGTAAAATCCTACTTTTCGCCCTTTAAAAACCACATGGTACATTGAAATGAATTTTAAATTTGATATTGACGACTTATTAAAACTTTCAGTAAAAGAAGTTAAAAATATTATTGATAGTGGCTATAAGTGTCCTCTAAAAGAATTAAAGTTGTTTGACCTTTTACTTAATGAAAAAGGTGATACAGCAATGAGACATGGGGTCTATATGTTTTTTAACGAAGATAACCAATGTATTTATGTTGGCAAATGTTCTTCCAGTCATTTTGCTCATCGACTTGGAGGGCATTTTGGTATGTCTCCACTCTATGGTATGAATACTTTTTTAAAAGGAATGGTAAAAGAATTACATTCCAAAGATAAAGATAAATATGAAAGTTATGTTCAAACTGTAAAAGAAATTGGTGATTGTAGTTACTTAATGATTAATGCCAATGGAAAAGGAAAAAAATTTATTGGAGAGCTGGAAAAATTATTTCAGATTATGTACCGCCCTAAGTTAAATGTAAGAATGCCCGCAAAAAATAAAACGTTACAGGATAAGGCAGTATTTGAGTCATTACTGAGAAATTAGCATGGTAGGTTGGAGTTTATGGAAACCCAATTTTTTGAGGTTCTCTGCTGGGTTTCGCTATCGCTCTACCCAGCCTTATATCTACGAGCTAATATTGGCATTCATGATGACCCGCCCGTAGGAACAACCATGCCTGCATTTGCGGCTTATTTATGTTCATTTGATATTACTCAAAAAGGAACACATGTGTTTTCGGTGGATAGAGGTGATGCAGAAACTCGCCGTAGTGTGTTGAATCTGGAAATGGATAATAAAGGTAAAGAGTTGTTGACACTTAGGACAGGGGGAACGGCGGTTATGTTTGCGGAAGGAAAGATTACAGTTTAGCTATCTTTTGATCGCAACACTGAAAAAGTGTACACTAAATTATTATTTAATAAGAAGTAAGGATTTCACATGTTAAAAAATATTACACTCAGTGCAGACTTTGATCTTATCAGCGAAGCGAGAAAAAAATCCCAGAGTGAAAATACAACACTTAATGCCCAGTTTCGCCAGTGGTTAAACCGCTATCTTAGTACTGATCTAAAAGTATCTGATTATGAAA
>DAOUSN010000015.1 GCA_030627205.1 Methylococcaceae bacterium
GCCGACCATTATAACCTAACGATCATTTTTGTCAACAACCTTGTTGAAAAATATTTTTCCTTAATTTCTTCCCGAAACACTGTGTTGCTGAAAGAAAGGCGTATTATACAGTCATAAACCCAACCGTCAATACTTTTTTAATTTTTATTGAAAATAATTCTCCCCATAGTTAATTTCAAACCATTAATAAGAAATATTTTTGAATCCAATATAAATCTTAAGTTGTATTTTTAGTCAAAGTAAGAAAAATATCTTCTAATGAGCATTTTAAAATAGCTATTTCCTCCAAACCCCAACCCTTACTAATAACGAGATTAGTCAATGTTTCAATAGGGTTATCATTGCTTTTATAACGAATTAAATACTGATTGCCAGCTAATGATTCAATCTCCGTAAGTGCATTAATTTTCCTAAGCTCTTCGATATTTATTGCGACCCGTGTTGTCAATTTAAGACGAGAATAATTCATTTGCTTATTGAGCCCTGTTATAGTCTCTTTTAAAATTAACTCACCATTATGAATGATTTGTACATCTGAACACGATTCTTGTACCTCTGATAAAAGATGACTAGATAGAATAACACCGTGATCTTCCCCTAAATTCTTAATTAAATGTCGAATTTCTTTAATTTGAACTGGATCTAACCCTACCATAGGCTCATCAAAAATAATAATATCAGGTTTATGTAAAATTGCCTGCGCAATTCCTACACGCTGCTGGTAACCCTTAGAAAGATTCATGATTAATCGGCGAGCTACATTTGTTAAACCACAACGCTCTTTAGTATCATTAATAAACCCTCGTATTAATGGTTTAGAAACACGATGTAATTGTGCACAGTAGTTTAAAAACTCATCGACACTTAAATCTCTATATAGAGGAGCTACCTCTGGCAAATAACCTAGCACACGTTTAGCTTGCAAAGGTTGCTTGAGTAAATCAAAATTTTTAATTCTAATTTCACCCCTACTAGGCGCAAGATTACCAGATAGCATCTGTAGGGTTGTGGTTTTACCTGCGCCATTTACGCCTAAAAACCCTAAAACCTGACCTTTTTTTAAATTAAAACTTAAATTCTTAACCACACAATTTTTACCATAATAACGATAAAGACCTGTAACTTGAATTAACGCCGACATTTAAACCTAAACTTTGGTTAGTAAAAATTTAATTTCATCTTGTAATTTTCCACGATAAAATAAAAACTTCCACCGTGTGCCACCACATTGTCGCCATAAAAGTGCCGAACGAACACCAGCCAACAACAAGGCTCTTATTTTATTAACAACATTCGTTTGTTGTAAAAACTTCTCATCACCATTAACCATAATCCTCGGTTGTATATTACTCAGTGTATTCGTATAAATATCCCCCAAATTAGCAAGAATATTTTCATGAATAACCTCAAAATGCTCCGATTGTACTTGTACTCTTTCAATACCTTGCTTAACAGTGTTTAACATTTGAGTGTTTTTAGCTAACTGCCGTTCTAAGAAAACTAATGAAGCAGCATAACGAGCTTGCTCGAGATTCTCAATGTTATATCCTTTAAGTTGTTGTTGAAGATGCTTTAATCCAAGTTCAATGCCTGCAAGACTACCAAAAACATTAATGACAGAATCAGAGTTTAATTTTAATAAACTGCCAATACTAGTTTTCAAAGTATTAGTATCTGCTTTACCTGTTCTTGCCAACTGCTGAACTAAAGCCGTTGCTTGAGCAATTCCAGCCAATGCAATTGCTTGATTGGTAAAGGTTTTATTATTTGACATAAGCTTAACAAACTTTATTAGGATGACAGGTTTCAGTCATTTGATAATTTAATTCTAGCCATTGATTAATACCACTAGATAAATGATAGATATTTTCCATTCCCAGTTTTTCGGTTAATAGTTTACCCACTTTACCTGAACGATTGCCAGAACGACAAACTAAAACAATAGGTTGATTACTATTACTGTGTAGTTTTTTCAATTCAAGTAACCATTTTTTTTCATCAAAACTACCTTGTTTATCAAAAAATTGTAAAGGATAGCTATCAGGAATAACACCTGTTTCCTCCCATTCTTCTGACGTACGAATATCTATGACCAATGGAACTTGTTGTTGCTGTAGTTTTTTTAACTGCTGAGGCGTTAATTGTCCTAATTCAGTTGCAGATAAATTAAAACTGCATAAAATGAATAAACTGGTAAAAAATAATTTTAAAATCATTGTTTTCTATAGAACCGTTAAAGTAAAGTGTTTATTATTAAAAGAATCCATTAAGATGATTTATACTATTCCTTTTATAACATAATACCTAATTATTGGTAAAATATCATCTGGTTTTATAAAATTTAATAGGAGAAAAAAATGTCTGAATTAATATCTTTAAATGTTACTGGTATGAAGTGCGGGGGCTGTGAAAATAATGCCAAAATAAAATTAGAAGCTATTCAAGGTGTTATAAACGTTGAAGCTAGGCACAAAGATAATAAAATTAAAATTGAATTTAATTTAGAAAAAACTAGTAAAGAAAGTATTATTGAAGTTATTATCCAAGCAGGTTATAAGGTAGGATAAGGAAATATCATGAGTAAAAAACCAAACAACACTAACAATGAGCTAAGATTATCTATCCTAGGTATGAGCTGTGCCGGTTGTGTTAGTGCAGTTGAAGCTTCATTGGCAAACGTTACAGGTGTCATTTCAGTTAATGTTAATTTTGCCGATCATTCGGCAATAATTAAAGGGTCTGCTGATTCTGATCTATTAACTAAGGCGATAAGGGAGGCTGGTTACGATGCTGCAATAATGAAAAGCTTTGAAGACCCTAAAAAACAAGAACAACAAGAATTACAACGCTATCGACTATTAATGAAAAAAGCAGCCGTTGCTGCCACCTTTGGAGTGCCATTAATGCTGTTTGGTCATCTAGGTTGGTTACCTGAAATAGGCTCTAATGCAGGTCAATGGTTTTGGCCACAAATAGCTCTACTAACATTTGCTATTTTAGTTTATTCGGGTCAACATATTTATAGAGGAGCAATGAAAGCTTTGCTACTGAAACAAGCAAATATGGATACTTTAATTGCTTTAGGAACAGGCTCTGCTTGGATTTATTCCTGTATTGTATTGGACTATTATCAATCCTTACCCTCTCTATCTGCTCATGCTTATTTTGAGGCCTCGGTAATTATTTTAGCCTTTATTAATTTAGGCGCAGGGTTAGAAACCCGTGCTAGAGGTAAAACCTCCAGTGCAATACGTAATTTAATTGGCTTACAACCACGCACAGCAAGAGTAGTTAGGGAAGGTATAGAGCAAGATATTGCAATTGAAAACGTAGGATTAGGAGAAACTTTAAGAGTCCGCCCTGGTGAAAAAATTGCTGTTGACGGGGAGGTTATTGAAGGTCATTCAACGATTGATGAATCTATGCTCACAGGCGAACCTATTCCCATTGAAAAAACTAAAGGAGCAAGAGTTGTTGCAGGGACAATGAATCAAAAAGGCAGCTTTTTATTTATCTCAACACGAATAGGACAAGATACCGCCTTAGCCCAAATAATTAAAAGTGTTCGTCAAGCACAATCTTGCAAGCCAGAAATTGCAAAATTAGCCGATAAAATTTCCAGCGTATTTGTTCCTATTGTCGTTGCTATTTCCGCATTAACTTTTTTAATTTGGTACATTTTTGCACCTGAACCAACTCTAGCCTATGCCTTTGTAACTTCCATGACCGTATTAGTCATCGCTTGCCCTTGTGCTTTAGGATTAGCCACCCCTATTTCTATCATGGTTGCAGTCGGTCGCGCCGCACAACTAGGAATCCTAATTCGTAATGGTGACGCCTTACAAACAATGAGTAAATTAACAACTATCGTTTTAGATAAAACTGGAACAATTACTGAAGGTAAACCATCAGTCTGCTATATAAAACCTTTAAATGGTATTGATGAAAAAACTGCGCTACAATTTGCAGCTAGCATTGAGTCAGGATCAGAACATCCACTTGCTACCGCTATTTTAGCAAAAGCTAAAACTCTGCAAATTAAGCTACAACAGGTTAAATCATTCAAAGCCATTACAGGTCTTGGAATTAGCGGTGAAATTGCAGAACAAACAATTATCTTTGGCAATGTCGCTTTAATGGAAGAACAAGGCATTAATTATGACAACTATATTAACGACCTCAAAGCATTATCTACTCAAGGTCAAACTCCAATGCTATTAGCTGTTAACCAACAAATAAAAGCTATTATTAGCGTTGTTGACCCCCTGAAAAAAGAGTCTATTAATGCCATTCAACAGCTCAAAAATTTAGGTATCAACGTGTTAATGGTCACAGGTGATAATGAGATCACCGCAAAAGCTGTCGCTAAACAAGCTGGAATTACGGAGATTCGAGCTCAAGTATTACCCGAAGATAAAGCCGCTGTTATAAAAGAATTACAACAACAAGGCGAAAGAGTAGGAATGGTTGGCGATGGTATTAACGACGCTCCTGCGTTAGCACAAGCTGATGTAGGTATAGCCATTGGCACAGGTACTGATGTTGCCATAGAAAGTGCTGATATTGTTATTTTACAAGGCTCATTATCAAAAGTTCCTGAAGCAATAAGCCTATCAAAAGCAACCGTTACTAATATTAAGCAAAACTTAATTGGGGCTTTCTTTTATAATACTCTCAGTATTCCTGTGGCTGCGGGTTTATTGTACCCTCTATTTGGCGTATTACTCAATCCTATGATTGCAGGAGCAGCGATGGCAATGTCATCATTTACTGTTGTTAGCAATGCTAATCGCTTACGCTGGATTAAGCTAAATTAAATTAACATAACTATTTAAAGCACTACTTCAACTGAAAATTAATTGACTAAAAACTGTTACCATCAATGAAATACAACGTCTTTTATTATCTAAAAAATGTTAATAATGTACAGTTATTATTGATAAAAATAGTCTCTATTCTTCGTTTATTTTTTATAAGCTTTATTTTTTCGTTTATCTTATTTTCGAATTCTAAAGCTACCGAAATTATTGTCAACAATACCGTTCCTAATCAGCATTATTCTTTAAACACTATTCGTGCTATTTTTGTGATGAGAATGACCACATGGAAAAATGGGCAACATATTAAAGTATTTGTTTTACCTGATAATCATCCAACCCATCAAGCCTTTACAAAAAACAAGCTAGCTATGTTTCCTCATCAATTACGTAGCTTTTGGAACCGATTAGTTGATTCAGGAACTGGAAAATCTCCGACAGAAGTTAATTCATTAGCACAAATGTTACAGTCAGTGGCAACAACACCTTATGCCATAGGCTATGTTGAAAACAGAGCTAGTGCAAATGCAAATATTCGCTCACTTGAATATTAATAATCAAGCCTTGTTTTAATCGGGTTTTTCACATTTACAACATCTACACATCGGTCTTATTTTTAGGTGCTAGTTATGATTAAAAAATACTTTTTCTTAAGCCTAAAATGGAAATTTTCTTTAATTTTTGGCAGTGTCTTCTTATTTTTCTTGAGTTTATTTAGTTACCGTCTTTATCTTGATACCTCTAAGAATTTTGAATTATCACGACAAAAAATAGCTTTAAATCATATTAATACTGTACATGCATTAACTCAAAAATCATTTATCAACCTCAATCAGTCTGTAGATTTATTTTTAATTGGAAACCAATCACAATCACTAGAAAATATGATTAGCTTTCTTGATCATAACGTAAATCAATGGTTACTATTAGGTAATCTTGAAAATGTAATCATTTTTAATACTAATGGAGAAATAGTTAACTATTGGGAATCATTAATCATTACTCCGACCAAAGAAAATGTTTTAGCAACTCTTAGATCAGAAAAACCTAATTATCAAATTGATTGTAAAAAGGGCTGCTATCAACAAGCAATTGTCCCTATACTCGCCCAAGGAAAATTAATAGGTGCTTTAAGTGTGGCACGTTCATTTGCAGATGTAATTATTCAATATGAAAAAATCACCCATTCAGATGGTGGTATTATAGCCACTGATAATAGTGCTACTAATTTATCTTTAGGGATTAATTTTGCTGGCATGACACAGATGGCATTAAGTAAACAAGTATTTAGATTAGCAAAAAAACAGTATACGTTATTAGAACTATTAGATGAACGACATATCGTTATCTTAAACAATCACTCTTACGAATTAAAAGTTTTTCCTATAAAAAAAACCGCTGATAATCAATCACCTTATTTTATTGTTATTGTTGATATTACTGAAAACTTGAATGAATTAAGTTTTAATTTACAAAAAATAGCTCTTTTTGGCATAGCTAATTTTTTCATCGCTTTTGTTTTGTTATTAATCGTTATTAATATTTTTTTAAAACGGATAACACTTTTATCAGCTGCACTTCCTTTATTAGCAAATCAGCACTATGATAAATTTAGACAAAAAATTACATCTCAGCCACGAATATTACTCGCCTATGATGAACTAGATCAACTTAATCATACTGCACTAAAAGTAACAGAACAATTAGAAAATTTAGAGCTTCAAGTACGTGAACATACACAAAAATTATTAGAAAAATCAGATGAACTAATCTTAGAAAAAAACTTTATTCAACAACTAATAGAAGTCTCTCCTATCATTGTTATTTTACAAAACTTTGATGGTCAAGTTACCTCAATTAATACAGCAGGTACTAATGCCTTAGAAATGGAAAAAAATGCTATTATTGGTAAGAATTTTGCTAATTTTATTCCAAAATTAGAAGATGAACATTTGAGAAAAATCAAACAATTAAGGCACGGAAAATTACAAGATATTTTTAAAACTGATGGAATATTATTAACTAATCAAGGTAATTGTCATATTTCATGGTTACATTCATTAATCAACAGTAAAAATAAAAAGACTGATAAATTAATTTTAACCTTAGGAATTAACATCAGTGAACGTAAACGTGTTGAAGCTGAAATGGTTAAAATGGCAACCGAAGACCCTTTAACAGGTTTAAAAAATCGAAAAATATTTCATAGCGATTTAGAACATAAAATTGATTCAGCAAAACGCCATGGTTTTCCTGTCGCATTATTCTATCTTGATTTAGATCAATTTAAAATAATTAATGATAGTAGTAATCATGCCACAGGTGATAGATTACTCATACAAGTAACACAACAACTGAAAAAAAGTTTGCGTATCTCAGATATGTTATTTCGCACTGGTGGCGATGAATTTGCTATTATCATGCAGTCTCATGATACTAACGATATTAAAATTGCTGCTGCTAAAATTAATCAAAATCTATCGGAATTAGAGTATCAATTTAATGGTAAGCTTTATAAAGTAAGTATCAGTATTGGTATTGCAATTTATCCTGAACATGGAAAAACCATTGATGATTTATTAACCAATGCCGATTTAGCCATGTATCGAGCTAAAGAACAAGGAGGAGGTCAATATCATATTTTTTCAATAGATGTTAAATACCAAACCCTATTAACACAAAACCATTATTGGCGAGAATGCATTGAACAAGCTCTTATGCAAAATCATTTTATTTTATTTTATCAACCTATTTTAGATATTGAAAAAAATAAAATTAGTCATTACGAATGTTTAATTCGTATGCGAAATGAAGACGGAGGTCTGATTATGCCTGACGAATTTATTAGTATTGCTGAAGAATTAGGAATTATCAATAAAATTGACCGTTGGGTAATTAAAGCTGCTATCAACAAACATATTGAACTTAAACAACAAGGTAAACATTATAAGATGTCAATTAACTTATCAGGATTATCCTTTAACTGCACCTCAATTTTTGAAACCATTGCCGAACAACTGAATAATGATGAAGTTAGTCCAGAACAAATTATGTTTGAAATTACCGAAACCTCGGCGGTTTCTAATTTTTTAGCTGCGCAATCTTTAATTCAAAAAATAAAAAATTTAGGCTGTACTTTAGCATTAGATGATTTCGGCGTTGGGTTTTCTTCTTTTTATTATCTTAAACATTTACCAGTAGACTATGTAAAAATAGATGGCGTATTTATTCGTCAAGTGGATAAAAATAATGAAGATAAAATCTTTGTAAAAGCTTTGACAGAAGTATCCCAAGCTTTGGGTAAAAAAGTTATCGCAGAATTTGTAGAAAATGAAACTATTTTAGAAATTTTAAAAGATTTTGGAATTGAATATGCACAAGGTTATTTTATCGGTAAACCTGAACTTTTGAATTAAAATAAAAAATCTCTTAAAAAAATAACCCATAATAAAATAATCTCTAATTTTTTTTAAACCGCACT
This sequence comes from Methylococcaceae bacterium, assembly GCA_030627205.1. Classification (GTDB taxonomy): domain Bacteria; phylum Pseudomonadota; class Gammaproteobacteria; order Methylococcales; family Methylomonadaceae; genus WTBX01. The sequence goes on from DAOUSN010000015.1 coordinate 8,299, forward strand.
ATTTTATAAAACTCTTAAATTCACATGAAAAAACTTAAATGTGCCGTAATCGGTACAGGTTACCTTGGGAAATTCCATGCAGATAAATATGCCAGCCACCCTGATTGCGAATTAGTTGCTGTTGTTGATATTAATCAAACAACTGCTAATGAAATTGCACGCAAACATAAAACTAAAGCACTGACTGATTATAAAGAATTATTATCCAAAGTAGATGCAGTAAGCATTGTTGTTCCTACTAGCTTACATCATCAAGTGTCAAAAGATTTTTTACAATCAGGGGTACATGTTTTAGTTGAAAAACCTATTACGGTAACTGTCAAAGAAGCAAATGAACTTATTAGCATTGCCAACGAAAAAAAGTTAATCTTACAAGTTGGTCATTTGGAGCGATTTAACCCCGCCATTCTAGGTTTAGATAAAAATCAAAATAAACCGTTATTTATCGAATCACATCGCTTATCACCTTTTAACCCACGCGCTAATGATGTCAGTGTTGTTTTAGATTTAATGATTCATGATATAGACATCATTTTAGCACTTGTCGATAGCGAAATTGAGCGCGTAGATGCCAGTGGCACAGCAGTTTTAACTCAAGGAACTGATATTGCTAATGCGCGTTTAACTTTTAAAAATGGATGTGTAGCCAATGTAACTGCAAGTCGTATCAGTATGAAAATTGAGCGTAAAATGCGTCTATTTAGACCTTGTTCATATATCTGTGTTGATTTTCAAAATAAAATACTCACAAAACATCGTACTGGTCATAAAGAAATGTTTCCAGGTATTCCAGAAATAGAAACTGAGGAATTTATTTTTGAAGGTGGAGATGCATTACTAGAAGAAATTAAACACTTCATAGGTTGTATTCAATCAGGAAATAACCCATTAGTTTCTGGTGAAGCTGGAAAACGTGCTTTAGAAACTGCTATTAAAATTACTGATTTATTATCTTAAAAATAATATTTTTTAATAAAATCTTATTGTTTACATAGGAAAAGGCATTAACCAATGATACCAATGGTCAACCTCAAAGCACAATATACTGAAATTAAAGATGAAATTGAAACGGGATTAGCTAAAACTTTAACAAATTGTACGTTTATTTTAGCTGAAAATGTACAGGCTTTTGAAAAAGAAGCCGCAAATTATTTAGGCGTAAAACATACAATAGGGGTTGCTTCAGGAACAGATGCGTTGCACTTATCTTTATTAGCCATTGGTATTAAAGCAGGTGATGAAGTTATAACCACCGCCTTTACTTTTATTGCCACCGCAGAGGCAATAAAATATGTTGGAGCAACTCCTGTATTTGTAGATATAGACCCTAAAACATTTAATATTAATCCACTTGAAATTGAAAAAGCCATTACCCCAAAAACTACCGCTATTATACCAGTACATTTATTTGGACAACCTATTGATTTAACCCCTATTAAACAACTCTGTGAGCAACATAACTTAAAACTCATCGAAGATTGCGCTCAATCATTTGGAGCAACTATAGATGGGAAACAAACAGGTTCTATAGGTGAGGCTTCAGCTTATAGTTTTTTTCCCAGTAAAAATCTCGGTGCTTTTGGTGATGGTGGTTTAGTGGCAACAAATTCTGATGACATTGCTAGAAAAATAAAACAATTACGTAATCATGGTTCTAATCAACGTTATTATCATGAGGTCATTGGTTTTAATAGTCGTTTAGACGAGATCCAAGCAGTGGTATTACGAGCTAAATTAAAACGCATAGATAGTTATAATCAAGCCCGTCGTCATAGTGCACATTTATACTCACAATTAATGCAAGATTTACCGTTAACAACTCCTTTTGAAGATAATCTTGGACTACACGTTTACCATCAATATACCTTATTATCAGCGCGTCGTGATGAAATTTTACAGGGATTACAACAACAAAATATCGGTTGTGCTATATATTACCCAGTACCTTTACATCAACAAACTGTTTTTAAACCTTACTATCATAACCTATCATTGCCTGTCACTGAATTTGTTGCCGCTAATTGTTTATCATTACCTATTTGTGCCAATATTAATGATGAAACCATTGAAAAAATCACCACAACTATTAAGTCTTTATTGTAAAAATAAAACAACAGTTAGATTATTCCTAATGGATTATCAGGTTCTATACCTATCATAAATGGAAGCTTTCTATCTTGATTAGTAATTTGATAAACTTTTCCTAACCAATTATTAAAAACTGATTTTGCCGTATCACGCCATGTATTATCAATATAGGCTAATACTTCATTTTCAGGAAAAGGTGGTAAAGCATCTTGTTTTTGTTTTGCAATAATCACTTCTTGTTGATAACGCTTGAATCTTTGAGTAACAACCTCACAAAAATAATGTTTTGGTAATGGAGGATAATCATTTCTAGTATTTTTAAAAAAACATAACACTTCGCGTTTATATTCTTTTAACAAACTAATATCATCGTATTCAGGATGTCCTTGAAAATAAACTATTCTAAAACCATCACTACTAACAGCAAGATGCACTCCTGCTTCTTCACTTTTCACTAAAACTTTAATCCCATGACTGATCATATCATCTTCAAAAATCTCATTAAAACGTGAATGAGGCACATCAAAACGGGTATTACTTTCTGCAATTAGAGGATGTATAGGTAAACTTCGATTAACCACTATATGTGAAAAAACCCCCCAGCGTTTATTAGCTAATGGAATACGTTTAATTCCATGACAATACTGAATCAACGCATGAGTTGCAAGACAAGAACATAAGGTTGAAGTGACATTATTTTTTGCCCAATCAAATACTTCTGTCAAAGGTTGCCAAAAAGATTCTAACTCTAAATTAGCATGGGTAACATTTGCCCCACTAATAATCAGCGCGTCTAAACCATCGTGTTTAATTTGTGCAAAGGTTTCATAATATAAATCAATATGAATACGCATCTTTTCACCACGTTCTAAACCTTCAATAGTAAATAAGTGAACATGAAATTGGGCAATTTGATTGCAAGCTCCAACAAGCCGCATAAATTGCCGCTCAGTAGCTTCTAAAGCTGCATCAGGCATCATATTTAAAATACCAATATGTAATTCTCGAATATCTTGCTGCCCTGCCCTATCTAAAGGTAAAATATTTTCCCCCTCATCAGCAAGACGTTTAAAGGTAGGTAAATGAGTATGAGCAACTAATGGCATAAAACACGGCTTTGTTTAGTAATTGCATTCGCAATCAGTTGAATGAAATCAGTCTCATTAGTGACATTAGCAATTTCATCCGCTCCTAATGTATAACCATATTTCTGAGCAATTGCTTCATAACGTGGCAGGCGAGATTTAAATAAACACGGAAATATCCAACTAACAAATTCATCAGGAGAAATTTGTTCTACCTCTGTATAATCTTTAAGAAACATAAATTCATCTAAATGTCCATCTAAAAAACTTTCCCGATAATATAAAGGCTTAGGATTATTTTTTGCTCGCTCAATAATTGTTTGCTCTAATGTAGGTGGAATTTTAATATAAATAATTAAACTATGTTTAGCTAAAGTTTCTAAAACCTCAGGTGACTCTAATTCACAAACACTACCACCAGCATCATTTAAAAAACAAGGGTAATTATAAATAGTATTTGCTTTTTGAATAAAAGCAGGTACATCCAGCATTGCCTTAATTTCAGCCTGTAAATGGAGTTGTTGGCGATATTTAAATTCAGCTAGTGGTAAACCATTTTCCTTGGTATTACCTAATTTTCCTAAAAAGCAGGCCACTGCGGTCAAATTATTAACCGTAATATTATTACAAATATAAATGGAATCAGATAATAACAATTTTCGTAAAAAAGGGACACACATCGCCTGACGCTTAATATTATCTAAAATAGCTTCATTTAGATATTTAGTACCAATTCGATAATCACCTGAGTAATGAAACCATTTATTATTAGGTAATTTATTCGCAAGAGTGGTTTTGCCTGCCCCTGACATTGCTAACAAAGTAATACTTTTATTTTCCCAGTTTAAAAATTGCTCTGCTGTCATCTGCATAATAACTAACCTGTTTTATCTAACATATCAGCTAAATTCATATTTTCATTGTTTAAATCAAAATGCGTATCAGGGTCTGAATATCCTAAATCATCAAGTTCTAAATTACCATAAGGCGCGCTCCAATCTTCAGGCGCTTCAATATAATCAAATGTTGAGTTATACCAACTATCTTTATCATAGCTACCTATTTCACCATTTAAATATTGCACATCAATACTGTCATTATCAGTATCTATAGCGACTACCTTAAAATTTAAGCTATTTTCTACATCTTTATACCAGCTTTCAATTACTGGATCTGTAATCGTTGCCATTGCGACACCTTCTTAGTTGAGTTAATCTAAGCTGACCAATTTATACAATTTGAGGAAGCTATGGCAAGCACTAATCATAAAATTTTATTTCGTTTAATTTTTCTGATGGTTAAACTTATTATAAAACATCCGTCGATGTTGTTGTTTTTTTTACTATTCCCAGTCGGATGGTACAGTTATGAAATCTTTATTGCTCGCCCCGCATTAAGTTTTCAAGGCGTTCCGCAAGCGCAAAGTTGGCTGTCACCGTCAACATGGGTACGAACGTTAAGAAGTGATGCTTTTTTAGTCGGTTATTCTGATATTCGTGGTAATCCACTCTGGGTAAGTTATAAAATTAATATGGTTTCTAAAAGTGCTAAACGTTTAAAAAGACCGTCAACATTTAAACCAGATTGGCGTAGTATTAATAAGGTAATTTATAAAGATTACACGCACAGTGGTTACGATAGAGGTCACATGGCACCTAATTATGCAATTAGCCGTTTATTTGGTAAACAAGCGCAATTAGAAACCTTTATCATGACTAATATTACCCCACAAAAACCAAATTTAAATCGAAAACTCTGGCAACGACTAGAAGCGGCTGAAATTAAACATTTTACTAAATTTGCAAAAAATGTATGGGTAACAACCGGAACAGTATTTACTGGTACTAAAACGTATTTAAAAAATGCTTCAAATGTAGAAATTCCCGACGCCTTTTATAAAATTTATGCGATTCAAACTAAAAAATCTAAACCAAAACTATTAGCATTTTTAATCCCTCAAAATGTTAAAGGCAATGAATCATTAGCTAAATTTGTAGTAACTGTTGATAAAATTGAATTGTTAACAGGATTCGATTTTTTTCATGAACTTGATGATACCCTAGAAGATAAACTAGAAAGCGAAATTAACAGTCAAAATTGGCAGCTTGCAAAAGTAGCAAATAAACCTTCACGGTATTAATTTTCATGTCTATATTTCCTAATTTCTCAGCGATTATTTTTGATATGGACGGGTTGGTACTTGATACAGAAATTACTTATTTACAAGCATGGCAACAAGCAGTACAAAAAATGGGTTATCAATTGGACGAGCATTTTTTCTTATCTTTATCAGGTTTAGATTCAGCGACAGTTAAAAACCGTTTGCTCGAGTACTGTGGCTCAAAATTCAATTTAAATTATTTCCATAAACTAAGCAGTCATTATTGGTATGCTAATGTACGCCAACATGGAATTAAAAAGAAAAAGGGCTTAGAATCATTATTGAATGTTATAAAAATATATAAAATACCTTATTGTTTAGCAACAAACAGTATTGAAACTAACGCGCGAGAATGCCTTGCATTTGCAAATCTTACTGAGACGTTTAAATTAATCATTAGCCGCGATCAAGTTAAACAGGGAAAACCTGCACCTGATATTTTTTTAAAAGCTGCCAAATTATTACAACAACCAATTAATAATTGTTTAGTTTTAGAAGATTCCTTAATAGGCATTAAAGCGGCACAGCGAGCAGGTGCGTACTCAATACTTATCCCTTCACAACCAATGCAACCAAATGAACAATTAATTAGCCATAAAGCAATTTTTAATGACCTAACAGAAGTTTCAAAATTTATCTTGGTAAATCGCCCCAAAATTTAAACGCTTACTGTATAATTTTCTCTTTGCAAAACTATTTGGATTATCACTTGATTAACAAAGTTTCTGTCATTGCACCCGCTAGATTACACATGGGATTTATAGATTTAAGCGGATCATTAGGACGACATTTTGGTAGTATTGGTGTCGCACTTACTGAAATCAACACCAATTTAACCCTTAAATATGCCAAAGAACTTACTATTAGCGGCTGTGCACCACAGCGAAGTGAAAAAACCTTAAACCATTTTTGTAATGTCCTTAATGTTTCTAATAAACTCCACCTAAATTTTAAATCTAGTATTCCCGAACATATCGGTCTAGGTTCAGGAACGCAACTTTCCTTAGCCATTGGTTCAGCTTTAAACAGTTTTTATCAGTTAGGGCTTAGTGTTCGCGACATCGCAATTTTAAGCGATAGAGGCGCGCGCTCAGGCATTGGTATTGGTGTATTTGAACAAGGTGGCTTAGTCGTTGACGGTGGCCGAGGAAAACAAACACAAATCCCACCTATTATCTCACAACTCTCTATTCCAGATGATTGGTATTTCTTATTAGTGTTTGATAAACGAGGTCAGGGGCTACATGGAGAACAAGAAATTCAAGCATTTAAAGAATTACCTCCTTTTCCTAAAGCAGAAGCCGCTAATTTGTGCTATTTACTTTTAATGCAAGGATTACCCGCAGTTGTAGAAAATAATCTTGAATTATTTGGAAAGACTATTACTCACTTGCAACAATCAGTAGGACAATATTTTGCCAGTGTACAAGGCGGTATTTTTGCCAGTCCAGAGGTTGCAAACGTTATGATATGGTTACAACAACAAGGGGCTGTTGCTATAGGTCAAACCTCATGGGGGCCTACAGGTTTTTGTGCGGTTAAAGGAAAGAAAAAAGCACAATCATTAATTGTTAAACTCAAAAAGAATCAAACAGAAACCAATCTTTATTTTCAAGTAACCCGCGTTAAAAATAGTGCGGCAGAAATTCAGTTTTCCTAATAAATTAAGGATATTTTATGATAAAAGTTGCTTCACTTCGTTACGGAGTTATTTTTAAAAAAGCCTTTTGTGATGTTGAGATTTTCACAGGATTTGTACGTGATGTTTTAGGGATAAAAATAGAAATAGATAAAGTTGAAACCGAAAAATCTTTTGAAGAAGCTGTAGGTAAAGTACAACCCCGTTTTGATTTATACGCTGAAGATAAAAAAAATCGTATTATTATTGATATTCAACATGAACGGCATACCGATCATTATGACCGCTTTTTACATTACCATTGCGTTGCTTTATTAGAACAAATCAAAAATTCCTATGATTATAGCCCTTGTTTTAATGTTTATACCATCGTAGTTTTAACCTCAGGTGATCGACATAAAAAAGACGTACTCGTCAGTAATTTTGCCCCTCAAGATTTAGAGGGGAATTATATTGATGAAATCACTCATAAGATTATTTTTTTATGCCCTAAGTATGTTAATGAAAAAACACCAAACCCTCTAAAAGAATGGTTACAAGTTATTAACGACAGTTTAGATGGTCAGATTGATGAATCAAATTATCATTTAAGTGAAGTCTTAAAAATATTTTCACATATCGAACAAAATGATATTTCACCAGAAGAAAAATCACGAATGATTGAAGAGTATAGTTTTGAAGAACTAAAAAAATCTGAATATAAGAAAGGGATAGAGCAAGGTTTAGAACAAGGGATTCAACAAGAAAAAATAGATATAGCAAAAGTGATGTTAAAAAAAGGACTTGATTATAAAATAATTATAGAGTTAACTGATTTAAACGAAACCACCATATTAAAACTATCTGCTGAGGAGAAGTTAAGATGATAGAAGTCGCTTCACTTCGTTACGGAGTTATTTTTAAAAAAGCCTTTTGTGATGTTGCTATTTTTACTGGATTTGTCCGAGATACACTAGGAATTACCCTGAAAATAGATAAAGTAGGTACTAAAAAAACCTTTGATATTCAAGCAGGAAAAATTCAGCCTCGTTTTGATTTATATGCTGAAGATAAGAAAAATAAGGTGATTGTTAATATTCAACACGAAAATCATAGTGACCATTATGAGCGTTTTTTATATTTTCATGGTATTGAGTTATTAGAAAAAATTCAAAAATCCTCTAATTACCATTTGAATATCAGTGTTTATACAATTGTGGTCTTAACTTCAAGTGATCGATATAAGAAAGACGTTCTTATTACCCGTTTCGACCCTTGCGATTTAACAGGGCATTATGTCAAAGCCATTCCCCATAAAATTGTATTTTTATGTCCTCGCTATGTCAATAAAAAAACTCCTCAACCATTAAACCAATGGTTACAAGCAATTGAAGATAGTTTAGATGGACAAGTTGAAGAAAAAAATTACTCTCTTTCTGAAATATCACAACTTTTTTCTATTATTGCTCAAGATAATATTTCAGATGAAGAAGAAATCTTATTAATTGATGAGTATCATCTTGAAAAAATTAAACAAACGCAATTTATAGGAAATTTGAAATTAGAAGAAAAACAAGGAATTGAAAAAGGAAAATTAGTTGAAAAATTAAATATGGCAATAACTATGTTAAAAGAAGATTTTGAGTTAAATATTATTGCTAAAATAACAGGATTAGATCACGAAGTTATTTTAAAATTAAAGATTTAAATTAAAACAAAACCACAACTTTTTACACAGCAATATTTACATGGATACCCGACCTAACTGTTATTTAAAACTTACACTAGCAGCCTATAGTTAAATCATCTGCCATCAACGACAATCATAACATTATGCCTAAAAAACCTACTATATTAAATCGTAAACCTGTCTGTCACAGTCGTTTATTTGCTATTGAAACACTGGAAATAGCTTTCAGTAATGGTACACATTGTCATTATGAACGTTTAAAACGCAATGGTGGTAATGGGGCAGTATTAATTATACCACTATTAGATGATGAAACCGTGCTACTCATTAGAGAATATTCAGCAGGTGTAGATCGTTACGAATTAGGCTTACCTAAAGGAAAAATTGATGATAACGAAACCGTTTTAGAGGCTGCCAATCGTGAATTAAAAGAAGAAGTTGGTTATGGTGCAAAGATATTGCATCCCCTAACCACCTTAACATTAGCTCCAGCTTATATGGAACATGATATTAATGTGATTGTTGCCCGTAATTTATATCCTGAAAAATTAGTCGGTGATGAACCCGAACCGTTGGAAGTTATTCCTTGGAAATTAGCGAATATTAATGAACTTTTGGCGACACAAGAATGCAGCGAAGCCCGCTCTATTGCCGCCCTTTATATGGCAGCCGATTATCTACGTTCTATTTGATAGGGCAAATAATGTACCTTTCTAAAATTTTATTTCTTTTATTTCTTTTATTTATTATTATCTTATCAGCTTGTGATAGTAACGAACTTAATAACCCTTATGTTGAAAAAAATGAATCATTAACTATTTTATACGCCTCTTTTTCAGAACGCCCAAAACATTTAGACCCAGCAGTTTCCTATAGTAGTAATGAATATACTTTTATTGCCCAAATTTACGAGCCTCCGTTTCAATATCATTATTTAAAACGACCTTATCAACTTATTCCATTAACAGCAACACAATTACCAACCATCCATTATTTAAATGCAGCAGGTGAATTATTAACTAATGATGCTAACGAAAAAGATATTGTTTTTAGTGAGTATATAATTGACATACAACCTGGAATTAATTATCAGCCTCACCCAGCTTTTTCTAAGGATAAAGAAGGAAATTTTGCTTATCATCGGCTTAATGAAACTAGTTTAAAATCTATTAACAGCTTAAATGATTTTACTAACACAGGCTCACGTGAATTAATTGCCGAAGATTATGTTTATCAAATAAAACGTCTTGCTAGTCCTAAAATTCATTCGCCTATTGCTGAAATTATGAAACAATATATTGATGGATTTTCAGAGTTTGCAGAACGACTTAAAAATCAACCTAAAATAAAAGTAAAAGATTTATCAATGACAGGGGTTAAAAGTTTAAATCGTTATCAATATAAAATCCGTATTAAGGGTAAGTACCCACAGTTCAAATTTTGGTTAGCCATGCCCTTTTTTGCTCCTATGCCTTGGGAAGCAGATGTATTTTATTCTCAACCTGAACTCATCAACCGTAATATAACCTTAGATTGGTATCCAATTGGCACTGGAGCTTATTTACTGACAGAAAACAACCCTAATCAGCGTATGGTTCTCAGTAAAAACCCTAATTTTCATGGTGAAAAATATCCTGTTGAAGGTGAAAGTACCGATGCCAAAAATGGCTTATTAAATGATGCAGGAAAGGCATTACCTTTTATTGATAAAGTAGTTTATACCCTTGAAAAAGAAACGATTCCTTATTGGAATAAATTTTTACAAGGTTATTATGACGCTTCAGGAATAGCTTCTGATAGTTTTGACCAAGCGGTACAATTTGTTAGTAACGGCGATACACAATTAACCAGAAATATGCAGCAAAAAGGGATTCAATTACAAACCTCAGTAGCAACATCAATTTATTATTTAGGATTTAATATGCTAGATACGATTGTTGGAGGCGACATTGAGAAATCCAGAAAACTACGTCAAGCTATTTCTATTGCCATTGATTATGAAGAATATATTTCTATTTTTAATAACGGGCGAGGTATTGCGGCACAAGGATTGTTACCACCTGGTATTTATGGTTTTTTAGGAGGTAAAAAAGGTTTTAACCCTTATGTTTATGACAAATTAATGGTACGTAAGCCAATTGATAGTGCAAAAAAACTTATGGTACAAGCAGGTTATAACAATGGTATTGACCCTAAAACAGGGGAAGCCTTAACCTTATATTTTGACACTTCTTCTACCAGTGTTGATGAAAGACCACGAATGAATTGGTTTAGAAAACAATTTGCAAAACTAGGCATTAAATTAGTTATTCGGGCAACAGACTACAATCGCTTTCAGGAAAAAATGCGTAATGGCAATGCGCAGATATTTATCTGGGGTTGGAATGCCGATTACCCAGACCCTGAAAATTTCTTTTTTTTATTATATGGTAAAAATGGAAAAGTTAAACATGGTGGTGAAAATGCGGGGAATTATAATAACCCTCAATTTGATCGTTTATTTGAACAAATGCGTAATAAAGATAATACTAATGAACGTTTTCAAATTATTCAACAAATGCAGGAAATTGTTCGTCATGATGCACCGTGGGTTTTTGGTATTCATCCGAAAAATTTTATACTATCACACAGTTGGTATCACAATTTAAAACCGAATTTAATGGCAAATAATAGTCTTAAATATACCAGTATTGACCAAATTGTTCGGGCGAAAAAACGTAAACAATGGAATCAACCAGTATTTTTCCCATTATTATTAGCCATTTTAGGGTTGATTTTATTATTTATTCCAGCTATTCATGCTTACCGAAAACGTTTACACATAACAATGAATAATGAGTGATTATTATTTTCCTAATGCAACCATCCAGATCTTTTGTAAAGCTCCTGTTCCCGGTCAAGTTAAAACACGACTAATGCCTGAATTAACCGCCGAACAAGCAGCGAATGTTCATCAACAACTATCCATTAGAATGATTACTAAATTAAGTCAATTTAAATTGTGTCCGTTACAATTATGGTGCTCACCAGATAAAAGCCATCCTTTTTTTCAAGAAATTAAGCGTAGCTATAATCTGTCTTTACATGTTCAAACAGCAGCTGATTTAGGACTACGAATGTTTAATAGTCTAAAGACAGGTTCAAATAATCATCAACCGGTAATATTAATCGGTTGTGATTGCCCTTCATTAAATAAAGATGATTTTATTAATGCAATTAAGGCGTTAGAAAATAGTTATGATGTTGTTATTGCGCCTTGTGAAGATGGTGGTTATAGCTTAATTGGTTTAAATAAGCCACAAATAGGATTGTTTGAAAACATGAGCTGGGGAAATTCTAAAGTTTTAGAAACAACATTGGCTAGAATAAAAACCTTAGGACTTAATTATTATCAACTTAGGCAACAATGGGATGTAGATACTGCAATTGATTGGAGGCGATATTGCCTGGAAAATGGAACACAAAATATAGAAAATAAATTCAACTAGCTAGTAAAAAACTATGGATTTGTCGATTCATAATAGTTGATTTGTTATTATCTATCCTACATTCCACACCTATAATTTCAAAAATAACTAAAGATGTATTAAATTCATGTGATCTATAATCAATAACTCCGACACCTTTATTTATTTAATTATTATAATCTTTAAAAAGTAACGGCTTATGAATCGACCTCTAAAAATATTCACTATTTGTTTTATTTCCATCCTATTAACTGATGTGATTTCCCTAAGCCATGCTGCTGACCCATTACCTGACTCAGGATTGCTATTACGCGAAAATAGTATTTCCTATGAAAAACCAAAATCACAAACAAAGTCTAACATTAAAAATATAGACCCCATTAGACCCGCCATGTTACCGCAGAATGAGTTACAATTAATCGTTAAAAAATTTCATTTTAGTGGTAATACTCAGTTTAGTCATCTTGAACTCAGTTCTTTATTAAGCGTTTATATAGGACATAAAATAGGTTTTAATGATTTGGAGAAAGCTACGACAATCATTACCCAATATTATAATAAGGCGGGTTTTTTTCTAGCATTAGCCTATATTCCACAACAGAAAATTAAACAAGGTCAAGTGGAAATATCGATTCTTGAGGGTCGTTTGGATAACTCGCATTTAACATCTGATGCTATTCAACCGCTTAACGACCTTCGTTTGAATAAATTTGTCCTAAAACGTTTTCTTGATACTTACCAAGAAAATGAATTAATTACCGAAAAAAGTATACGACATTTAAGTTTATTAATTAATGATTTACCTGGGATTGAAAATAAAATAATTTTAGCGCCAGGAAATAAACTAGGTTCATCTTCACTTAGTCTTGAAGTAAAAGAAGGATCTTTAGTTAAAGGTTATTTATTAACTGATAATCACGGATTGTATTCAACGGGTTATTACCGTTTTAATGGCGGTATTAGGATTGATGATATGACAGGATTTGGGGATCAACTTAATTTGCGATTACAAACAACTGAAACAGGAAAATCGGTTTCTGGTATGGTCGATTATAACCTGCCAATTAATGGTTATGGGACTCGATTAGCTGTTAATTTTTCTGAATTACATTACCGTTTAGGACGTGCTTTTACACCCTTAGAGGTTAATGGCATTGCTCGTACGGTCGGTGCTTCATTAAGTCATCCTTTATGGTTGGCACTTAAAGGGCGTTTAATGGCGGATATTCATTATGAACATCGATGGTTAGAGGATAATGTAGAACTGTTTGATAGCCATAATAAACGTGAACTTAATGTGATGAGTTTCTCTGTAACGGGGAATTATTATGACTCGATTTTTTTAGCGGGAGGACTTACTCAAGGTTACGTTAATGTTTCTGTTGGCGAATTAAATTTTAAGAATAAAGAAGCGTTTGAGCTTGACCAAAGCTCAGGTCTTAAAACTAAGGGAGGTTATTATAAGTTTGCATGGCAATTAAATCGTACTCAAAATATTACCGATAAATTTAGTTTATTTGTTAATTTTCAAGGTCAACTGGCCAGTAAAAACATTGATAGTTCAGAGCAAATGAGTTTAGGGGGGGCCGAATGCCATACGTGCTTATCCTGTTGGAGAAGCCAGTGCAGATGAAGGGTGGTTGTTTAATGGAGAAGTTCGTTATCGTTTACCCAGTCTTGCTTATCTCTCTGGATATTTTGAGTTAGTCGGGTTTTTTGATACTGGATTTTCTAGGGTTAATGCTAAACCTTTAGTGGGTGATTTGAATAATTCACGATATTTAACAGGTTATGGTTTGGGTTTAAATTTTCAAGGCATGGCAGGTTTTAATTTACGTACAAGTATTGCTTGGCATGAGACTAAAGATCAACCGACTTCTGATCCAACAGCACAAAATCCGATGATGTATTTTCAACTATTTAAAGCTTTTTAAGAAAAAGTTAAGGCGTATTTGATTTTTTAAGTATTTCCGTTAACATAAAATCATTACCATTCGTATAAATAACAGGTTCTTGACGTTGACTGGAATTTAGATATTTTTTAGAAAAAATGGGGAAAGCTTTACTGATACTTTTTGCTGTATTATGTGCAGTAATAATGTTACTAGCCATTTTTTTTTGTAACTCTTGAATCATTAGATAAGTAAATACCCCATGTCCCAAACTTTTTGATTCGGTTGATTCTTGATTTTTCTTTGAAGAGGTAATCACGGTAATTCCCAGTAAACGGCTTAATTGTCGGGTAAAATGTTGTTGACCATTTTTTAATTTATTAAAATCATCAATACTTGCCCCTGAGTAACAAGAGTCAACCATTAAAAATATATGTTGTATTTTTGATTGTTTGAAAATATTTTTTAATTCTTTAGAGGTAATCCCTGTTGACGCTATTTTTTCAAGGGTGGGTTGAAGCGTCGTTTCGTAGGGTAAAAAGTACCATTCTTTACCGATGACGAGACCATGTCCTGCTAAGTAAATAACCAAAATATCATTTTGTTTGCCTTGGCTTAAGTCTTTAAGTTCAGCTAAAATTTTAGGTTTCGTTGCCATTTCGTTAATTAAATGTTTATTGACGTCGATTTTAGCATTATTTGTTATGACTTCTTTAATGGCATTTGCATCGGCAACGCTATAATCTAAATTTAGCTTAGGATCACTATATTGGTTAATACCAACGGTTAGTAATCTTAAGGTTGATACATAGGCTTTAGTTTTACCATCAAAATTTAATTCGGTACTGCTATTTTCAATCCCCATATCATTACTAGCAATGACTTTAAGGGTGTTTTTACCTGTAGTGGGCGTGACTTTCAGGGTTAATATTTGATGTTCGGTATCATTTTGGGTGATAACCCTATTTTCATGGGTAAGCAGTCTGCGATTATGATAAACGTTGATTTGATTAATCCCCCCGCCACGATTATAAACATCTGCTTGTAATATTACTTGATCTGTTTTAATTGGGGATGTTATTAATTGTAGCTTTATTTTGGGAGGCAGGGTAATACCAGCTCTAACTACATGGGGGGTTTTATTTAAAAAATCTTTATTGTGTAAGATATTGGCTAATAAACCAGGTTCATAGTAGTTTTCAGAAAAACTATCTAACGGAATATCTTCTTCATTGGCTAACCAAGTGAAGTTTTCCAAGGCAGATTCTGAGGTGTCAAAACGCCCGTATGCATCCATAACTGTCCAGCCTTGCTGGGTGGAAAACAGGTGTAATATTTTTTTGTTTGATGCAATATCCCAAAGTGATAATTCCCCACTTTTCATAACGGTTAGTAATTTCTTACCCTTTTTTAATAAAAATACGTTTTGAAAGGGATTTTTTTCATTTTGAATGCTTAGTTGAATATTACCCTGATTATCACTAACACGTACTGAGCCATCTTTTAGTATATAGCTGTAAGTTTCGTTAACAATATCAATAGTCGTGATTGTTTCTAAAAAATCGGCCATTGTTTTTTGTGTATTATTATTTTTATTAAAAGACCATTCTAATATTTTTCCATTATTTAAAGCTAATTGTAAAGTATCATTATCTTTAAATTTCATATAAATAATATCTTTACCTAGTTTGGGTAAGGATTTTATAATTTTACCCGTGCTAAGATCAATAATATCTACTGTATCGGTAATCTTTTTTATTGGTAAATCGGCTGTGATTTCATAAGAACCTGATTGCGAACTAAGGATTGCACCGTAGTGGTTGTTATTACTTAAAAGCAGTTTAATAACCGTACCGCGTTGATAAGGTAATTGCCATTGTTTTTTATTTTTCAGGGGACTCCATAAACTTAGCATATTTTGGACGCTTATCAATAGTAAACTACTATCGCTAGAACTTACAAATTGATTAATGTTAGGTATATTAATGGTTGCCTCGATAGTTGAGCTGAGAACATCGTAAGCATTTATACCTGTTTTATTCGCAATATATAATAAATTACCTTTAGCGTTAACACGACTAATATTAGTCTGATGTTTATTGTTAGCGTTAATGGTGCGTTGTTTACCCAGATTAAAGTCCCAGACTCTAGTTGTGCCATCTTCTAATAATAGCGATAAAAATTGTTTATTACTACTTATTTTTAAGTGTTTTACGGATCCTGCTTTGTTTTTTACTACCAGTACAGGTTTAATATTTTCCTCATCACAATAGTCATCTTTATCATCACTATTATTTTCATTATTTTCATTATTTTCATTATTTTCATTACATGGAATATCGGTAAAGTCATCGTTAATATTTAAATCTGAAAAGTTGTCATCTTTATTGGTATTTGAGGTGATGAATGGAGAAGGTGTATTAGTTTGTAATATAGATAATTGACTTTGTAAATTACGATTATCTTTAACTAGTACAGGAGAGGCTAATTCTACCGTAGGTTCTATTGCTACTGGAGGTTTTATTTCTACTGGGGATTCTATTATTTTAGGTAAATCTATTGCTACTAGTGGTTTTATTTCTACTGATGGTTCTACTGGGGGTTCTATTGCTACTGGGGGTTCTATTATTTTTGGTAAATCTATTACTACTGGAGGTTTTATTACTACTGGGGGTTCTATTATTTTAGGTAAATCTACTGCTACTGGAGGCTCTACTTTTACTGGAGTTTCTATTATTTTAGGTAAATCTATTACTATCGGTGGTTTTATTTCTACTAAGGGTTCTACTGGAGGTTCTATTTCTATTGGGGGATCTATTTCTATTGGGGGATTTATTATTTTTGGTATAATTTTAAGTGCGGTTGCATTACTATTCGCTTGAATAAAAGTGTAATTATTAAAATTAGCAGAAAGTCCTGAACCGTCAATGTTATAGTTACCAACTCCGCTACTACTATCTGCTAAACTGGTAAAATTTGCTGTACCAGAAGTAACTGCTGTAAGTGACTCACCATTAATAAACCCTTCTACAGTGCCAGTGAAAATGGGGTTGTCTTGACCAAAAAAGCGTTCCTTATTTTCAGAAATATAAATTAAAGTGGCAGGTGTTATATTAGCTGCAATTGTTTGTCCCGTATTTAAACTATAATTACTGGCCAATCCTGTGCCATCAATAAGGGTAGGATTGTTAAGTGTCACCAGATTAGCGGTAGAAACATCTTTGCTATTGAATACGCCATTAGCTGTTGCAGTGACGGTTTCAGTCCCAATTAACCCACCTGTAATGGTTAATGTAGGGGTGGCCGTTATATTACCATCATAAACTTTATTAAGGGCTGTGAGAGTCGTTGTTAACTGTTTGGGTGTTATGTTTAATGTTCCAGAAACAAAATTAATATCATAGCCTTGTTGCTTAGAATAAAGTCCTGCGGGTGTGATGTCATAAGCACCTGTGTTAATAGCCGTTTGACTGTTGCCTTCATAGGTCACTGTGCCTAATAAAGAACCACTAATATTATTTATGATTCCATTACCGCCTGAATAAACTAGACTATTATAAGTTTTACTATCATCATTCGCCGTGACTGTTGCAGGTTCTAAAAAAGAGCGTAACAAAGGCGCGGTCTTACCTTCATAAATTCGCCATATATCAGAATTGCCACCGATATTACTAATACTCCAATTTGTAAAAGTATTCTCTTCCATTATTTCACTGGAGTTTTTCTGTATCCCTCCTTGTCCCGTGTTTGTGGTTGAACTTGACCAAAATGAACCTGTTATTGTGCCTCCTCCACTGTTCAATCCAACTAATCCATCTATAGACGAACCACTACCACTTACATTACTTGTTGAATAGCTATTATTAATAATTCCATTATTAGTTCCAACAAGTCCCCCTACTTGATTAACACCTTTTACAGTACCTGTCGCATAAGTATTATTAATAGTCCCTTCATTATATCCAACAAATCCCCCTACTTGATCAAGACCTTCTACAGCACCTGTCGCATAAGCATTATTAATAGTCCCTCCATTATTATTATATCCAACAAGACCTCCTACAAAATTATCACCCCTGATATTATATGATTCCAAGCCAATATTTCTAATTGTGCCAATATTGTTCCCAAATAACCCTACTCGAAAATCTGAGGTATTTATCACTAATTTTGTAATAATATTTGATTGCCCATCAAATGTTCCTGTAAAAGTGTCCGTAGTTTTATAAATAGGGAAAGTAAAATGTCCTATAGGTAAAAAACCATCGCCACTATTCCAATTAATTGTTCCACTAGCATTAATATCATTATTCAGCTTATAAGATGAATCAAGCATCCCAGCACTACTACCGATTCCTTGTACCCCATAAATGTCATCAAGTTGATATGGATTAGCACTTGTACCTGTTCCACTGAGAACACGAATAAACGTACTGCCATTATTGATACGAAAATCATGAGCTGAAAAGTTAGGTAGAATGGCATTAACTTGTTGCCAAGTTCCAGATGCTAAAGTAAAAATTCCATTAATAGTTACAGGATTAAAGGTATTAATAAAACCATCAGCATTAAGCGTAAGGTCATTCCCATTTAAATCAGCATTAATATTAATATTTCTAAAAGCAGATAAAGTAAGTGTATTTGCACTCCAATTTACGATATCTTTAATGAAAATATCACCATTACCTGAGCTATTTCCTGAACCACAAACTGCACCCGTGCAATTAGCTGATGTTGCATCTGTTTCAATAGTCACATCGCTATTACCTAAAGCCGTTGATAAAGCAAGGCCTGTTATATCATCCCCTATAGCAGAACCAACAGTAAAATCAAATGGATCAATAAGCCATTGACCATTATGACCGTTAGCCGCTAATGTGGTAATTTCTGCTGAATCAGCAATATTGACTTTTGCGGCAGAAGTTTCAATAAATCCTCCCTTCGCCTTGTTAAAAGCAGAAGCATCAAGCTTTCCAGCAATAGCAGCAGTGCCACTCTCCATATTCCCTAAAATATTAATAGACCCTGCTGTCCCCTGATTTAAAGCCTGTACACTAAGAATAGCCTCACTATTAATAAAGACATCCTCACCCGTAACCGTTATTTTTCCTCCAGAGGCTTGACCACTCGTATCCAATTGACCACTAACCTCAGTAATACCATGCTCCCCCCCATCAAGAATAATTTCACCATCACGTTCAACTAAACTGCGCGCCTGTATCAAACCCTCTGAACTTAAAACCGTATTCATTAACGTATCTACCGCTTTAGCCGTTAGCACCACTCGACCACCCTCGGCAATAATAGCACCCTTATTAATAATCTCAGCATTAAACGCAGCAGCAGAAACCTTAACTCCTAACAAGCCATGACCCTCAAAATCTAAATCAATCGTTTTACCTGCAACCAACGCCGTTGTACCGCCAAAGCTATCAATCGTCCCCTCATTAATAACTCTAGCTCCCATTAACGCAACAACACTCCCCTTAGCGACCTTAATAGAACCCTGATTACGAACCGTCCCTAAAACATCACCCTGAGTAAAATGATAATTACCTTTAAGAAAATCTAAATTACTAATACTATGCGTACTTGCAATCAGCCCGCCAACATCTACTTGTGCAGACTTACTAAATAAAACCCCATTGGGGTTAAGTAAAAAAACTTGACCATTAGCATTTAACTGCCCCCGTATCGTACTAATATTATTTCCTAACACTCGATTAAGTAAAGCTGCATTAAGAGAAGGTTGCTGAATATCCACCCTTTCGCCAGCATTAATAGAAAAATTATCCCAATTAATAATCGCCCTTTGACTGGTTTGGTTAATTTTCATTTGCCCAGTCCCCGTTCGGTTAACAGATATTTGTCCTGTTATTAATTGCTCACCTGTCGGTAAAGCCCAGATAACGGATGAACAACTCATTAAGCCTATAATCAATAATTTTTTACACATTAACAGTGAGCTAAAATAAAACAAGGCTAATTTTAAGTTAATAACTTTTCCATTTTGACTAGTTTTCATAATGTACTCTAGTTTTTTTGTGTGAAACACTATATAACGTATTATAATATCACATTATTTTTCTGAATAATCAATGGTAAACAATAGAAACAAGGGAAATAAAACAAGGGACCAAGGTTGTTAATTTTTAGCGTTCATGGATTATAAAAATAGAAGTTAAAGGGGTAAGTATTAATTATATTCAATTAATAACTAGCGAAAAGTTGGATTTTACAGTGGTAATTTAATTAATACCAACCCCTTTATTCCCTAATTAACACCGACCCTGTATTAGCTTGTTTTATTGGTGCTTTGGATGTAATGAATGGTACTTGTACGATTGTAGATAATGGGACTATTAAAATCATGAATACTGTCAGAGGAGCAACAGGCGATTATAACTTTTTTGAAGCATTAGGCATGATGCTGGGACATTTAGCTTCTGATTTTAATGCCCCTTCTGCAATAGGCAATAGAGGAATGGGGATTCCTGCGCCTTTAATGGGATTGTTTGGAGCGTTGAAAGGTGTCAAGGTAAATAATAAAGATATAGCTAATCTTGCAGAATATATGTATGCGAAAGGTTATGATACTAGGCATTTTGTCACTATGTCTATTCCCGTTTTAATAAATGAAATTTTGATTAGAGTTTTGTATATCATAAAAGAAATGCAATATAACAACCGTGATTTTTTTGAGGTTTTTAAAGAAACATTACCTTTTAATTTATCACCACGCTTTAGAATGGTTTTAAATATATCTTATGGAACTATGGTTGCTATTAATACAGGAAAGGTGGTAATAACAGATAATATATTAAATGCTAACTATGCAATGTGGTTAGCTTTTACATGGCATACATTCCATTCTATGTATTGGTTAGTTTGGGCTAAAAATACTGAATTACAAAAATATATTGATGATGAACTTGCTAAAGAATTGAGTGATTTACAGTTAAAAATAGATAATTTAGCTAAAGATGTTGAGTCTTTAAAAATTTAAAATTATTCATCTAAATGGCAATTTCTCGTTCCCAAGCTCCAGCTTGTCGTTTTGTTTGTAATTCATTAAAACGTTGTTGTGTTGTTGTGGGCAATCCTTGGTTAATTTTTAGGATTAATTCGCTTTCTTGTTTTGGGGAATTTGCGGTTTTACGGTGCGCTTGTAATGAAATGACTTCAGCTGTGAGTTTTTCTAATTCAGAAGTATCAAGTTGTTTGACTACGTTAAGCAGTTAGTTAAAGGCGAGTTCTGTTTTTATTTGTAGGACAGACATTTTAATAATCCTTGCTGTTGTGTTTTGAGTAATAATTCATAAAAGCAACCTAATATAATGCCAGAATCTTGCTGAAATATTTTTCACAAACAAAGCGTTTTATAAAAAATATTCACAGCTTGTATACTCATCTAATAAACCGAGTATATTATCTAAAGTCAGTGATAAATCACTTATTAAGCCCTTATACCATTTTAAAAATGTCGTTAAATAGCTGTATTAAAGCTTTAGTAAATCCAAATTAAAGCGTAAATATATTTTTTTAGGGAATAGAAAAAGAGCCAATGTTAGAATAATCGCTTTCCCCTAATTTATTATAAGCGGTTACAGCGACATAAAAAGCAGCACCTGAAGGTAACTCAATGGTAAATGCTGTTTGATTTTGCATATCAAAGTTGTCAATACTTTCAACCCCTGTATAAGGGATAGGCGCGTAATATAAGCGATAACCTGTTGCTTCAGACTGAGATTCCCAACTTACATTGACTGTTTTACCCTCAGTGGTTAAGTTTAATAATGGATTTTGAAGATTACCGATTGAAGACGGACGTTTTCCAGACACATAAATTAATATTTGTGAAGAAAAAGGCGCAAGTACCATGCTTTCTCCTTTATCACGCCCCTCTAAATCTTTATAGACTGTCCCACTCAGACTCATTGTTTTTTCTTGTTCGGTAAAATTACTAAAAAGTACCGATTGTTTTTTAGCCTCATTTAAGGTGGCTGTCACTGCTTCAAAGCTTAACGCTGCTATTGTTAAGGTATCCGCGCCATTAGATCCTTCTTTAATTGATGAAAACGTTAAAACCATTTCATCCCTATCATCAGCACCGATAAAAAATAGCTCATGCGATTTATTGGTTGAATTATAAGCCACTGTAATAGTGTCAAAACGTTTCCATGTCTTGCCTTTAGGGGCGTGATTAAGTTCAACACGTAAAGAACCCATTGCATTAGCCACCGCATTAAATTTTAAACGATAAACCTGATTTTTACGCACTACAAAACGATTACTATTTGGATTTGTTTTTTTATTCGTTTCTAAAGCAATTTCAAATCCCGCTTTGGTTAATAAGTTTGTCTCTGTTACTTCAGAAACTTGGTAAACCTGAAGATTTAAATCACAGTCTTTTGCATCTAGCTCATAATTGGGAAAAAGGCTTTTCCAACGTGCTAATGAATAGCTTTTATTATCCCGAACTAACATGGTTTTACCATAAGGATTACAGTAGCGTTTATTATTAAATGTTCCATGCTCGGCTTGCCCTGATAAAATCAAGCCTCTTTGATTGGGTTTTAGTGAAAAAAAAGTATTGCCTTCAATCACGTTTTTAGCTGATTGTGTCGATGTTCCCTGAATGATCATTTGCGGATCATTGTTAAAAACAATATTATTGCGAACGGTGGTATTTTTAAATTGGTTTAAACGAATGCCCACATCAGTATTATTAGCAATGGTATTGTCTTCAATAATATTGTCAATAAAGGCTCTATCTGAGCCAATTCCCATTCCATAACTGCTATGGTATTTACAAGGTGTACTATTTAAATTAGCACAGCCATTAGATTCATCAATATTGCCAACGCTGTCTAATAAAAAATTGCCACGAATAATATTAGCATCCGAGCCAATATTCAGTGCGCCTCCATCATTAAGTAACGATAAGGCATTTCTCACTATATTATTTTCAACAAGATGATGACCTGCCGCTTTGAGATTAATTCCATTCCATCCAGTGGTATTAATAGTATTTTGACGAATCGTTTGTCCTTTACCAAAGGCTTTAATCCCAATCCCGTAACAAACCCCTTCATAACGCTTACAGTAAAGCGGAAACATTGCCGTATTATTAATAATATTTTTTTCAACCCGACTATTTTGAACATCAAAATCATTCGGTCCATTTAATAATATCCCTTGACTCAGTTGATTATTAAATGTATTGGTAGAAATTAAGTTATTAGCACTTTGCCAAACATATACGCCAACCATATTATATTCAAAATGACAGTTCCGAATCGTGACATTATCAGAAAAAGACACTTTAACGCCTTCAGAAATAAAATGACGAAAGGTTAAGTTTTCCACGGTATTATTATCTTCATGCCAAGAAAAATTAACACCACGAAGGTAAGTCGAACCTTCAATTAATAAGGTATTAGGGTCTTGGTTATTACGAGGATAAAGGTAAACTTTTTTAGTTTTTGCATCGTAATACCATTCGCCGGGATGATCTAATTCTTCCAATTTATCATCTAAAAAATAACCCCATTCTGGTAACTGGGTTTTTAAACCTATCGCATTAATTTGACCTGTTGCGGCTTTATAATCGGTTATTTTAAAAACTTTATAAAACCAACTATAGGTTCTAATCCGTAAGGTTGCGCCTTTCCAATACCCATCAGGTTTAGGATAGTCAACTAAAGCAGAATCAGTAAACGCATCCTTGCCAGCACTGGCACCCACTTTCAGCCAATTTTTATCAGCAGGGGAGTCGACATTAGGATAACGGGCAATCGTCATGATTTTACCATTAACAAAAAGGTGTTCCAGCGTAGCTTCATTTCCCTTTGCATCGATAGTAATAAGGTTTGATACGTCAGCTTCATAAACAGCGGAAGATAATGCGTTATGGGTTGTCGGTTGCCAATTTGTGATTTGAACACTGCCTGAAATAACAGGATTTACGCCTTCTCCATACGCGCCATAAGTTAAGTCCGATTGAAATTTACCCCCCGCACTAATAACCCCTCGAAATACTTCGCCTCGTTTGAAAAGAATCTGTGAATCAGCCGCAAATGTTTCTTGGTTGGCGCGATCTATCGTTTGCCAAGGTTGTTCTTGGCTACCATTATTAGCATCATTCCCCGTTAGACTAGAAACATAATAATTAGCACTATAAACGGGCAAAGATAGACCCACTGCTAAATAAAAGAACACCTTTAAAAATGATTTATTTGACACACTATTACTCCTCTTATTATATAAAGTTAAACGGGTTATTTATTAAACTTTTAACCTTTACTCTTGCTATATTTTTTATTTTTTCTGAATCCATCCAGTATTTTTAACACGGATTATTTCATTTTTTGCTTGTGTATGTTTGTATTTAAGGCAACCTGAGTTCGGGATAAGCTATCTCAGAACAGATAATAAATCATTTCTTTGAATATTAATAGATGGTTTTTTTCTTGATACGAATAAGCAACTAAACTAGCAACCATATAGTTAGATAATGAGCGATGCCTAGAATATTCTAACTGAAAAATATTTTTCAATTGGTCATTAATCGTTTCAATAATGCTACGTTTTCTAAGCAATAATTTATCAAAAACCTGAATAATACGAGGTTTCATATTTTTTAAGCGTTGTAATCAAGAAAATGTCATCAAATTTAGCTATTATTGATGGCAATTGCTGCTAAAAAAAGTCGATAAAATAACCCATAAATTAGCGTTAAAATATCAAGTAAATTCAGCACAAGCGTTATCAAAAATGAAGCATCAACTAGTTATTTTAATTTTGGAGGCTCACAAGGGAATTTTACAATTAATTAGACGAATTATTGACTATATATCAGTAGCTATAGAAGCCGTTAGAGATGGACGTTCTATGCCGAGGAGATTAAAAAAATATCAAGAATAATATTCATTTTACAGCCTATAAAAGTTCTTTATAATTAATATGTTATGATTAACTTACTGGCATTTACTCTGACCCTTTCCAACAATTAACTGTAACCCTAAAGGAATCTAGTTTATTCTGTTATTGACTGATAATCTTTTAAAGTCCAGTAGTGTTGATTATTTTTCTTACCTACATAACTCATTGCTGCCGAGTAAGCATTTTCTCCATTACTAATGAAGGGAATATTTATTCCAAGGTTGCTATCAACTATAGCAACACTATTATCTACATTGAGTATTGAAATGGGTTCTAATTGATTTAACTGCCATACTAGCTTTACCGAGTCTGATAATGTAAATTTTGCTAAATATTGCCCGTTCTCGTAATTAATTAAAGGGAAAAATAAACCCATATTATTATTTATATAAGCCTTAGAACTCCCTAATGACAATGGCATTTTTTTGATATTTTCTTTAATGCCCGTTTCTTGATCAGGTTCAACCTCCTTTAGCACATTGAGTATTGGCAAAATGGTCGCATCTCTTCCTTGAGTAAAACTTTGTTCTTCTACAATCACTCGATAAGCCTTATTTAACTGCAAAGCACGTTGTGGAGAAGCATATAAAAGCACCGATATATCTTCATGCAACTGCTCTAGCATGACCTTTTTTAAAACCTTGCCGGGGTTAAAAAACTTTGCCTGTATTTCAGTGTTAGTCCTAAATTCATTGGCTGACTGATTTTTCTGTAAATAATAACTATATTCATATTCACCATCCTTACGTCTAGGCTCCGCAATTCCTTTTAAACCGTGCTGTGACCAATGAAACCAACCTTGTTGTGGGCTATTAAAGGGCATTTTTCTCTGAAAACTAAAAACACCATCAGTAATCGCACCAATGCCACTATGACAACCCGCACAAAAAACGAGTTCCTCAAAATTTTGCGGTCTTAATTCACCTTGGCTGTCTTCAATAAATGCAGCAAAAGCCCAACCTTGTCCATTACTAATGCCTGCTTCTGCATTACCTCGAAAAGTTCTAATTCGGTTAGGAAAATCATCTTTTTCTTTTGACTCAGCCGCCGCTTTAGCCTCTAATTTAGAATAATTTAACCAAAGTCGTTTTAACGCATAACGAACTTCTTTCATTCTTGCCGATAAAATATTATTACCATGTTCATCAACATCAATATATCGAACTGTATGTAAAAACTCGGTGCCTTCTGGATATAAACCAGCAGCTAAATGCACTTGCCCCGATTTTTGTTGTGTATTTGCTGCGCCTACATACCACATGTTTTTTTCTTTTAAAGGATGCCATTCATATTTTATTTTATGTGCAAGGCCTATTTTTCCATCCTTATCTAAATCAATATTACCTAGTTGCGCTTCATCTACTGGCTCAATAGAAATATCTTGCTCTTTAATCATCGCTTCAACAATGGCTAAGTTGACTTTATATACCGTTAAATCTTCAATGCCATTTTGATTAGTACGAAAAGCCTCTGGGAGGCGAATCATCACATCATCAGTCGATCCATTAGTTGGCCAAAATGTTCCTAAATAAGGATAATATCCAAAAGTACGCCATCCAGTCAATTCACCTTTGAGATCATAATCAAATCCTTGCTCATCAAAGTTAAACCAAATATCAGGAGTAAAACCGCTCCATTGTCCATCGTGATTATAATCCCAGTTACTCGGAACATTAGCGAGTATGTTGCTAAGTTTTATCTCGCCTTGTTCATCAAAATAGTTACTTTGTCTAATATACTCAGTAATCGTTTGGTCACTAATTTGTGCAACTTGCTCACTACGATCCTTGAATAGGTTTTTCCAGTGATTTTCACGAGCATCTTCAGGAAAACTATACGTTTCCTGTAAGTTTGCATCATTCACATAATTAGGTCGATGTGAGTCAGTATGGCAAGCATAACAAGGGTTATAGGTTGTCTTATCGTCATCTTCTGTTTTGGTGTAACATTGAGGAGGGATATAAGCGACTTTATTCTTTAATGTCCGCGCTATAACATCAACTTCTTGAGCCAAAACTATGTTATTTAAAAAGATATAACTTAATAGCAAGCAGCTCATATTTATTGGTTGTAAAAAAGTCATTTTTAATTCCTAATTTTCGATTATCAAAAAAAAGAGGTTCTAAATGAACCTCTTCTTTGATTTAGCTAATAAAACCTTAATTAATAACCGCTCCAAGGACCAAAATATCCAGTATAACCTCGTGACTCCTCAGCCGATTTTAATTGATCGGTATCCGACTCGCCAAAAGGATGTTGAACAACCGTCATTAAATAACTAAAACCATTCACATCACGGTGGAAATAAGGCGATGTTGTTTCTGAGCCATAAGGGGTTGTAGCTATGCGAGTTAGGCTTTTAGATTCAACATTAAAAGACCAAATCATATCATTTTGATGCCTGCCAGTATCTTCACCAATAATCAATGTTTTAAAGCCTGGAATAAAAGTGACATTATCGGGTTCAGATATTCCATTCACATCACATTCATTAGCCGAATAAGGGCCATTAGCTGGATAGGGGTTATCAGCTTTAGCACCCCGTTTAATCAATCTTGGGATACCTGAAATAACCCCTCGCATACTTGTTGCGATATAATTTTCATCCAAATCTAAAGCATAAACCGTTCCACAGTAGTTATACGGAACACTCATATCGCCTTCACCGTCACTCATTTTTTTAATAATACGAGACATCCCTAGATATAAAGTGTTGGTTGATTCATCCAGAGTAATCCCTTCCATTTTTTCAAATTCAATGGTTGCTCCTTGTAAAGCGGCATAACGTCTTGTCTCTAAACGAGAAGCAGCTTTATCCATTCCTGATTTAACGGCCAAACACTCATCCCCATAACCCACATTAATCGACTGACAATTAGCACTGTCTTCGGAAAAAATATCAGAAAAGGTAACACCACTGTCTATAATCGTTTTAATTTCTGAATCTGTTGCTTTACCTAAACTAACCCAAGTCAGTGTTCCTGCCCCCCCATCTAAGTCATATTTACGCTCTTGGTCATTTGTCCACGGGGATGTTTGATGAAATTTAACTGCAAATAGCTCACCTGAGCTTAAATCACCTTTTCTATCGGCTTCAAAACGAAATAAACCCACATGAGAGCCGTCATCTGAGGTATAAACTGTTTTTTCATTAGGCATAACATTGGATAACTCAATAGCAAAGCGACCCATTGAATAATGCTTCGCCACTGAAGTATTATCGTAATTCGCTATATCGACTTCAATCGTATAACCATAATCGTAGGGGTTCATATACTGTAAAGCCAATGCGGGCAACTCCTTATCAGTTGCACCACGAGCGGCAGGAAAATAACGTACCATCGCCGCATTATAATCATCTATGGTATTATCACGCCATTGTTTGGCATTAGGCGGATATTCCTCCGACCCTAAATGATTTCCCCAAGGGGTAACACTCCCTGCACAATGCACCCAGCCGCCATTAAAAGGCGAAAAATCTAAAGGCCGAGTACGTTTAGCGGTTAAAATACCTGATGTTGAATTTTGTTCCATCTCAGTAATATACATTGCAGAAGGACGCGCTTCAAAATGAGAGACCATGTAAACTTTATCATCCTCTCCTGTAACTAAAGAAGAAAAATCATTATCATTCGATATTTTAATCGAGCCATCTTCAGACTTAATCGGCTGCCCTTCAATATCAAAGATAGTCCCAAATGCCGCGACTGAACCTTCAGGATTATCCCCAGAACGCATAAGGGTATTGTATTTAAAATCCATAACCGCATCGCCAACTTTAACTTGTTGTGAGGTTAATAAGCTACGTTTATCAAAATCATTCGTTGGAACAGGCGCGTTAGTAAACTGTAATAGATCTTCAGCATGAACCATTGAACTGCTCATTAAAACTGAATATATAAGTATTTTTGAATACTTTCTTTTCATTGTTCATTCCTCTGCATTTATTGATGAAGATACCAAGATTATTTGAACCTGCATAATTATTGATATATACCTTACAATAAAGAAAATTTATTTCAGTTAGATGACAAGGGCTGGATAATAACCAAAGTTTCGGGATTAATTTCACTCGCACTCGAAAGAGACTAAAATTTTTTATACTTCCCTTTTTTCAATCGGGATAGAAAACTTAAATTATTATTTATTCTAATAAATCAGCCAGTTTTTATGAAATGTTCCCTACTTTTCTTACCCAGAACACAGGTTATTTAAGAGTCTAAAGTTTTATCATTCGGCTCTTTTTTTACTCGATCTTTTCCTAATAAAGGCGACATGGCATTACCTACACTTCCGGTTAAAGTGAACAGATATAAACCTAGAGATCCATACATACGAACATGAAAAAGAAATATCCCCATAACCCCCATTGCTCCTGATAATATTGACCAAGTAAACCCTGACTTCATATTTTTCTCAATACTAGTTGAAAGTTCAAATAATTCACTTAATTTACTTAAGTTTTTATCTATAAAAACAATACTTGCTGTATCTGTTGCGATGGTAGTTGCTCCTGCCAATGAAATAGCAACTTGAGCTTTTTTCATTGCAATGGCATCATTAATACCATCGCCAACAAAACAAACTTTACGTCCTTGAGCCTGTAACGTTTCAATATGTTTTGCTTTATCTTCTGGTAAAGTTTCTGCAAAAAAATCATCAATTCCCAAAATATTTGCCAATCGTTCGGTAGGCTGCTGATGATCGCCTGAAATAATACATAAATTTAATCCTCGTTCCTGTAATTGTTTTACAATTCTAGGAATCTCAGGACGTAAAACTACATGTAACTCAATAATCCCTTCTAATTTATTATCAATCGACAAATAGACTAAAGTATGACCTTCGGCATGACTTATTGCCGCCCACTCTACTTCTAAGTCAGGAATTTCAACCTCTTCCATAACCATAAATCGCCTACTACCCACACGTATAGTTTGCTCTGCAAGCTCTACTTTAATACCATAACCCATTTCATAACGACCTTCATCAATCTCTTCAAGAAATAAGTTACGTTCTTGAGCTGCCTTTAAAATAGCCCTTGCTACAGGATGTTTTTGACGATATTCTGCTGCGGCAGCTAGTGATAAAATTTGATTTTCATTATAATCTCCACAACTGTATATTTTACCAACACAGGGCTCTTCTTGAGTAAGTGTACCCGTTTTATCAAAAACAACTGTATCAACCTTCGCTAATAATTCTAACGCTCTCCCGTCTTTTATTAAAATACCTTTTTCGGTTGCTATTGTCAGATGATTTAACACCCCTAAGGGAACGGCAATACGAATAATGTCAGAAAAATTACAATTAGTAACTGAGATAGCACTCAATGGTCCTAAGGTCAATAATGCCAACCCACTAAGACACAATGTAGGGACAGTCAATTGGTTGGCAATTTGAACCCCTTTTGCTTCAACTGTTGATTTATAATCCGTTGTATTTTGTAAAATATCACCAATTTGAGCAACCACAGTATCTTTACCCGCTTTTTCTACACGAATAAATAATTTGCCACCAACCAATAATGTGCTAGAAAAAACTTTATCAGCAATCGTTTTATCTTGTGGTTGTGACTCACCTGTTAACATGTGCTGATCCACAGTAGCCAAACCCTCTACAACTTCACCGTCAAAAGGAATAGTTTCTCCTGCATGAATCACTATAATCTGCCCTATTTCTACTTCCTCAAAATCTACTTCTAATTCCGTATCATCTACCCATATCCAAACAGTACGAGGATGCGTGTTAAATAACTGTAATAATTGTTGATTTGATTCTTCTTCCGTCTTAACTACAATTTTTTGACCTATAAAATAAGCAACGTTAATGAGTGTCGTCACAAAATAAAATTGTGTTATTAACCCACCAGTAATTGCAATCGTATCAATTATTGTAGAACGTAATTTTTTTTCTTCATATAAACCTTTATAGGCATCAATAAAAATGGGAAATGAACTATAGATTGCAACAGGAACACCTATTAATAACAAAGGAGGATAAGCAAATCGAGCAACTCCTGTTAGACCCATTGCAAGTGTAGATAATTTTAAATCATGATCGACATCTTCTTTTCGTTGCTCCATATCTTGATGATGTTGCTCAACAACAGTTAAACTATTTTTTCCAACAAGCACTTTTTTTTTATCTTTTTTCCGTTCACGAAAAAATGATAAAGTACTTGCTATTGCTGTTCCACCACCGATTAATAATAAATGAATCATCATCAATTCCTATTTTAAAGAGTATTTATATTTATGTTACTTTTTATAAACTATTAATTTTGTATTTAATTAGTTTAACTTTCTATCACTAAAATAATCCATTATTTGTGCTAACCATTGAGCAACCCAGCTTCTAGGCATAAAAGACCCTGTCTGAGTATAAAATAATTTATATTCATTATTAATAATGGCATTAAATAAACATTGCGCCCGTCGTGTTCCACAAAAAAGTATTTGATCGCCTTCTTTGATTTTATAATCTTCTTTAGGTAACACAATAAATTCATTTTTTGATTTAATAATAAAAACAACTAATTCTAATAAATTATTCCTATTATCAGGATGCTTCAATAAATCACCTAAAAATACATCTTCACCCTTATCAAGCCATTGAATAACCGCTTTACTATGTTCACGGGTAAAATTAATAGTAGTTAAATAGGGAGTTTTATCACCAATCGTAGTTTTTAAACTTTCAATAACATTCTGCATTTCATCGGCTCGCCCCACTTTGTCTTCTAATAAATAAAAGAAAAAAGGTTTTAATAAAGGTGCAATTAATAAGAATAATATCTTCCGAGCGGTTACTAAAGTCGGCTGCATGATTATATCGGTTTTACCTGCCTCAAATGCAACTTCATTTTCATGACGATTTTGTCTAACAATGGTAAATAAATTAGGATTAAAATAACGGGCATTTAATAAAACTCCTAAATTATGCCCATCATCATTTGTTCCCGCTAAAATACCCACTGCCTCTTCAATTTTTGCTTGCACTAAAGTTTTGGAAGTAGTACGCCCAACAATATAATGATTGGATTCCTCACTTTCACAAACATGGGGATCAATAATGGTCGTAGTCACTCCATGTTTAGCTAACACTCTATTAATTTCATAACCCATACGACCATAACCACAAATCACCCACTTTCCTAACGGAGGATTAATATGATAATTAATCCGTTCTTTCTTTTCTCGAACTAACCAACGATTTAAAGCAAAAAATCCTGGGTTATGTATGGCTGCGGCTAATACTTTAGCAAATGTTTTGAAAGGATCAACAATATGAACTTCCCCACCTAAATTAGCCAAGGTATCTTCAACTACTTCAACTTTAGACATCGTTATAATAATAATATTAGGATTTAAAACTCTAGCGGTAGTTGATATTTTTAAATTAATTTCTTCATTATTAGTGATGGCAACAATCGCTTTACAGTTTTTTCGTTTTACTCCAGCTTCCAATAAATGTTTTGGAACACTTGCATCCGCATAAAGTCCCATCATTGGAACTTTATAATTACGTAATTGCAAGGCTTTAATTCGCTCTTCATTTTCATCAATGATGACACATGCCCACCCATAATCACTTAAACCCCGCGCTAAGACACTCCCTGTATCACCAAAGCCACAAAGAATAAAATAAGGGGTTTGAATACTACGAACATTACGTGAAAACTTCCACTCGGCTAGTGCATGGATAAAAAAAGGGTTTTGTAATAAGTGAACAATTACCCCAATGGCATAAACCCATGTAATAACACTAGTATAAAGACAAATAATTGCCCAAAAACGTTGAGCATCACTAAAAGGATTAGGAATTTCTCCAAAACCTGTGGTTGTTGCGGTATATGTCATGAAATAAAACGCATGAAAAATACTCATTGCCTCAGTTTTACCGTCTTTTTCTATCCCTGGTATAAGGGTCATTCCTAAAATAGAAATTGAATAAACTAACAATAACGCCATCATCGGTCGACGCATGTCACGCATAACAATAAAAGTAACTCTACTTAAATCAACAGGGGCTGCCATTTATATATTTCCTTAATCCATTTGATTATAAACGTGACATTAAGGTTTCACTCACTAAAATAACCGTCGAAATAATATTAGCCAATAATGCGCCACCAGAGAGCGAGACAATACTTGCCATAAGCCCTGGAGTTAATCCAGTACCAGTAATATGAACTGCAAACGTCCAATAAATAGCTGCCATAATAAGTTGTAAATCTGCAACTAAACTCGTTGCTAACAAAACCGCACCAATTTGAGAACGATCACCTAGTTTTAAAATCGTAGCAATTAGATTAACCACAATAACGATAAATAATTCCAGTACATTATGATGCTCTATTTCATCCATTTCACCTAAAAAAAACCCAAAATTTAAAGTCAGTGCTAACACAATAAAAAAACCAAAGATGACTTTTTCGAGATTCATATTTTTCTCCACCACAAATGGCAATATATAAATAAATATTAATAATATTAATTAAATCATGGACAAGGTAAAATAATGATACCTTATCATTAAAATTTAAAAATAAATGTTAGAATTAGAATCACTAAGAATTGACAAATGGTTATGGGCAGCCCGTTTTTTTAAAACCAGAAAACTTGCATCGGAAGCAGTATCAGGCGGTAAAATCCATGTGAATGGACAACGTTGTAAACCAAGTAAAGAAATCAAAATAGGTTTCAAATTATTGATTCATAAAGATCAATATAGTTGGGAAATTCATATTTTAGGACTTAACAAACAACGTCGCCCAGCATCAGAGACTATTTTATTATATGAAGAATCGGCTGAAAGCCATAATAAACGTCAACAGCAAATCGAACAACGACAATTATTGCCCCATTCAGAACGAGAACAACGACCTAATAAAAAACAACGCCGCCAAATTCATCGTTTTAAGCAAAGCTAATACTGTCTAAAACTAAGCGTCAAAATAACCAGTTATAAAATTTATAAACAGGTGGGTGGTTTGGGTAATCCTGCAATTTTACACGCATATTTTAATGGTCCTTGTGGAAATAATTTATGTAAATATCGACTATTTCCCTTCTCCACTCCCAATTGTTTAGCAATCGCTTTTGTAAAAACTCGCGCATTGGGCAAGTGTTTAAAGTTTTGATAATAAGTCCGGATAAATAAAATAATTTCCCAATGGTTTTCAGTGAGTTCTATTTTATTTATCCGACTTAATGTTAAAGCAACCTCTTTATTCCAATCACTTACTTTACACAAAAAACCTTCTTCATTTAACACTAATTCCATGTTTGTATTAACGAATGCTTAAGCGTTAAATTAACAAAATCTTGATAGTTTATTACTTCTATTCCAGTGATGATTTCGTGAGGACAAATGCCACGTATTTCTAACTCATTATCTAAAACAAATAATGAATATAACTGGGTCATTACTTTCAATTCAACCGTTTTACTATTAGTTTTTAATAATCTAAACAGAGCGTTTTCCATAAAAAGAATACTATCATCGGTTGCTATACGTTGTAACGTTGCGGATTCTAAAGGTGATTGATAAATTAGATGGAGCATTATTCGATATAAGTTAATTTAAGCCCAACAATCCCGACAATAATAAAACTAATTGAAACCAGTCTTATCCAATCAGCTGACTCTTTAAAAAATACAATCCCTAAAATAGCAACACCTACAGCTCCCATGCCTGTCCAGATTGCATAAGCCGTTCCTAGAGGCAAAGACTTAATAGCAACCATCAACAAATAAAAGCTTAAACCCCCTGAAATACAGGTAATAACACTTGGCCATAGTTTGGTAAAACCCTCATTATATTTAAGGCTTAATGCAAAAATAATTTCAGCTAAACCAGCTGAAAATAAAAGAAACCATGCCATTGATAACCTCGTTAATCTCAATAAAAATTTATCCTAAATTATACTCTATTTGTTTGAAATTCATTAACGAAGATAAACTTGATTTAAAATACTCAAATTGTAGCGAGGCTTTCAATCACTATAACTTATGATGATCCTAGTTTAAACGAAAACTCTTTAAATAAAGTTGTCCAGCTTTTTAAAGCAAATTTAGTCGTTATGATAGCTAAAAAATCTACAAAGCAATAACACGCAGCAACACCACTGGGAGGATTAGCCTGTGTAAAACCAAAGATTGGGTCAATTTCAACCCATGCCCACGCACCTGAAAAAGTTCCAACAATTTCCAGCCAGGTACTGATAAAAAATGCCGCTAAATAGATCATAGGAGTTCGACCTTTCACTAAATAAATTAAGAAAATAGCAAATAATATCGCCCCAGTTATATCTTCACGCGCAGCAAAAATAACCCCCCATAAAGACCAAGCTATTCCTATCATTACAGCAATTTTGGCTATTTTTCGCGCATAATTCTGAAAAAATCCAGAACGTGCTAAGGCAATAATGGCTAAATAAACCACTCCATGACCAGGGGGAACATAAGCGGGTAAATTATTAAACCGATAAAGATAACACCCCATATAACTAGAAGCAAAAAGTTCTGCCATCGTTGCAAAAATAAGCGTTAGTATTACCTGCATTCTAATTGTTTTATTTTCCCCCCAGAGCATTAAAATCAATGCACTCCATGTCATAAGGGCTAATATTTTTTGATCTTCTAAAGTTCCCTCAGTTCCATCGTAATTTACCACAATCGTAATCAGGATAAGCGAAAATAAAATAAGGATATAATCTCTATTATGATGGGAGGCGTGAGGATTTGAAATAGGAAAATAAGATTGCATTACATTTAGACTACCACATCAAATCATCAGGGACTTGATAAGCGGCATAAGCATCATCTTCATCTATTGAATCAGAAATCTTACGTTCATTTAGTAACAATACACAACTTTCATCACGCTGACGAATTTTTTCAGCCACTTCTGCCGTCACAATTTCATAGCGTTTTTCTATTTTTACAACCGCTAAACGACCATTAACCAGTTGCTCTCGAACATCCGTACTCACATAAATCTTTTTTATCGTAGAACCATCACTAAAATTATAAGCTTCACCATCTACATCTTGAGGTACTTTTGTCGTGTCAATTAATTGCTTGATTTGTGCGATAAGAGCTTTTTTTTCTGCAAACTGTTGTTTTTGTAAATTTAACGCTTTATCTTTCTCAATCAGCTTAAGTTTAGCCCGTTTCATTGCTGCTGCGGTTTCATCAGTTACCACAATTTTATTTTTACGCACAGCTTGAACCTGTTTACGCTTATTAGTTTTTGAAGTTTTCGCTTTTGCTTTATTAGTCAGCCCCGCGCCTAATAATTGCTCTTGTAATGATTTTGCCACGATATTTTGTTAAATTAAAGTTAAATAAACGAGTCGTTTTTTTGTAAACGACTCAAACTTAGATGGTTAATCTAAACATTCCCTTGAGGATGACGACGTTTATCTGGAACTTGTAAACGATTAACCGCATTAATATACGCTTTTGCGGAAGCAATTACTATATCAGTATCCGCCCCTAAACCATTAACAATCCGCCCACCCTTTTCTAAACGCACCGTAACTTCACCCTGCGCGTCCGTACCACTCGTAATATTATTAACTGAGTATAATTCTAAAATGGCTTGAGTTTGAACAATACTTTCAATCGCTTTTAAACTGGCATCGACCACGCCACTGCCTTCTGCATGACCTGAAACTTCTTCATTATCTATTCGTAACATAACCTCTGCTTTAGGAATTTCCCCAGTTTCAGTACAAACTTGTAACGAAACTAATTCAATTCTTTCAGCTTCTGGATGAATATTAACTTCTGAAATTAGGGCTTGTAAGTCTTCATCAAAAATTTCATGTTTCTTATCGGCTAATTGCTTAAAATGAAAAAAAGTTTCATTTAACTCTTGTTCACTTTGGAACTCAAAGCCTAATTTAGTCATTCGACTTTTAAACGCATTACGTCCAGAATGCTTTCCTAATACCATCCGATTTTCAGCCCAGCCTACCTCTTCAGCTTTCATAATTTCATAGGTTTCAGGATTTTTTAATACCCCATCTTGATGGATTCCTGCTTCATGTGCAAACGCATTTGCTCCCACAATAGCTTTATTCGGCTGTACGGGAAACCCGGTGATAGATGAAACTAATTTAGAGCAAGTCAATATTTCTGGTGTATTCACTCTGGTGTCACATTCAAATATATCTTGTCGGGTACGAACTGCCATTACCACTTCTTCCAAAGAAGCATTGCCTGCGCGTTCACCTAAACCATTAATAGTACATTCTACTTGACGTGCGCCATTGATTACGGCTGCCAAAGAATTAGCAACCGCTAATCCTAAATCATTATGACAATGCACTGAAAAAATTGCTTTATCCGCATTAGGAATCCGCTGCATTAAGTTTGCAATAGTTTCTCCGAATTGCTGAGGGATACTATAACCGACCGTATCAGGAATATTTAATGTCGTTGCACCTGCATCAATCACTGCTTCTAAAATTCTACATAAAAAATCTTCATCAGAACGTCCCGCATCTTCCGGTGAAAACTCAACATTATCGGTATAATTTCGCGCTCTTTTAACCGCTCTTACCGCATGTTCAATCACCTGTTCAGGTTGCATTTTTAACTTTAACTGCATGTGAATAGGTGACGTAGCAATAAACGTATGAATCCGTGAACTATTCGCTAATTTTATCGCCTCCCCTGCACGGTCTATATCTTTATCTAAAGCCCGTGCTAAAGCGCAAATGGTACTTTCTTTTATGACCTTTGCAACTGCTTGTACCGCTTCAAAATCACCAATACTAGCCGCAGGAAACCCCGCTTCAATGACATCAACATTTAAACGTTCTAATGCTTTAGCAATGCGTACTTTTTCATCACTAGTCATTGAAGCACCTGGACTCTGCTCGCCGTCGCGCAAAGTTGTATCAAATATAATTAATTTATCTTTCATGATTTCTCCCTTCATGAAATAACATCAACTTAAGTCTAAGTTGATAAAAGAGGATGAAAGTAATGTGAATAATAAAGATTAGCTTTTTTTACAATTACTTAGAATCAATTGGTCTATAAAATGTTAAAGTAATAATGCCCTAAGGCAGTAACTTTATAATAGAATGAGCAAACGCACAAAAACCCAGATTAGAAGCAAGGGTTTTTAAAAAAGTTTGTACGTTAGATATGTGAAGGTTCATGCTAGGAAACTATACGCTTTTGTTTGCTATCACTCAAGTTATTTTGCTTTTTTTTGTAAGCGTTTACGTCGCAACATCACTAAAGTAATGACAGGACCTGAAATAGCATAAGCTAAAAAAAGTAAAAATAACGTAGCAGGTGGTTGTATCATGATAAAAGCCAAACTAAGCATAACAATAATGGTTGCTACAAAAGGAACTTTTCCCTTAAAGTCTATCTCTTTAAAACTAGAATATCGAAAGTTACTTACCATTAATAATCCTGTGCTAATAGTCAATATTAAAGCAATAAATTTTAATGATTCTATTTCATAATTATATTCAACACTTACCCATAGAAATCCTGCTAAAATAGCCGCAGCAGCAGGACTTGGTAATCCTTGAAAATAACGTTTATCAGCCGTTTCAGCTTGGGTATTAAAACGTGCAAGCCGTAACGCCCCTCCAGCAGTATGAACAAAAGCAGCAAAAAGCCCTAATTTACCTAACGTTGAGAATGCCCATAAATACATCACTACTCCTGGCGCAACACCAAAAGAAACCATATCGGATAAACTATCATATTGAACACCAAATTCACTTTGCGTATTGGTCATTCTAGCAACACGACCATCTAAACCATCTAAAATCATTGCCACAAAAATAGCAATTGCAGCTACTTCAAAGTGTTCATTAATGGCAGAAGTAATCGCATAAAAACCTGAAAACATCGCCCCCGTAGTAAATAAATTAGGTAATAAATAAATACCACGATGACGAGGAGATTTAATTTTCTTCATAATAGATTCAACCCTCTAGCTATGTAAATTGTTTATTGTAAGGAATGAGATTAAGTTCAACAATCCCTTATCTTGCTATAGTTTAGCATTCTATAATTAAAGATGTTAGTTTAGAAAATCGATAAAAAATAGTTGTTAATAACAAACACGGCATAACTCACAAGGTAACTTATTAAAAATGACACTAAAATATAAATTATTAGAAGAAACAACGGTATATGACGGTTTTTTTAAACTTGAACGTTATAAATTACAACATACTTTATTTAATGGCGGTTGGAGTAAACCGTTACACCGTGAACTATTTCGTCGCAATGACTGTGTAGGAGTTTTACTTTATGATCCAAAACGTGATGAAGTAGTGTTATTGGAACAATTCAGAGTCGGGCCGATGGTTCATACTCAACACCCTTGGTTATTAGAAATTGTAGCAGGTGGAATTGAAGCAGGTGAAACTAAAGAAGAGGTTGCTCATAGAGAAGCTTATGAAGAAGCGGGATGTAAAATTGAGGAGCTAATATTAATTAATGAATTTTATACCTCACCTGGAGGGTCATCTGAACTTTTGAGTTTATACTGTGGGAAAGTTGATAGCTCAACCATTGGCGGTATTTATGGACTGGAAGAAGAATCAGAAGATATTTTGGTTACTACAGTCAGCTTTAAAGAAGTTTATCAACTTTTAGAACAAGGTAAAATTAAGTCTGGCATCCCTATTATTGCCATACAATGGTTAGCTTTAAATCGAGATAAACTTAGGATTCAATGGTCATAATTATCTGTTACGTTTACTTTATGTTGTATCCATGACTAAAAGAATCCAAAGCTTTTTCATTAAGTTTATATCAATTTAAGCAATCAAACTGGCTAACTGTTGTAAGGGTGGAATTAACATCATTTTAATTAATTGTAAAGCAATGAGCGCTACTAAAGGCGATATATCCATCCCACCTAAATCTGGAATAATTTTACGACAGTTTTCTAAAATAGGTTGAGTTAATTTAACTAATAAATCATAAAGAGCATTATAATTTCCTGGAGTAAACCAGCTTAATAAAGCTAAAATAAAAATAGAAAAAATAAACACATCAAAAACTAAGCCTAATAATTCACCAAATGAAATAATAATTACCGCTGAAAAACTTGGTAATAGACCTTGTAATAAAAAAATAGCATAATCAGCAATAATTTGCAATATAAAAGCTAAAACCAGAGAAGATGTATCTATTTTTCCGATAGATGGAACAACGCGACGTATTACTTTCAAGGGTGGATGGGTAATTTTAACTAAAAACTGTGAAATTGGATTATGAAAATCAGCCTCGACCCATTGTAATAAAAAGCGTAAAATGACGGCTAAAATATAAAGTGAAAACAGGCTATCAATCAAAAAAATAGCAGGATGAGCAAGATAAGAAGCACTCACTTATAATTCTCCAAGTTCTTTGGAGATTTCAATTGAACGTTCTTTTGCTCCATGTATAGCTTTGGAAACCAGCGCTATAAAACCACCTTGTTCAAAAATCTCTATTGCTGCTTGTGTCGTTCCTCCTGATGAAGTAACACGATTTCTTAATTGTTCTGGTGAATCACCCGACTCCAAGGCAATCTTAGCAGCTCCTAATGCAGTTTGTTGAATTAATAACCGAGCTGTTTGCCTACTTAAACCCAATTCCTCCGCAGCTTTTTCCATAGCTTCCATTAATAAAAAATAATAAGCTGGTCCACTGCCAGAGACCGCCGTTACCACATCAAGCTCTACTTCGTCTTTAACCCAAAGAGAAATACCCACGGCACGTAAAATATTTTCAGCCAAATCTTTTTGTTCATTATTCACATTCAGATTAGCATGAAGTGCCGTTGCCCCCGTTGAGACTAAAGCAGGCGTATTAGGCATACACCGAACAATCGCAACATCTTTACCTATCCATTGCATCAAACTTTGTTGATTAATCCCTGCTGCAATTGAAACGACTAATAATTTCTTTTGTTGTAATAATTTAGCCACTGCTTGCGCAACCTTTTGTAAAACTTGTGGTTTTACAGCAAAAACGATCACATCAACTTCGTTAATAACAACCTCATTATCACTAGAAACATTAATTTTTAGTGTTGATGTAAGGTTTTGTAAAATTTCTTCATTAACATCAGAAACCCAAATTTGTTGTGGCGAATGCCCACTAGCAATCAAACCATTAATAAGGCTTGAAGCCATATTACCGCCACCAATAAAACCGATATTTTTTGTTTTCATTTATATTTTTAAAAAATTAATGTAGTGTAGACTCAAAACTTACGCATTACCCTTGACTAAGGTTTTAATCGGAGCAGGTGGAATTTTTAGAACTTTTCCCACTTTAATATTTTTAACATCCTTTTTCTTTAAATTATTAATTTTAATTAAATTCTTAATACTGGTTTTATGAAGTTTAGCGACTGTTTTTAAGTTTTCCCCGATTTTAATCTTATGTTTAACCCAGTTAACCCGCTTATTTTTCGGCAATTTAGCCAGTTTACGTTTAAAGGTTTTAGCTTGATTAACTTTAACTAATAAGCGATGAGGACCATTAGGCGGCGTTATAACACGATTAAACGCAGGATTTAATACAAAAAACTCATCAAACGTCATATTTGCCATTTTAGCTGCTTTTTTTAAATCTAATTGCGATTTTATATTTACAATTTGAAAAAAAGGTTTATCAGCAATAGGTTTTAAAGGTAGTTTATATTTTTCTGAATTAGCAAATAATTCAGCAAGCGCTAATAATTTTGGGACATAATTTCTAGTTTCTTTAGGAAGCTTTAACGCCCAATAATCAGTTTTTAATTTTTGAGCTTTATTTTTTCTGATTGCTTTTTTAACATTACCGATGCCGAGATTATAAGAAGCTAATGCAAGAAACCAATTGCCATCAAAAGATTTACTTAATTGTTTTAGATAGTCTGTTGCCGCCCGTGTTGAGGCATAAACATCACGACGACCATCGTACCACCAGTCTTGTTTTAGCCCGAAAGAAAGTCCTGTAGAAGGAATAAATTGCCACAGACCAGCAGCACTAGCTGGAGAAGTAACATTTGCCCTATAAGAACTTTCTATAATCGGTAATAACGCTAACTCACCAGGTATTTTTTTAGCTTCTATTTCATCCATAATTAAATATAAATATGGTTCTGCGCGACGTTGAATTTTAACTAACTGACTAGGATGTTTTAAAAATTTCTGAATTTCAATATCAACACGCTTGTTATCTATTTTAGGAAGTGCGTAGAGAGAAAGCATTCTACTCCAGATTGATTCTGTTCCATCTTTATTAATAAAAGCCTTTCTTTTTTCTTTTGTTAATAATTTATTTGAATGATCTGAATCATTTTTATCTACTTTCAATTTAGCTACTTTCAATTTAGCTACTTTCAATTTAGCTACTTTCAATTTAGCTACTTTCAATTTAGC
>DAOUSN010000065.1 GCA_030627205.1 Methylococcaceae bacterium
ATAAAACTTATATTTTAGGTGACAATTCTTCTAAGCTGCCTGTGCGGCAGTGAACGTGATGATATTAATTTTTATCTTAATGAGAATCTTCTAAGCTGCCTGTGCGGCAGTGAACTTATGATAAAACTTATATTTTAGGTGACAATTCTTCTAAGCTGCCTGTGCGGCAGTGAACAAAGCTTTTATTAATCATTTTCTGTATTATTTCTTCTAAGTTGCCTGTGCGGCAGTGAACTAGAAAATTATCTTAAAAATGATAACTGAAACAGTAGTATACACTAAATTTTCCAATTTGACCATCCAAAATTTCATGAGTTGTAACCACTTGATTTATAATAGTTTTTAAAGGGCTAAAAAATAAAGGTCAAAATGCAATTTTACTTGAATTCAAGCTAACCAACAAATATATCAACCTTTATTTTTATCAAATATCCTGTATTTAATTGTTAATTATAAGGAATCTGCTGTCATGCTTACCTCCTTAACCACATCAAACATAAAATCCAACGCTTTGTGTTGAGTAAACTTTTGCAAACATTGCTGGCGAAATTCCTGTTCTGTCGCCTGTTCTTTTGCACAAATAAACGCCCAAGGTAAAATCAAGGTGTCTTTTATTAAATCAGCCACATCAAAAACTAATGCCCCTCTTCGTGTTTTCCCGTGCATTACCGCAAACCCATGAGGAATGCCTAAAACCCACAAAGTCGTTGCCCCTAATCCATACGCCAGATAATTACCATGATTTAAAAACGCATTCGCATTATCCATACTTTCATGATCGCGGACAAAATCACCGTGTTTGGTTCGGTTCGCGGCAATTTTATAAAGCGTTTTGGTTAATCGAGCTTCAACTAAAAGTAACTGCGTTACGTTCGGAGCGTTTTCTATTGCGCGGGTAAATAAATCTAACGCACTACTTATAT
Organism: Methylococcaceae bacterium; assembly: GCA_030627205.1. Classification (GTDB taxonomy): domain Bacteria; phylum Pseudomonadota; class Gammaproteobacteria; order Methylococcales; family Methylomonadaceae; genus WTBX01. The sequence continues at coordinate 924 of DAOUSN010000065.1, forward strand.
CTGTCTCATTAATTTTAAACCCCTCATTTTGTAGCTCTCTGTCTTTTCCCCAAATTTTGCGTAAATATTCTAAGCGTAAACCCTGAAATTCTTTCGCTACTTGCAAACGTTTTTCGGGATCAAACCAAAACGACATCCAGCCTTGCACATAGTCGGTCGGTCGATATTCACTTTGAGGCGTAAACCATTCAATTTCATTGGCTGCAATCAAAGGCGTTCCACCACTACCACTAAACCCAATTAAAACCCCAGCGGAGGCAAGCATTCTAACCGCCGCTTGAGTAATGGATGTCCCTGTTCCTAATAAAATACAGGTGGTATTAGCAATGGGAATATTCCAATATTGTTTTTCAGTATTAGCCTCCGTTAAATAAAGCACTCTGCCATCTTTTTGCATCACTCGGCATTTATCCAAATAATAAATATTAGCGCGTTTTGAGTGTAAAATAGATTTTAAATCAGTCAGTTGTTCCATTTGTTATTAAACCTCAAATTAAAACCAAGGAATGGTCGATTTTTTGCTTAATCCAAAAGAGTCAAACCCCCCTTTTACGGGTTGAGTTTTTAATTCTCCAAATTGAATATATCGCCGATAAAGCTGTTTATTTGAAGTACTTTCTAATTCAAAATAGGCGTTATCAAGCCCTTGTTGAAACATTTTAGCTTTAGGGCTTAATTTCTGGTTGTGCAATGGTCTCTCGTTTAATCAAGCGTTTTAATTTAGCCTCAGTCATATTGGCTTGTTTACGCGAGATAGTTCTATAAACAACCTCATTAGGAATTGCTTGTATCGCACTCACTTTACAATAACCGACTAACCCCCCTAACCAATCTATTCTTTGTAATTCTGCAAGCTTATTTTGAGTTCCATGAATCCGTATCACATCACCTAACATTATTTTATAGTTAGGAAAACTGACTCCAATCTCCGTAGATTCTAAATCAGATAAAGCTTTGTGAAACTTGCTGTAAACTTTGTTCATTAATACATTTTCACGCATCTCGGCATCGGGTTTAACTTGAATATCTAGGTAAAAATCCATTAACTAAGCTCCTTAATACTTATATCACCCTCAATAAAAGCCAAGCCTTTTTTTCCTAGATAAAAGCTAGATACACCCGCATTATTTATCATAGTACGAATTTCTTTGGCTCTGTCTCTGGGTATATCAAGCATAATATCAAGTTTACCACTGACTTTGGTCATCAGGTTTTTGGTTTTTCCTTTGCCTTTTACAAAGGTTTCGTGAATATAGGGATTACCAAAAACTATTTTTTCACCGCCTGTTACAAAGTTTTTCATAAAATCTCGTTCACCATTAAAACCCCTTTTAGAAAACCCAGCTACCTTACCTGCTTTAGTTGTTGCTGTACTCATATCAAATTTTAGTGCCAATCTTTCTAGTTGAATATAAAGAGCAACAGAATAAAGTCTTATAGGTTTGATTTCCCCTGATTTTTCAATATAGGGTGTTGATTGTTTTTCTGTAATCATTTCTGGAAAGTGACTACTTAATTGTTCAATAGTTTGGTTTACCAGTCCTTAGTTTGGAATGTTTTTTTCTTTAACTATTTGCTTTATTTGATTAATTATTACTATAGGGTGCAATGATATTTTTTCATTAACAATAACATTATCGTCAAGAATAAATTTACAAACTTGTTCATTAGTCATTCCTAAAATACCCCAAAATTCAGTGGAATAATCTGATGAAAGCATGGGGTCATCAACTTTTATCGCCCCTGTAAATGAATTTTGATCGGTACTACCTGATATATTTCTAAGATAGGTCATTTCTTGTGTTGTTTGGGGTTTATCATCATGACTAATTTTATCTTCAATATCAGCAAAATAGTAATTTTCACCTGCCCTCGATTGATAAAGTTTTCTTTAGTCGCCAATAAGCCGATTTAATACCCCCATTACAGTATCTTTACTGATATTTCGGGGGATAAAGTTTTTTGCACTTTTAAGGTTTGTGAGTGAAGCAATATATTTTCTACCTTTTTTAGGCAAAGGTTCGTTATTATCGCCCTCTAAAAACGAGTTTCACCAACAAGAATCATCAGCTAATAATTCATAAATGAGCATTGAAACTTCATTATGAGTTGGATATTTTTCCCATGAAAAACTGCCTTTTTCAATATGTACCCCATTTTCTGGCAATTCTAAATCTTGTTTTTTTTGTTTAAGTTCTTTGTTTAACCAGGCTTGAAAATTCACTTCTAATTTACCCATATCGTGCCAACACCCAGCACTAAAAGCCGCATTTTTTAAATTGTTATCGGTGGTAAAAGTACCCATTATTTCTTTTGCGACTATGCCTATTGCAAATAAATGTTTATCTAGCGATTGCTTTTTAGTATTTGCATATATTTCTGTCATATCTATTTCTCCTATAAAAAAAGTTTAGTCTATGTATATATTTTATTTGTTTTTATGTTTCTATTTTTGGTAAAAATCAAGGAGTCAGGGTTGTTGGTCTTGGATTCTATGTACTACAAAGATATATTAAATTCAGGTAATATATAATTAACAATCTAACATAGGAGATTAAGATGTTTTCGGAAATTAGAGTAACAATTGGCAACGCAAATAGTTGCCGCACTAAAATTAAAAAATTATTATTGCCACTGCTTTTACTGGTTTGTTCTTTAAATTTAATGGCTGAGAGCCTATTAACTACAACTATTCAAACCAAATCTTATAGCATAGGTAAAACTAATAATGGCTGTATTTCTGGTGCAAAAGCATTACCTTTGCAAGGAGGAGGTTATATTGTTTTACACTTAGAACGTGATCGTCATTATGGACATCCATTATTAATTAAAACCTTGCAAACCCTAGCAAAACAGGCACAACAGCAGCAACTTGGCATATTACAAATTGGTGATTTAGGGCAAGCATTAGGAGGTGCATTACCTTTTGGACATCGTAGTCATCAATCTGGATTAGATGCTGATGTGTGGTTTAATTTAAATCCTAATAGTTATGTGAATGCGAATAAACAACGTAGTAATATTAAGCAGTTTTCTATGTTATCTTCAAATGGAAAAGGAAAAGGAAAAGGAAAAGGAAAAGGCTTAAATACACGTTGGACTAATAAACATAGAAAATTACTCGAATTAGCTGCGAAAATTGTAACAGTTGATAGGATTTTTGTTAATCCTGCTATTAAGCGTGATTTATGTAAAACAGTTACAGAAGATCGGCAATGGTTACGAAAAATTCGTCCTTGGTATCATCATGATAAACACTTTCATATTCGCTTGAGTTGTCCTAAATCAAGTCCTGATTGTATAAAACAAGCGCCTATTCCTGCTGGAATAAGCTGTGATGCGTCATTGACTTGGTGGTTTAAAAAACATCCTGCTACAATATCTGGGGCTATTAAAAAGAGAACAGGAATACCAAAGGCTTGCCAGGTTTTGTTATCAGATTGAGCTGTTAATAGTCTTTATTTGAGTTGAATTTAACCTTAGCACAAAAGGTTATCAACATCCTTGTCTTATCCCATACTCTGGCTTCTAAGCTGCCTGTACGGCAGTGAACAAATCACGGTTCAGCCCCACGTATGTGGGGAACACAGCGAAAGGAAACCGGATGCCTTCCTCACCAACGGTTCAGCCCCACGTATGTGGGGAACACTTTATTTTTATTTTTGTGATATTAATGCTTGACGGTTCAGCCCCACGTATGTGGGAACACTTTATTTTTATTTTTGTGATATTAATGCTTGACGGTTCAGCCCCACGTATGTGGGGAACACAGTACCCACCTCATCGCGTTTAGCTTGCAAAGCGGTTCAGCCCCACGTATGTGGGGAACAC
>DAOUSN010000017.1 GCA_030627205.1 Methylococcaceae bacterium
GCCTTTGTCCCTTTTTTAACACATCCTTTTAAATTACCTCTAATTTCAAATTTATTGCCTCGATTAAGGTCAGAAATTTCTTCTATTAATCGACCTTTAATTAACTCAGATAATAATTCAACACCCTCAACTAAATTAGACTTCCCTGATCCATTCCTTCCAATTAATAAAGTCATCGGTTTAGACAAATCAATTTCTATATCAGCAAAATTTTTAAAATTCTTAAAGGTGTGCATTTTTTATTCCAACCATTACAAAGAAAATAATTCGCGCATTTTAGTACCTGGGCTTGTCGCTCGCATAAAAGCTTCCCCGACTAAAAAGCTATAAATTTCATTATCAAGCATTAATTGCACATCTTCTTGTGTATGAATCCCACTTTCAGTGATAATCAAACGGTCACTCGGAATAGTCGCTTTTAAATCTACTGTAGTTTGTAAGCAAGTTTCAAAGGTTTTTAAATTACGATTATTAATCCCAATTAAAGGCGTATCCAAGATTAATGCTCTTTCCAACTCCTCAGCATTATGAACCTCAACTAAAACATCCATCCCTAAATCAGCGGTTATTTGTGCTAATTCCAATAATTTCTCATCCGATAAGGCGGCCACAATTAATAAAATACAATCTGCGCCTAAAGCGCGAGACTCATGAATTTGATACGGGTCAATCATAAAATCTTTCCGAATTACAGGTAAAGGACAAGTCTCTCTTACTTTTTGTAAATAAACTTCTGCCCCTTGAAAATAAGTTTTATCGGTTAATACTGAAAGACAAGTAGCCCCATTCATGGCATAATCTTGACCAATCATAACAGGTTGAAAATTTTCTCTAATCACCCCTTGACTAGGGGATGCTTTTTTAACTTCGGCAATAATCGCTGGTTTTTTTTTCGCAACTTGAGCGTGTAAAGCCGCCGCAAAACCTCGGGGTGATTCGATACCCGTTGCAATTTCATCTAAGAAACTAATCGGTGTTTTTAGTTTACGAATTTTAACTTCTTCGGCTTTAGTAGTAAGAATTTTTTGGAGAATATTAGTTATTTGTGTCATTAGGGAATATAAATTTAGTCTAAAATACTAGTGTACCAAATCAATTATCAGCTTTCATTAATCATTATTTTTTCACCTTACTCTTATCACTATGAATCAAGCCTCTGCTAAAAAGAAGATTATTATTCGTAACGTTAACAATATTAGTGCAGATTTATCGCATTTAGACCCTTTATTACAACGTATTTTTGCAGCACGGGGCATTGTTTCTGTTAATGAGTTGGATAGAAATTTAGCTAAATTACCTTCCCCATGGTTATTATCAGGGATGGGAACGATGGTTTCTCATTTAATAACGGCGATTAAAACTCAGCAAAAAATCGTTATTGTTGCCGATTTTGATGCTGATGGTGCAACGAGTTGTGCCGTTGCTATACGTGGACTTAGTTTATTAGGCGCAAAAAAACTTAATTTTGTCGTGCCTAATCGCTTTAAATATGGCTATGGCTTAACGCCTGAAATTGTGGCTTTAGTCAAAGAAAGAAATGATGATGTTGAAGTGATTGTTACCGTGGATAATGGGATTGCTAGTATTGATGGAGTCATAGCGGCTAAAAATCTGGGAATTAAGGTGTTAGTTACCGATCATCATTTACCCGCTAAAGTGCTTCCCTGTGCTGATGCTATTGTTAATCCTAATTTAAGGGATGATAAATTTCCTAGTAAAAATATTGCAGGGGTTGGGGTTATTTTTTATGTCCTCATGGCATTACGCGCTCGGTTACGGGAATTAGATTATTTTAATACGTTTCCAGAACCTAATTTAGCGCAATTATTAGATTTTGTGGCGTTAGGAACGGTCGCGGATGTAGTTAAATTAGATGTAGTTAATCGTATTTTTGTTCATCAGGGACTATTGCGTATCCGTGCAGGACAATCTCATGCAGGGATTAAAGCCTTAATAACAGTTGCTAAACGTAACCCGAAAAATTTAACCCCTGCTGATTTAGGGTTTGCACTCGCGCCACGATTAAATGCCGCAGGGAGAATGGATGATATGAGTTTAGGTATTCAAGGGTTTTTAACCGATGATGAGTCGTTAGCTTATTCCATTACTCAACAGTTGGATCAACTTAATCAGCAGCGGAAAGAAGTTGAAGCAGAGATGAAGCAACAAGCGACCTTATTATTAGATTTATATCGACCTAATGAAAAACATCGTTTAATGTCAGGGATTTGTTTATATGATAAAGATTGGCATCAAGGGGTTATTGGTATTTTAGCGTCACGAATTAAGGAACGTGAACATCGCCCTGTTATTGCTTTTGCACCTGCATCTGAACATGAAATTAAAGGCTCGGCACGTTCAATAGAAGGGGTTCATATTCGTGATGTGTTAGCGGATATAGCGATTGCTCACCCCAAATTATTAAATAAATTTGGAGGTCATGCAATGGCAGCAGGTTTAAGTCTTAAAATACAAGATTATCCCGCTTTTGCACTTGCTTTTGATGCAACCGTAGAAAAACATTTGCAGGGAATAGATTTACAACAGAAAATTCATTCTGAGGGTCAATTATCGGCTAATTATTTAACCCTTGAGTTTACGCAAATTTTACAAGCAATCGCAACCTGGGGGCAAGGATTTCCAGAACCTATTTTTCATGGGGTCTTTGATGTTATTCAGTGTCGTATTGTCGGCGGTCATCATCTTAAACTGGTTCTAAGACAACTTGATGCGGATATAGCTATTGATGCAATTGCTTTTTTTGTTGAAAACACGGAAAATTGGTTAGGCATTCGACAAATTAAAGCGGCTTATAAGTTAGATATTAATGAATATCGAGGACAACGAACCCTACAATTAAAAGTAGATTATTTAGAGAAGATACAATAATAAAAAAATACAATAATAAAAAAATACAATAAGGAATTATTTATGATGACTCAAAAGTTTATTCAAGTAGGATTAGTAATATTAATAAGCAGTAGTTTTCTTTACGGCTGTGGTGATAATCAATCTAAAAATACACAATCTATTAAAAAAATTAAACGCTTTAAACAAGCAGTGATACTTAAAGGGTTGGTTACCGATGATAAAGGTCGGGTTAAACAAGGAGAGTTAAAAGCAACTAACGCGAAAAATAAAGTGATTGCAACGACAACAATACAAGCTAATGGTTATTATAACGTTGATATTCCTGCAACGACCGCATTACCGATTCTATTAACCGTTTCTTTGCCCATGAAGAAAGGAAAAAATAAAGCATTAATTGCCGCGATTGTTTACACTTCAATGACTAAATTTGATATTAATCCTTTATCAACCAAAATTGCGAATAAAGCAAAAGCATTAGGCGGCTATACCCATAATAATATGATGATTGCGGCTGAAAGTATGGTCGCTATGCCCGATGATAATAAAACTACTAGGGGATTTCGAGGCGATCCTACTAAACAGTATGGAGGATGGCATTAAATGGTAATGGGCAAGAGCCGTCTATAAGATGGCTTTCATAACTTATTTTACAAACCTCTTGCGTTAAAATCGGTGACCTTTTTTAAATTTATCCTCAGCTTAATCAAATGAGTTTAAAAAGATAACTTAAGTATAATAGATTTTTAATTTATGTCGCTATTGCTAACAGGAGAATTTATATGACAGCATTAATAGGCATTATTATGGGCTCAACCTCTGATTGGGAAACCATGCAACATGCCGCGAAAACGTTAGAGCAGCTTAATATCCCTCATGAAGTTGAGGTGGTATCAGCGCATCGCACCCCTGATAAATTATTTAACTATGCTGAAACCGCAGAAAATAAAGGTTTAGAAGTTATTATTGCTGGCGCTGGAGGGGCGGCGCATTTACCAGGAATGACTGCGGCAAAAACCGCTATTCCTGTACTCGGAGTTCCCATACAATCTAAAGCTCTAAATGGGATGGATTCATTATTATCTATAGTGCAAATGCCAGCAGGGATTCCAGTTGGAACATTGGCAATTGGTAAGGCTGGGGCAATTAATGCCGCATTATTTGCCGCAGCTATTGTAAGTAATAAACATACAGATTATCGACAAGCACTTAAGGATTATCGGCAACAACAAACAGCAACCGTGATAGCAAATTCTGACCCTAGGAGGTTAAGCTTATGAAAGTAGGTATTTTAGGAGGAGGACAATTAGCAAGAATGTTAGCTTTAGCGGGTTATCCTTTAGGGTTAGAGTTTATTATTTTAGACCCTAGTAAGGATGCTGGGGCAGTGAATTTAGGTGAGCATTTACACGGTGCTTATGATGATAAAGCTTTATTAACTGAATTAGCAGAAAAAGCTGATGTGGTAACCTATGAATTTGAAAATGTCCCCGCAGAAGTGGCAATTTTTTTAAATAAACATACTCAAATTTATCCTAGTGCTAATGCCCTAGCTGTTGCTCAGGATAGATTAGTTGAAAAGAATTTTTTTCATCAATTAAATATTCCTACTGCCCCTTTTGCTAATATTTCTAGTGTAGAAGATTTGCAAGAGGCGATGAAAACTATTGCTTATCCTGCGATTTTAAAAAGTCGCCGTATGGGCTATGACGGCAAAGGGCAAGTGATTTTAAAATCAGCAGATGACTTAATTAAGGCTTGGGAGTCTATACAAGGTGTTCCTTCTATTGTTGAGGGGTTTGTTGATTTTAAACGTGAAGTGTCTATTCTTGCAGTACGTAATCCACAAGGAGAGATTGTTTATTACCCTTTGTCAGAAAACGAACATCGCCATGGAATTTTACGTGTGTCTCAATGTCGTCAGCATGATGCTTTACAGCAACAAGCACAAGGTTATGTAAGTATTTTATTAAAAAAATTAGATTATGTCGGATTAATAGCCTTGGAATTATTTGAGGTGAACGGGCAATTATTAGCTAATGAATTTGCCCCTAGGGTTCATAATTCAGGACATTGGACGATTGAAGGTTCTGAGACTAGTCAATTTGAAAACCATCTCCGTGCTATTTTAGGTTTACCTTTAGGTTCAACAGCAACCCTAGGTTTTACAGGAATGGTTAATTTTATTGGTGGGTTACCTGAATCAAAACAGATATTAAGCATTGAACATACGCATTATCATCTTTATAATAAAATTCCACGTAAAGGGCGTAAGGTCGCTCATGTGGGTATTCGTGCGGATAATGAGCAACAATTTTCCAGCGCATTGCAAACAATGATTGGTTTAGCCCAAAAAAGTGATAACTCTTAAAAATAATACTTAGGTAATTTGTTATTTGAAGCCATTATCTTAGAATGTAACCATAAAAATAGACTGTCATAATTATGTCCCAAAAAAAATTTTCCCTCAGTTCTCCTCAACGAGAAATCTGGTTTGATCAGATTTTACACGAGGATATTACCCTTTATAATCGAGCGCGTTATATTAAAATTCCAAGTATTATTAATTCTTCTTTACTTGAGCAAGCGGTTAATTTATTAATTAAAAAACACGATACACTACGTATACATTTAACCGAAGAACAAGGTGATGATGGTACGCCGTTACAAACTTATGTAACCGATGTTAATATCACTGTACCACTATGGGATTTTTCGACTGAAATTAATCCTGATGAGGTTGCTATAGCATGGATGCAAAAACGTGCGGATGAGCCATTTTTACTAATAGATAATTTATTGTGTCGTTATGATTTAATTAAAACCGATCAAAACAGCTATTATATTCTCATGCAATACCATCATCTTATTATTGATGGTTTTAGTATGACACTACTTAGTCAATCATTGGCTGAAATTTATACGCAATTAGCTAATGAAGAAACACCTTTACTTGATAGTCCATCTTATACTTGTTTTATTGACTATGATCGAACTTATATTGATTCAAACAGTTTTGATGAGCAACAACGTTACTGGTTAAGTCAATATAAAACCATTCCTGAACCATTGTTAACTCCCCATTATCGTTCTTATTACTCCGATAAATTAATCGGAAGTGATTGCCATACATCCACTATGCCACGTGCATTTTATCAACAGCTTAATGAATTTGCTAAACAGCAGAGAGTTAGTTTTTTTCGTGTTTTTCTAGCGATACTCTATGTTTATTTTACTCAAACAGGTCAGCGTGATAATTTCTCAGTCGGTTACTCAACTTTAAATCGCTCCAAAGCAGAATTTAAACAAATAGCAGGACTTTTTACTTTAGTTAGCTCATCTTATTTTGATTTTGGCAGGAATTTAAGTTTTTCTAAATTATTGCAGAAAATTAATCTGACTCTAAAAGAAAACTTAGCTCACCAGCCTTTTCCAAATAGTGAAATTAAACGGTGGTTAAATCAAAAAAAAGGACAGCAAGCAGCAGTGCTTTTTGATATTAATGTTTCTTATCAACGTTTTGACGCGAATACTAGTTTTAATGGGATTGACTTTGAAACCACAATTTTACCTAATAATTGGGAGCAAACTCCATTAACTATTTATATTCAAGATTTCCAGAGCCATTCTGATATAAAATTTGATTTTATTTACAATTGTGCTTATTTTGAAGCTAATGAAATTAAAGCACTACAAGTTAGTCTATTTAATTTATTTACAACTATTATAAAAGATAGTACAACCCCTATTTGTGATTTACCCATTCTTTCTAAGTTAGAAATCTCAAAGTTAGAAATAGGGAATACAACCACGATTAATTATGAGGCTAATCAAAATTTTATCAAGCTATTTGAAAAGCAAGTACAAAAAAACCCTGATAATATTGCCCTTGTTTTTGAACAAAATACATTAAATTATCAACAACTCAATCAACATGCTAACCAAGTTGCACATTATTTAGTTAACCTTAAAAATGCTGATGGAACTAATTTATTAGAAAATAACCCTTTCATTGTTATTGCAATGGAACGTTCCTCAGAAATGCTGATTACATTATTGGCTATTCTTAAAGTAGGGGGAGCTTATATTCCCATTGATCCTCACTATCCCCGTGCGCGTATTCGCTATATGCTAGATAATAGTGTATCTCCTTTATTACTAACTCAAAGTCATTTAAAAACACAATTACCATTAGCTGATTTAAAATATCCATGTTTAATCCAATGCTTAGATGAAATAAATTTCTCTGAACAATCAGTTTTAAACCTAGGGAAAAATATTTCTGCTGATGATTTAGCTTATGTTATTTATACCTCAGGTTCAACTGGTAACCCTAAAGGAGTAATGATTCAGCACGATAGCCTTGCAAATTTTTTGCAGTCGATGCAAAAGCTTATAAAAATAACTACTGAAGATAAGTTATTAGCAGTAACTACATTATCATTTGATATTGCCGCCTTAGAGCTTTATCTACCTCTTATTTCTGGGAGTTGCTTATACCTTGCCACCCAAGAAATGGCAAATGATGCTTTTGTGTTACAGCAACAATTAGAGACCAATAATATTAGTATTATGCAGGCGACCCCTGCAACATGGCAACTTTTAAAACACAGTGATTGGCAGGCAAAAAAACCTTTAACAATACTTTGTGGAGGAGAAGCATTGCCAACTGAATTGGGTAATTATTTATTAGAAAATAGTAAGCAATTATGGAATGTTTATGGGCCAACAGAAACGACGGTTTGGTCATCTTCCTATCAAATTAAATCGACCTTAACGATGCAACCCTCTATTGGTCAGCCAATTAGTAATACCCGATTTTATATTATTGATAAAGCCAATCAACTTCTACCAATAGGTATCACGGGGGAATTATGTATTGCAGGGTCAGGTTTATCACGCGGGTATTTAAATCAACCTGAATTAACTGCCGAAAAATTTATTGAAATCAAGTTATTGGGTAACAATGAACGCATTTATAAAACGGGCGATTTAGCGCGATGGTTACCGGATGGAAATTTAGAATATTTAGGACGTATTGATCACCAAATAAAACTTCATGGGTTTCGAATTGAGCTAGGTGAAATAGAAACGAATTTATGTGTAGATGCTGATGTAAAAGAAGCGGTGGTTATTTTGCATTCAGGGGATAATAGTTCGTGTTTAATCGCTTATATAACTTCAGATAATAAAACATTGGATCTAAAGGGATTGCAGTTAAGCTTAAAGAATAGCTTACCTAGCTATATGATTCCTGCACAAATAATAATTTTGAATAGTTTTCCATTAACACCCAATGGAAAAATTGATCGAAAAGCCTTACCTATTCCAGATGCTATCTATAATAGTTCCCCAAATAAAGTCGATGTATTGCCGAGTACGATAACCGAAGAAATATTAGCTCAAATCTGGGTAGATATACTTAAAATTGATTCATCAACAGAATTTATGGGTTCTACTTCTATTAATGTTCATGATGATTTTTTCACTATGGGAGGTGATTCTTTATTTGCTGTGCATATTATCAGCCAAGTACAGAAAATATTTCAAATAAAGCTCCCTTTACGGTATTTGTTTGATCATCCAACTATCGCTGAACTTTCTAAATATATCGAAACTCAGGTTAAAGAAAAGCATTTGCTTTCAACCGAAAAAAATAAAAACTGGTCTGTGCTTGTTCCGATTCAATTAGCAGGTAATAAAAAACCTATATTTATTATTCCAGGGTTAGCCGCTAGTGAAGAAGAGCTAATTAACCTTATTAAGTTAATTTATTTATTAGGAAAAGATCAGCCGGTTTATGGTTTACAAGCACGTGGTTGGGACGGAGTATTACCCCCTTATGCAAGCGTGGAAGAAATGGCAGCAGATTGTGTTCAAGAAATACGAAAAATTCAGCCTCAAGGATCTTATTTATTAGTGGGTGAATGTCTTGGTGGAAGAGTTATGTTAGAGATTGCTCAACAATTACAAGCACAACAACAAGAGATTGGGTTACTAGTTTTAATGGATACGGTGTTAAATACTGGTGGTGGTGATTTAATATCAGTAATAAAAAATATTATTATTCCCAAATTAAAGACAAACTGGAAGAATTTATCAACGATGTCTGCTGATAAATTGTTACCCTATATTTTTAATAAAAGTAAACGAGTAATAAGAATACTGTTTCCAAATATTATCTTGGAAAATCATCTTTCTAACGCTGAAAAAATGAAATTACTCCAGAAAGTTCATGTAAATATGATTCGACGTTATCAACCTAAAATTTACACAGATGATTTAACCTTATTTATGACTGAAAAATTTTATCAAAAAGAACCAAAATTAAGGTGGAAATCTTTATCTACAGCTAAGGTAACCTTGTATCAGCTTCCAGGAGAACATCAGACTTATCTCGGAAAAGAAGTAGAAACAACGGCGAAATTATTAAAAAATTGTTTAGCTAAGGTTCAGAATAATCATTCAAGTTAGATCAAATAGAAGGAATCAATGGAGAGCAGACAAGATTCCAGCCCTCCATTCAGATTTTTAAGTAGAAAATGAAGAACCACAACCACAGGTAGTGGCTGCATTAGGATTGCGAATTACAAATTGTGAGCCAGATAAATCATCTTTATAGTCAATTTCAGCCCCTGTTAAATAGCCAATACTCATAGAGTCAACTAACACAGTTACGCCACCATTTTCAACTTGAGTATCATCTTCATTAGTTTCTTCATCAAAGGTAAACCCATATTGAAACCCAGAGCAACCACCTCCCGTAACATAAACTCTTAACTTGAGGTTATCATTGCCTTCATCGGCAATTAAAGCACTGACTTTTGTCGCCGCGCTATCTGTAAAAATAATAGGCTCTGCCATATTAATCCCCTGTAATTAATGATAATCAGTACTTACTATATCACTGCTTTTGGATAAGAGCCTAGAATATTTAATAAGGTCACATTATTTTTTAAATTTTCTAAGGCTTTAGTAATATTTTCATCGTGTTGATGACCTTCAATATCAATAAAAAAGACATAATCCCATAAACCTTGCCGTGACGGACGTGATTCAATATGAGTCATGCTAATATTATAGGTTGCAAAAGGCTCTAAAATCTTATGTAATGCCCCTGATTGATTGCCAATAGATAATACCAGTGAGGTTTTATCTAAACCTGTAGATTGCGGTTGTTGTTTACCAATAATCATAAACCTAGTGGTGTTATTAGGTTCATCTTCAATATTTTTTTCGATAATATTTAAACCATATAAATCGGCCGCCACTTTACCCGCAATTGCCACTTTATTGTCACTATTCGTGATTAATTTGACCGCCTCCGCATTACTACTAACCGCTGTAGTTTTAACATTGGGTAAATTAGCATCTAACCATTGGCGGCATTGAGCTAATGATTGTTGATGTGATAAAACTTCAGTTATCTCTGATAAATTGCTGATATTACCGATTAAATTCTGATGGATTTTAATTTCCACTTCTCCACAAATTTGCAAAGATGAGGTTAGAAAACGATCTAAGGTGTGGGCAATAACTCCTTCTGTGGAGTTTTCAACAGGTACAACTCCAAATTGGCAATGGTCAATTTCAACACTATTAAAAATATCATGAATAGTGGTAACAGCTTGAGTATGAACGGCATGACCAAAATGTTTAAACACGGCTTGCTGAGTAAATGTTCCTTCAGGCCCTAAAAAAGCAACATCAAGTGGCTTTTCTAAGGCTAAACAGGCTGACATAATTTCTCGAAAAAAAGAAACCACTGTGTCACCTTTTAAAGGGCCTGGGTTTAACGCTCGAATACGGCGTAAGACTAATGCCTCTCGATCAGGTCGATAAAAGGTGGTTTTCTCACCAGTTGCCACTTTAGTTTTTGCAACTTCCATGGCACAGTTAGCACGCTGATTTAGCAATTCTAAAATTTGCTGGTCAATACGATCAATTTGTTTGCGTAACTGAGGTAACGGGATAATATCAGTGGTTTTTTTTTCGGTCATGGTGATAAAAGCCTAAGAAGTTTTTTCAAATTCTACCATAAATTCGAGTAACGCATCGACTCCAGCATCAGTCATCGCATTATAAATACTAGCACGCATTCCGCCAACTAAACGATGACCTTTCAAACCGATTAAACCATTTTTATCTGCACCTGTTAAGAAAGCTTTATCTAAAGTGCTATCTTTTAATACAAAAGGAATATTCATTCGTGAGCGATAGGCATTATCGACAGGATTCGAGTATAAATCTGAGGTTTCGATTGCTTGATATAATTTATTGGCTTGAGCAATATTTTGTTTTTCTATTGCTTGAATGCCACCTTGTGCTTTGAGCCATTTCATTACTAAACCAACTAAATACCAGTTGTAAGTAGCAGGTGTATTTAACATCGAATCATTTTTATTTTGTTTGCTATAATCAAATATATCAGGTAACGATTTATCGACTGCTCCCAATAAATCATCGCGAACAATGACAACAACAACCCCACTAGGTCCCATGTTTTTTTGTGTACCTGCATAAATAATCCCATAACGACTGACATCGACGCTACGTGAGAGAATATTTGAGGACATATCACAAACTAATGGAATTCCTTGGGTATCAGGAATATCTTGAAACTCAACCCCTTGAATAGTTTCATTACTGGTGTAATGTAGATAAGCGGCATCTTGATCTAAAACCCAATTATTAATTTTAGGTATATTGGTAAAATTTGAGGATTCAGATGAAGCAGAAATAATCACCTCACAATAATTTTTTGCAGCTTTGATGGCTTTTGTTGACCACGCGCCAGTATTTACATAACAAGCTTTAGTTTTGCCGCGTAAAATGTTTTGAGGGATAAAGGAAAATTGTCCTGTTGCCCCACCTTGTAAGAACAAAACTTTATAATTATAAGGAATAGCTAATAATTCGATTAAATCTGTTTTCAATTCTTCGGCAATAGACATAAACTCTTTACCACGATGACTCATCTCCATAACTGACATCCCAGTACTATGCCAGTCGAGTAATTCTGCTTGTGCTTGTGTTAAAACGGCTTCTGGAATTACTGAAGGACCTGCACTAAAATTAAATATTCTTGACATTAATATGTTTCCTTTTGATAATTAAATGATAGATTAATGACGCTATTCTATCACGTAAATCATGGTTTTAAACTGTGAGTAGAGGAGGAGTATATTTTTCTTATGATTTAAAAATGGTTAAGAAGTTTTATTTTTAGTTTTGTTGATCCAATATTCTAAAGACTGATAAAGAACCTTGGAATCAATAGGTTTAGGGACGTGTGTATTCATTCCTGCATCAATAAATTCTTGCTTTTCTTCATCCATTGCATAAGCAGTCATTGCAATAATAGGTATGTTTTTAAGCTGCTTACGAATAAGAGTAGTTGCTTCTATGCCATCCATTTCAGGCATTTGTACATCCATTAAAATAGCATCATAATGGTTTTCATGGTTAAGTGCTTTAGTAACCGCTTCTTTGCCGTTATTAGCAATATCAACATGAATACCAACGCCTTTTAAGAACTCCATTGCCACCAATTGATTAATTTTATTATCTTCAGCAAGCAAAATTTGGGCATTTTTTAAAACATCCCTTTTTTCAGTTATTTTTATCTTATTTTTTGATGGTTTGATAATAGGTGATTGGTCATCTTGAATTCCTACATAAATACCAAAAGTAAAGGTGCTACCGACTCCTATATCACTGGCTACAGATATTTTTCCACCCATAAGTTCGGTTAATTGTTTGCAAATAGCCAATCCTAAACCTGTTCCTCCAAATTGACGTGTTGTTGAGCTATCTGCTTGGCTAAAAGGTTTAAATAATTTCTTTATTTGTTCAGGGCTGATACCTATTCCAGAGTCTTGAATATCAACAATCAGCTCAATGATTTTATTGGTCGTGTTAGCCGTTTTAATAGTAATAATGACTTCACCATGTTTAGTGAATTTAATTGCATTACTAATTAAATTAATCAAAATTTGTCTTAAACGTAACGCATCACCAATTAAAAATTGTGGCACATTAGGGTTAATAGAGCAGGATAAAGTGATATTTTTTTCTAAAGCACGCTCATTACTAAGATTAAGTGCTTTATCAATTACGTCTGATGATAAATGGAATTTTTTCTTTTCAATTTCTAGCATACCTGCTTCAATTTTGGAAAAATCTAAAATGTCGTTAATAATTCCAAGTAGGTCAGAGGCTGAATGGTTTATTTTAAATAAATAATCATGTAATTTAGAGCTAAGATCATTTTTTAAGGCTAATTCACTGAGTCCAATAATAGCATTCATGGGAGTACGAATTTCATGACTCATGTTAGCTAGAAAATTGCTTTTAGTTTGATTCGCTTGATTTGCTTTATCTTTTTCAATGATTAGTTCTTTTTCAATGGTTTTTAACTCATCCATCATCGTTGCAAAACCTTTAAATAAAGCACCGTATTCATCGTTGCGTTGTATTTCTTTGGCAAGGCTATAGTTCCTATTTTCTGGAACTTTTTTCATAATACTCAGTAACGCATAAATAGGGTTTGAAAAAATTTTTTGGAAAAAATAAGTAAGAATAAAAATAATCAATAGTGTTACAACAATAACAGCAAGTAATGAGCAAGCTAAATTAATAGTTCTTGCTTTTAAATCTTTAGTGTCAGCAATAATATGTAGTATTCCTATTTCCCTGTTTTCAAGCTTAATAGATACAAGGGCATCGAAATTTTCCCAAAAAGAAAACAAATTTCGTTCACTCGGTAAATTATTATGTTGGTAATTACGTAACTTAGCTTTGGAATTCTCCATTAATTTATTTTTTTCATTAACACTAAGATGCTCATGAAAATAGCTAACAAATACTTCGCTATTTTCTTGGTAAATTATAGTAGCTACCATGCTAGAATTATCCGCCAATGAGGCTATCATTTCTTTAGTATCTTCTTTTTTACCAAAACTAAGTGACGTTGCAATGTTAATACTACTTACATTAGCTATTTGTGTAATCGTTTTTATTTCATTTTGTTTAACATCAATAAGGTAGGTATAAAAAATAAAACTACAGGCAATGGATAGAGCAATAATAGCGGTTGAACTTAAAATAAGCACTAATTTAGTACGAATTGATAAATCAGAAAATTTTTTAATCATTGAATATGTTGTTTAAAATTCTGTTGCGATTAGGTATACTTTAATAAGCATTTTGTTAAGCCCTTCTTAATTTATAGAATTTATATGAGATTATTGTGTATAACCAATTAGTAACTTTACCTTTAAATAAGGTTACTAGAAAAAAAACTAATAAGATTAGATTCTATCTAATTTTATGTTGCTTTTCCATGTTATTTTTTTCTACCCCTAGTTTTTCTGTTGATCGAGAAGAAATGAAGGCAGTTTATTTAGGTGTTGTCTCTAAACATGTTATTTGGTTAACTAATACAGCAATACAGCAGCAGGAAAGCTCTTTTTTTAATATTTGTATTTTTGGTGATGATAGCTTTGGTGGTTATCTAAAATTATATGATAATAAAAAAATTAAAAATAAACCTGTAAAAATTTTACACCCTAAAGAAATTGAAAATCTTGCTGATTGCCAGCTGGTTTTTATTGGTCAATCTAAACGCGGTAGTTTAGCTAAAATTTTTAACTTTATTGACGGTAAAGCTATTTTAACTGTAAGTTTAATTCGTGGTTTTGCTGAAAAAAAAGGCATGATTCAGTTTTATGAAAATGGCTCACGATTGGATGTTAAGATAAATTATCAGGTAACACTTAATCATGGTTTTGAGATTAAATCATCACTATTAAAATATTCTAAAGTTATTAATCGGTAATTTTAATGAAGATATTCTTCCTACTTGTATTGTTCTCATTAGCTCCATGTTTTTTCACTATAGAAGTTTTTGCTAAAGAAGTAGTTGATAATGAAACAGAAAATTTATATAACAACTCGTTAGAATCATTGTTTAACGAAGAAATTGATGCTGAGGCTAAGGTTGGTAGTCGAGGTAAGGCGGTTGGATTATTAAAATCCAAAACCCCCGTTGATGTAGTTACTGCCGAACAAATTAAGCATTCAGGTTATACCGAACTCAGTAAGGTTTTACAACGTTTTATTCCAGGGTTTAATTTCCCTAGAGCGAGTATTCAAGATGGTACAGATCATATTCGTCCTTTTACTTTAAGGGGAATGGCACCAGATCAAGTATTGGTTCTAGTTAATGGTAAACGTTTTCACAGTAGCTCTATTTTACATATTAATAGCAGCATAGGGCGAGGATCAACAGGGGTTGACCTAAATTCCATTCCATTGCATTCTATAGCACGGGTTGAAGTATTAAGAGATGGAGCGGCTGCTCAATATGGTTCAGATGCGATTGCAGGAATCATTAATATTATTCTTAAATCAGGCGGTGAAGAACGCCGTTTAACGACTACTATTGGTCAAACTTACGAGGGCGATGGAGAACTTTATCAAACAGATTTACATTATGGTATCACTCTACCGTTAGATGGATTTATTGATATTACTGCTGAATTTAGGGATCGTAATCCGATTAGCAGAGCCGCTATTGATACACGTCAACAATATTTTGATGGCGATATTAGAAATAATTATCCCTCCCAAATAAATGAAATAAGGGGTGATACTGATACGCAAAATTTTTTATTCGCGCTTAACTCAGAGTTACCTTTGTCAAATGATATTATGCTATATTTTTATGGGACAACTAATTATCGTGAAAGTGAATCAGGGACTCGTTATAGACGACCTCTGGATAATAGAAATGTAAGAAGTATTTATCCGAATGGTTTTTTGCCTTTAATTACTCCGAAAATATTTGATTATTCAGCAACAATGGGATTAAAAGGTGAGACTTTAACGGGTTTTAACTGGGATTTTAGTCATAGTGCGGGGGGTAATCATCTTGATTATGGGGTTAAAAATTCATTAAATGTTTCTTTAGGGGTTAATAGCCCAACATCGTTTGATGCTGGAGGGTTAGGGACGAGACAGCATGTAACCAATTTAGATATATTTAAAAAAGCTGACTGGTGGTTTGAAAATCCCCTTGAGATAGCGGTAGGGTTAGAATGGCGTTATGAAACTTTTAGCATTAGTTCTGGTGATGAGAGCGCCTTTATTCAAGGAGGAATACCTATTTTAGATGGGCCTAATGCTGGGAATACGGCGATGGCAGGTGCGCAAGGGTTTCCAGGTTTTGGTAAGATTAATGAAATAGATGAAGATCGGCATAATTTTGCAACCTATATTGATTTAAACACCCAGTTTTTTGATAAATTATCCTTAGGTATTGCAGGTAGATATGAATATTATAGTGATTTTGGCTCGACTTTAAATGGTAAGTTTTCATTGGGTTATCAAGTCGTTGATAGCCTGTTATTACGTGGGTCTGTGAGTTCAGGATTTAGAGCGCCATCATTACAACAGTCTTTTTTTAATAATAACGCTTCACTTGAAATAAATGAAGAAATTGCTACGGTAGCAACAATTTCAAGAAACTCTCAATTTTCTAAAGAAATTAACAGTAATCCATTAAAACCTGAAAAATCTCAACATCTTACTATAGGACTTGTTTTTGAGCCGATAACTAATTTTTCATTAACTGCGGATTATTTTTATACTAAAATTACCGATAGAATTGTGTTATCAGGAAATATAGGTGGATTTAATTCACCAGCAATAGGCGATGTTTTAAGATCTAGCGATATATTTGCGATCCGTTCTTTTCTTAATGCACTTGATACAGAAACTCAAGGCTATGATTTACGCGCAAATTATAAGTTGAATTTTCAACAACAAGGAGAATTAAAATTAACCGCCGCTTATCACTATAATAAGAATAAAGCGATAGGAGAAGTTCGTGCGCCGGCTATCTTTGGTAGTAATGGCGCAGATATTGTATTCAGTGAAAAAGATAGAGAACGTTTAGAATTAGGTCAGCCTAATGATAATTTAATGCTAATGGCTAATTATAAAAATGGCAACTTTAATGGAATGCTTAAATTAATTAAATCAGGGGCTTTTTCAGAAGCAGGACAGCGACCAAATAGTCAATGGTTAACGGATATAGATTTGGCTTATCAAATACATTCGAATTTTAATATTGCTATCGGAGTTCATAATTTATTTGATACAAAGCTAGAACGTGAAACAGATGATGGAAATTTATTAACTAATGCCCCTTATGGTCATGGTGGTGGTTTTTATTATTTTCGTTTAACCGCAGATTTTTAAAAAAATACCCTTTATCAAATATTGACTAATGATACAATTTACCTCTTTTAGATAATTTACAGAGGTCAGATGTTCTTAAAGCAGTTTTATACAACAGATGAGGGGCAAATTTTAATTAGTGCTGGGCAAGCCAGTCATTTTGCCAAAGATATTGCCAAAGATTTTAACCCCTTACATGATCATGATGCTAAACGCTTTTGTGTTCCTGGGGATTTATTGGTTTCACTTATTATTGCTAAATATGGCTTAAGTCAAAAAATGCAATTTACTTTTTCGGGAATGGTTGGACATAATATTTATCTAAACTTTCCTGAAACCGAAACAGAAGACTTTGAAATTACCGATAATAATAATAAAATTTATATGCAGGTTCACCGTAGTGGAGACATAACCACTGATAGTAGTTTACTAGAAACTTTTATTCGTGATTATGTTGCTTTTTCAGGGCCTAATTTTCCGCATATTCTCGTTCCGTTAATGGCTGAACAAAATGTAATGATTAATACCACGCGCCCATTAGTTATCTATGAAAGTATGTCATTTGAATTTGAACATTTTAATTTTACCTCTTCTGTATTACAAGCGATTGAAAATACGTTAAGCATCGACGGTAAAAGAGGGGATGCGAGGTTTCACTTCCAAATTAATTCAGAAAATCAAAAAGTAGGGAATGGATTTAAAAAAATTCTAATCAGTGGGATGCGTGATTATAATCAACCGCTTATTCAAGAATTTACTGAAAATTATTTAGCTCGAAAAGCGGCTTATGAAAAAAACTCATCAACGTAATTTAATTGACTGTTTATCGGTAGTAATGAGTTGTTTTTTATATAATGCACCTATGGCTTGTTTGAAGGCTTTTTTACTCACGGCAAAAGTACGATAAATATCTTCAGGGGGGCTTTTATCTCCTAAAGCTAAATAACCATTTTGAGCGGTAAGATGGGCTAATATTTTATCGCTTAAATCTCCTGTTTGAGTATGAACAGGCACTAAAGCTTGTAGGCTTAAATCAATGCGTTTATCTTCTCGAATTTTCTTAATATAAGCGGTTAATTTTTTACCTCGGCGAAGAGGTTGAAAAACTTCATTGTTATATAAAACCCCCCAATGACTATTTTCAACAATGGCTTTAAAGCCTAATTCAGTTTTATCGGCAATAATAATTTCAACTTGCTGACCTTCTTTAAAATAAAAAGATTCGTCAACAATAAAATGCTCAAATCTGGTTGTCGCTGCAATACGATTTTGATCATCAATAAAAACTTTAACCAGATAAGACTGACCAAGTTCTAATGTGTGTCGTTGCTCATTAAAGGGGACAAGTAAATCTTTTGATAACCCCCAATCCAAAAATGCCCCGACTTGTCCTATTTCAATCACTTTTAAATAAGCAATCTCGTCAACTTGTGCTTTAGGGCTGTGTAATGTTGCGGTAAGTTGCCCTTTTTTACCATTGTAGATAAAAACGGTTAACTTATCTCCAACTTTACAAGTTTTTGGTACCTCATTACTTGGCAATAAAACATCACCTAGATCATCACCATCAAGGTAGGTCTTATCATTGTGCCGAATAACTTTAAGTTGATTAAATTTACCAATCTCTATCATCTATGAGCCTTTACTATTCGAGTCATCAATAGGTTGTTCATCACCTATTGTCTCTTTTAAACCAGGCTCATCTTTAGGAGGAAGGGTTACTTTAATTTCAGTTTTATTTTTATTAGCCTCTTTTTCTTTTTTGGCTTGATATGTTTTTAAATCATCATTTAATTTTTCTACCGCTTTTTCAACTTTTTTCTTATTAGTAGGAATAATTTTAAGTTGATTGTTTTTAACGGCACTTTTTTCATTAGAGCAAGGTTTTTCTTGATAAGTGTGGCGTCCATCTATTTCTCCCGGACATTTAAAAACTCTTGCTTCAGCGATATTAATACTCATAATAAGTAATGGTAAAATTATTAATTTCATAGCCTATCCTTTATTAAATTACAGAATAAAAAATAATACTAACATTAAGATGCTTTAATTAGTAGTGGAATTAATCACCTATTTTCAAAAATGATTAATAGTCTTGGTTATTTCAATCCACTCATACAATTCAGTCAAAGTAGGGTCGCATTTACAACACCCAGTGCCACATGAAGCACTGGGTGTTAATTTGTTAACTTTACCTTTACTTATCCATTTCCTTAACATGCCTCGTAAAGCCTCTGCATCACAGTTAAAATGTAGCACTAAATCATGCAATGTTACTCGTTGCTGCTGTTTTAAATAATCACGAAGTTCAGATAATATCATGGGTGAGACTCCTGTTTTATGGGTGAATCAGCTTGGTTTCTACCATAAAACCATAATCCTGCTAAAACACTGGCAAAACTTAATAATAAAGCACTAATCCAAGCCAATGAATAACTAGGATGTTGACTGTAAGTTGCCGTTTGATAAAATACCGTTGCAGTTAAATAAGCCAATCCTGTCGTCCAAAACAAAACAAAAACTGTCCAACCTGCATTGGTTTCTCGATAAATAGCAGCGGTTGCGGCAACACAAGGCGCGTATAATAATATAAATAGTAAGTAAGCAAAGGCAGCCGCTTGTCCTTCAAAACTTTCCTGCATGGCACTAAATGTTCCTCGCTTAACTTCTTGTGATTGAGTCGCTGACTCTAAATCAGCAACATTACCAATATTAAGCCCTAAGGGATCTAATAAATTATCGGCAACCCCTAATAAGTTTTCTGGAATGGTTGCAAAAGCATCAATAATAGCTGTTTTTAAATTAAAGGGCGTAGTGATTTCTACGCTATCTTTCATCGCCATTTGGCTATAAAGTGCATCTAGTGTTCCAACTACCGCTTCTTTAGCTAAAACGCCTGTAAAAATTCCCACCGTTGCAGGCCAATTATCTTCTTTAATACCCATCGGTTTAAACATCGGCGTTAAGCTCCGACCAATTTCACTCAGCACGGATTTGTCACTATTTTCTTGACCAAAACTCCCATCTGTTCCCAACGCATTTAAAAAGTTTAAGACCAATACCATAGGAACAATGACTTTTCCCGCATTCAATAAAAAAGATTTTAAGCGATCCCAAGTTTTAATCAGAACCCCTTGAATAGTGGGTAAATGATAGGCGGGCAATTCCATAATAAAAGGAGTCGCTGTTCCCTTGAATAAAGTGTGACGCATAATTAAGCCAGTCAATACAGCAACCACAATACCAAATAGATATAAACCAAATACTAAATTTTGCCCCCCCACAGGAAAAAATGCCGCTGCAAATAAGGCATAAACAGGGAGTCTTGCGCCACAAGACATAAAGGGATTCATTAAATTAGTTAAAATACGATCTTTTTCATTATCTAAAGTTCGAGTAGCCATAATCGCAGGAACATTACAGCCAAACCCTACAATCATTGGGACAAAGGCTTTTCCGGGTAAACCGATCATTCGCATAAACCGATCCATAACAAAAGCGGCTCTTGACATATATCCTGAATCTTCTAATGCCGATAAAAATAAAAATAAAAATCCAACAATAGGAATAAAAGTGGCAACGACTTGCATACCGCCTCCTACGCCTTGCGCTAATAAAACGACCAACCATTCAGGAAAATTAAGTTGCGATAAATAGACCGCTAACCCATCAACCAAGAATGCTCCTACTAGTTGATCAAAGACATCAATAAATGCACTGCCAATGTTAATGGTAAACATAAACATCGTGTACATGACAAGGAGAAAAATAGGAATACCTAAGAAGCGATTTAACACAATTGAATCAATTATTTCACTATGATGGCGATTCACTTCTCCTAATTTACACAAAGATTTTTGTGTAAGTTCATTAACAAACCCATAACGTGCATCTGCTGCAAGAATATCAATCTCATCATCCGTTTCTATTTCTAATTGCTGCTGTAACTTTTGGATTTGAGAATAAGTATCTTTATCTATCAATGACTTTGCTAACGTATCCTCTTCCAAAGCACGAATACTTAACCAACGTAAATCACAATTAGCATCTTGTGCTATTTGGGTTAATAAGGTACTTGTGGTTTCAATCGCTTGTTCTAAAAGTAAGGGGTAATTAATCGTTAATACAGGCGTTGGATGAGAAATTGTCGCTGAATTAATAGCCGTCTTTAATGCATCCATCCCTTTTTTATGACTAGCGGTAATAGGAATAACAGGACAGCCTAGTTTTTCGGCTAAACAATTCATATCTATTGTAATGCCTCGCTTCTTGACCATATCCATCATATTAAGCACTAATATCATCGGGACACGCATTTCAATTAATTGCGAAGTTAGATAAAGATTACGTTCTATATTAGAAGCATCAATAATATTAATAATTAAATCAGCTTGTTTAGAGGCGACATAATCACGCGCTAACTTTTCATCTAAAGAAACGCTATCATCTGTCGCTTCTAATGAATATGTTCCAGGTAAATCAACTAAATCAATGGTTTGATTTTTAAACTGATAATTTCCAGTTTTCTTTTCAACGGTAACCCCTGGCCAATTACCAACTTGTTGTTTTGATCCTGTGAGTGCATTGAAAAGGGTTGTCTTACCACAATTAGGATTACCCACGACCCCGACAACAAAAACATTATTCATCAGATTTTTTTAATAAGTAATACAGCGGCTTCATCTTTACGCAAAGTTAAAGAAAAACCTCGTATTTTTATTTCAACAGGGTCACCCATTGGGGCAAAACGAGTAATACTAAAGGGTGTTCCCGGTGTTAATCCCATTGCGAGTAATCGTTTACGATAAGCTTTTCCTGATTTAGAGAAACCTGCTATTTGTCCACTATCACCCACGGCTAATGCTGAGAAGTTTGTATCCATAATAATTTGTACTCCTAAAAAATAAGTGAATCTTTTAAAGATGTTATCAATAATCATTCTCATTTGCAATTTAAACTTACATTTATTAACTTGAATTCATGAATTGTTTGATTCTGATAAAATTATTATTGAGCTTGTAAATTCTAAATTTGTCCCAATTTTCTAGTTTAATCTTAATAAATGATTTTTAGTCACTGCCAATCTAGTAAATAATGGCTTATAATCTATAGTCATAGTGATCCTTAATAAACTTTAGTTAAACAATAATAGAGAGAAATTGGATGTCAAAAGCTCAAAACTTACAGGATACGTTCTTAAATACGCTTAGAAAAGAACATGTTCCCGTATCTATTTTTTTAGTCAATGGAATAAAATTACAAGGTAAAGTCGATTCTTTCGATCAATATGTAATTATGTTAAAAAATACCGTTAGCCAAATGGTTTATAAACATGCTATTTCAACCATTGTCCCCAGCAAGACTATTAAAATTAGTCGTGATAGCGAACTCATTGATAAAAATGAGTAAAAAGTATTTTTTAAAGGAGTATACGATTGTTTGACCGTCCTGAAACAGGTGAGCGTGCCATTCTCGTTCATCTTACCTTACATACTGGTCAAGAAGACTTACTGGAATTAAAAGAACTGGCAAAATCAGCTGGTGCTGATCCTGTATATACTTTAATAGGTGGTCATCGTTCGCCTGATCCACGCTATTTTATTGGCTCAGGTAAGGTTGAGGAATTAAAAGCTGAAATTCACACCCATGAAGCAGATATTGTTTTATTTAATCATTCCTTATCCCCTAGTCAAGAAAGAAACCTTGAGCAAGCACTAGAGGTTCGGGTAGTGGATAGAAATGGTTTGATTTTAGATATTTTTGCTCAAAGAGCGCGAACTTTTGAAGGAAAACTTCAAGTAGAATTAGCACAACTTCGACATTTATCAACACGTTTAGTGCGTGGTTGGACACATTTAGAACGTCAAAAAGGTGGTATAGGAATGAGAGGGCCTGGTGAAACTCAGTTAGAAACTGACAGACGCTTGCTAGGAATGCGAATTAAACTTATTCAGCAACGATTAAAAAAAGTTGAAAAACAACGGCATCAAGGGCGAAATAAACGTACAAAAGCCAAAGTACCGGCAGTCTCATTAGTAGGCTATACCAATGCAGGTAAATCAACGTTGTTTAATAAATTAACTGGTGCGTCTATTTATACGGCAAATCAACTTTTTGCAACCTTAGATCCAACATTACGGCAGTGTGAAATTGAAAATGGCTCAGAAATTATTTTAGCAGATACCGTCGGTTTTATTCGTCATTTACCCCATGAGTTAGTGTCAGCTTTTCGCTCGACTTTACAAGAAGCTAGTGAAGCTAAACTGTTACTACACATAATTGATGCTAATGCTCGTGATCGTGATGACACCATTTTTCAAGTTAATCAAGTACTCAAAGAAATAGATGCTGATGATATTAATCAACTGCAAGTATTTAATAAAATTGATTTACTTGAAAATATTAGCCCGCATATTGATTATGACGATAATGATAAACCTGTACGAGTTTGGCTCTCAGCACAAACAGGTGCAGGTCTTGAATTACTTTATCAGGCCTTAGTTGAATTATTTTCCTCTAATAAAGTAAAAATAAAATGTTATTTATCTGCAACTCAAGCAGGAATACGAGCTAAGTTATTTAATTTTGCTAAAATTATTAATGAAGAATCTGATGATTATGGTGGTTGGTGTTTATCAATTGAAATAGATAAAAAGCATCTAGGATTGTTAAAATCAGTTGAATATGAAGAAATAAAATAAATAAGCAATGATTAAAAATATAATCAAAAAGTGAATATTAATGGATATTTGCGATAGAATAGATAGTTAAACACAGATATTAAATTTTTGAAGTAACCCAATTTGGAGCATTTGTATGTCCTGGAATGAACCCAGTGGTGATGATAAAGACAAAGACCCTTGGAGTGGCCGTAAAGACCAACAAGGTCCACCTGATTTGGATGAAGCAATTCGTTCGTTACAAAAGAAATTAGGCGGTATTTTTGGTGGTGGTAGTGATAATGGTAATAATAATTCCTTTAATTTTTCCACAGGTCTTGGAATTCTATCTGTAGGAGCATTATTCCTTTGGGGATTAAGTGGTTTTTACATTGTCGATGAAGGTAACTTGGGTGTTGAAACACGTTTTGGAAAATATATTGAACCACCAACAAAAGCAGGTTTAAATTGGCATTTTCCTTATCCAATTGAACAAGTTGAGTTGGTTAATGTTAAGCAACAACGTTATATTGAAGTGGGTTATCGTTCAGCAGGTGGACAAGGTGTTGGGTCTGTTCCTAAAGAAGCCTTGATGTTGACAAAAGATGAAAATATTATTGATGTGCGTCTTGCAGTTCAGTATCAAGTTAAAAATGCTAAACAATTTTTGTTTAATGTTGCCAATCCTCAAGCAACCTTAAAGCAAGTGACAGAAAGTGCTGAACGTGGGGTTATAGGTAGTAGTAAGATGGACTATGTATTAACGGAAGGAAGGGTAGATATTGTTGCAAAAATTAAAACAGAAATTCAAACGATGATGGATGCTTACAAAGCCGGTATTCAGATTACTAGCGTCAACTTACAAGATGCCCAGCCGCCTGAACAAGTACAAGGTGCATTTGAAGATGCAATCAAAGCCCGTGAAGATCAACAACGTTTAATTAACGAGGCAGAAGCCTATGCTAACGATGTGATTCCAAGAGCTCGGGGGGCTGCTGCTAGAAGAATTCAGGAAGCTGAAGCATATAAAGAACAAGTCATTGCTAAATCTATTGGTGAAGTGAGTCGGTTTACAAAACTATTAACCGAGTATCGAAAAGCTCCAGAAGTGACAAGACAGCGGTTGTACTTGGAATCAATTGAAGCCGTTTTATCAACGACTAAAACAGTAATGGTTGATGTAAAAGGAAGTAATAATTTACTTTATTTACCTTTGGATAAAATAGCGAATTCATCCGCTAATCAAATTGATAAAACACTTGCTAATGAGTCTAAACATCAAGTGCATAAAACAGAGAAACCTGTGCCAATAACTTCATCTCGCACTCGTACTGAAAGGGGACGATAATGAATGGTAATAAAATTTTAATGGGTCTTTCGATGCTATTTTTTATTGGTACTAGTTGTATGTTTACGGTAGCAGAAACAGAAATAGCGATTAAGTTTAAATTAGGGGAAATTATTAAATATGATTATAGTCCTGGACTTTATTTCAAATTGCCTTTTATTAATAATGTTAAAAAATTTGATAACCGAATTCAAACTTTAGACTCAAAACCTGAGCGTTTTTTAACCGCAGAAAAGAAAAATGTTATTGTTGATTCTTTTGTTAAATGGCGTATTGGCGATGTTAAAAAATTCTATACGGTAGTTGCTGGTGATATTAGTCAAGCTAATTTACGCCTAGACCAAATTATTAAAGATGCTTATCGTGCAGAATTTAGTAAGCGTGACATTAAGCAATTAGTGTCTACTGACCGTAGCATTATTCGAGAAATTTTAATTAAAAGTTCTGCTGTTATTGCCGCTAAATTAGGGATGGAAATTATTGATATTCAAGTTAAACGGATTGATTTACCAAAAGAAGTTAGTAGTTCGGTTTACCGCCGTATGGAAGCTGAACGGGAAAGGGTTGCTAGAGAGTTTCGTTCTCAAGGAGCGGAAGCCGCTGAACGTATTCGAGCTAAAGCTGATCGTAAAAGAACCGTAACTTTAGCAGATGCATTCCGAGATGCTGAAATATTACGTGGTGAAGGTGATGGAAAATCAGCTGAAATTTATGCAAAATCTTATGGTGAAGATATTGAGTTTTTTAGCTTTTATCGAAGTTTAAATGCGTATAAAAAGACCTTTTCAACCTCAGGTGATATGATAGTTATGGATCCTGATTCAGATTTCTTTAAATATTTTAAAAAACAACAATAAATAACGCCCTATACAACAATAGTTGAAAAGGGGTATCGCCACCAAAACGCTCCATTGATATGGGGCGTTTTCTGTGAATGGATACAGAATAATGTTACAACAAGACCCTTGGTTACTTCCTGATGGAATTGAAGAAATTTTACCAGATGATGCGGTACATTTAGAGCGTTTACGGCGGAAGTTATTAGATGTTTTTAATAGCTGGGGTTATAAATTAATCATTCCGCCATTAGTTGATTATTTAGCCTCGTTATTAACAGGTACAGGACATGAACTTGATTTACAAACCTTTAAGTTTACTGACCCA
The DNA here is from genome assembly GCA_030627205.1 of Methylococcaceae bacterium. Lineage (GTDB taxonomy): Bacteria > Pseudomonadota > Gammaproteobacteria > Methylococcales > Methylomonadaceae > WTBX01. The sequence goes on from DAOUSN010000017.1 coordinate 26,284, forward strand.
TTAAGTGGTGAAATGTTAGGAATTCGTGCTGATATGACTCCACAAGTTGCACGGATTGATGCACATAATTTAAGGCATGATGCACCCACCAGACTTTGTTATGTAGGCTCGGTATTACATACAGTTAGCGAGGTATTAGAGCAAAGTCGTAGCCCTATGCAAATTGGAGCAGAAATTTATGGACATAAAGGGCGTGAAAGTGATTTAGAAGTTATTCAATTAATGCTAGAAATGCTAGCGATTATAGGTTTAGAAGATATACATCTTGATTTAGGGCATGTCGGTATTTATAGAGCTTTATCAAAACAAGCAGGGTTAAGTTTACAGCAAGAAAATGAATTATTTGATATTTTACAACGTAAAGCTAATACCGAGTTAGTTGCCTTAATAGATAGTTATATAATTGATGAAACTATTAAATCTTTATTTTTAAAACTCCCTAAATTGAATGGTAGTAAAGAAATTTTGACCACTGCGATTGAAATTTTTTCTAAAGAAAGTACTGAAATTCAACAGTCTTTAGTTGATTTACAAACACTTGCTGAACAGTTAGCAGTTATGTTTCCTAGATTATCTATTAATTTTGATTTAGCAGAATTACGTGGTTATCATTATCATACAGGGGTTATTTTTGCAGCGTTTATTCCAAAAGTAGGACGAGAAATAGCACGAGGTGGACGTTATGATAATATTGGTGGAGTCTTTGGTCGAGCGCGTCCTGCAACAGGTTTTAGTGCTGATTTAAAGTTTTTAGCTTCATTAAATAAACCTAAAACTGACTCAATGGACGAAGAAATAATTTTTGCTCCTGTTGTGAATGATTTACAGCTATTTGAAATAATTAGAGATTTAAGAGCAAAAGGTCGCGTGGTTATACAACAATTACCAGAACAATCAGGTGGTGCAAAAGAATTAAATTGCACTGCAATTTTAATAAAAGAAAATGAAAAATGGCAACTTATGCCATTAAATTAAATTAGATTTGGAATAATTATGGGAAAAAATGTTGTTATCATCGGTACACAATGGGGTGATGAAGGTAAAGGAAAGCTAGTTGATTTATTGACCGATCAAGCAGCGGCAGTCATTCGTTTTCAAGGTGGACATAATGCAGGACATACTCTGGTCATTGATGGTGAAAAAACGGTATTACATTTAATTCCTTCAGGTATTTTAAGAACCCATGTTGATTGTTTAATTGGTAATGGGGTGGTTTTATCTTTAGAAGCATTATCCGAAGAGATTGAATTTTTAGAAAAATCAGGTATTAAGGTAAAAGAACGCCTAAAAATTAGTGAAGCTTGTGCGTTAATTTTACCAGTTCATATTGCTATCGATCAGGCACGAGAAATTGCTCGAGGTAATAAAGCGATTGGGACAACTGGACGTGGTATCGGACCTGCTTATGAAGATAAAGTAGCAAGACGAGGATTAAGAGCAGGTGATTTATTAAATCCTGAGCTATTCGCTGAAAAACTAAAAGAGTTAACTGATTATCATAATTTTATGTTGGTTAATTATTATAAAGCGGAGGCGGTTGATTATCAGCAGTCGTTAGAAAATGCTTTAAAATTAGCCGAAATGGTTAAACCTATGTTAATTGATGTGAGTGAAAAAATTAATGATTATCACCAAAAAGGCAACAATGTTTTATTTGAAGGGGCGCAAGGGGCATTATTAGATATAGATCATGGAACTTATCCTTATGTTACTTCATCAAATACAACCGCTGGAGGAGCTGCAACAGGTACTGGAATCGGCCCTTTAAACTTAGATTATATTCTTGGTGTAACTAAAGCTTATTCTACACGGGTGGGTAATGGTCCGTTTCCAACAGAATTGCATGATAAAAATGGTGAACATTTAGGGACAAAAGGTCAGGAGTTTGGAGCAACAACAGGGCGTAAGCGGCGTACCGGTTGGTTTGATGCCGTTTCTATGCGAAAATCTGCACAAATAAATAGTTTAAGTGGAATTTGTTTGACTAAACTGGATGTACTTGATGGTTTAGATAAAATTGGAATTTGTACTGCTTATGAAATTGATGGTAAACGGACGAATATTGCCCCTTTAGGTGCAGAACAATATGCTGCTTGTTCGCCTATCATAGAAGAAATGTCAGGCTGGAATGAGACTACAGTAGGGATCACAGATTTTGAAAAACTTCCTGTCAATGCAAAAGCCTATGTTGCTAGGATTGAAGAATTAATTGGGGTTAAGATTGCTATTTTATCTACGGGACCAGATCGAAATGAAACGATTATTTTGCAACAACCATTTGCATAAATAACAGATGATTTAAGAAAATGAAATGAATAACGATGACTAAAACTCTGTTATTAGTGGTATTATTAGTGATGACAGCCTGTGTTCAAAAGCTTGAGTTACCTGCTAAAGTAATCCAAAAAACTGTCATCGTTAGTTCATGGAGTTGGGATGATTTCCAACAACATTGGGTTGATAAAGGAACTGTCTTTAATGCAGAAGATAACATTATTTCCGAAATTCTTTGGGATTATCAAAAAAAAGCAATTTCTCTTGAAATAGAATCGGTAAATAATCTTAGTAGTTTTGATAAAAGGAATGATTCATTATTAATGAAAGTCTTTCAATTCACTGACCCTAGAGCTTTTTTAATCGCTATTAAATCAAGTAGTGGTATAAAACGTTTATTAACGGTAGAACAAATTGACCCTGCTTGTATTAATAGTGAAGATTTCATTGTTTTACCTGGAAATAAACAACAATTAACTTTAGACAGGGTTGACGGCGCGCGTTATCTTGGTATTGTCTTGGGGTATTCTGGTTTTGAGCAATCTCAAGTTTCTCGTTTAATTCCGATTATCACCCTTAAAAAGGATAATAAATTTACTAAAAAAAATGTTTATTCTTTGAAAATAGATAATGAAAATAAGCCAATTGTTATGATTAACGACCGTCCTGCGTTATTAAAATTAAAATTATCATTAGGAGTTAACGGTATTAACAGTCTTAATATAGATGCAAAATAGGCATCTTTCATTTCTAGTGTTACACTTTTAAGCTAAATGAAAGATACCTATGTTATGTAAATAATTAAGAATTAAGAATTAATTGAGACTAAGTTTATTTTTTAATAAGGTAATAATATCTTCTAAAGGAATATCTTGATTTTCAATTGCTGTTCTCGAACGATACTCAACTATACCTTTATCTAAACCACGATCACCTAAAACTAAACGATGCGGAATACCAATTAATTCCATATCTGAAAACATAAATCCTGCGCGTACCTTACGGTCATCAAATAAAACATCAATGCCTGCATTAATTAACTGTTGATAAAGTTTTTCAGCGGCTTCTTTTAAGCGTACTGATTTGTGCATATTCATCGGGCAAAGAGCAACTTGAAACGGAGCTAGTGCATTTGACCATAAAATTCCTTTATCATCATGGTTTTGCTCAATTGCTGCGGCAACAATACGAGAAATACCTATTCCATAACATCCCATAATCAGGGTTTGATTTTTACCTGACTCATTAATAACCGTCGCATTCATTGCTTGGCTATATTTATTCCCTAATTGAAAAATATGTCCTACTTCAATTCCACGTGCAAGTGTTAATTTTCCCTGATTATCAGGACTTAGATCACCTGTAATCACACGACGTAAATCTTCAATTTGTTCAGGTAAAGTTATATCACGTTCCCAGTTGACATGCTGATAATGTTTATCATCTTGATTTGCACCACAGATAAAATCTGCCATTAAAGTAACACTGCGGTCGGCAATCATCGGAATAGTTAAATCAAAAATTCCAATGGAACCAGGTTTACAACCACATGTTTCTATAACTTCCGCATCCGAGGCAAATGTTAAGGGTGAAGCAATTCCCTTAATTTTTTCAGCTTTAAGCGGGTTTAATTCATGATCTCCGCGTAATAATAAAGCTATAACCCCACCGTTATCAGCTTTTACAATTAAAGTTTTTAAACACTGTTTAGATGAAGTATTAAAAAATTTACTCACTTCATTAATGGAATGTTGATTTGGAGTATCAACTAACTGTTTATCAGTACTGGGTTTAGCACGCTCACCCATTGGCATCATGGCTTCGGCTTTTTCAACATTAGCGGCATAATCACTTGTCGTTGAGAAAGCAATTGCATCTTCTCCTGAGTCGGCTAATACATGAAATTCATGTGAAATTGCACCACCAATCGCACCAGAATCAGCCTGCACTGCCCGAAACTTTAAACCTAAACGATTAAAAATAGTACAATAGGCTTGGAACATAACATCATACGTTTGCTGTAATGATTCTGGGGTTAAATGAAATGAATAGGCATCTTTCATAATAAATTCACGTGATCGCATAACTCCAAAGCGTGGGCGAATTTCATCACGAAATTTAGTTTGAATTTGATAATAATTAACAGGTAACTGTTTATAACTTTTTAATTCATGACGTGCCAAGTCGGTGATAATTTCTTCATGAGTTGGGCCTAAACAAAAATCTCGATGATGACGATCTTTTAAGCGTGCAAGTTCAGACCCATAGCGTTCCCAACGTCCTGTTTCTTGCCATAATTCAGCTGGTTGTAGCGCAGGCATTAGCAATTCCAAAGCTCCTGCTTTTTCCATTTCTTCACGGGTAATTTTTTCTACTTTTCGTAAAACCCGTAAGCCTAGTGGTAACCAAGTGTAAAGTCCTGCCGCAAGTTTACGGACTAATCCTGCACGAATCATAAGTTTATGACTGGCTATTTCAGCATCGGTCGGGGTTTCTTTAACAGTGCTTAATGGGAATTGTGAAGTACGCATGGTATTTAAGACTAAATTATAAAAAATCAGTTATTTCACTGATTACTATGGAAAGGTAAAAGTAATGATACTTAACTTTTATGCTGTTTTTTATTTATGAAATTTTCCTGTGAAGTAGTTTTTTAAAATCAAGAATGATTAATACCTAAAAATCTCCCAACAAATGCAAACCATTTATTAAAACCAATGGTCACTAGCACAAAACCTAGCATTAAAACACCTTCTTCTATAATAGTTTCTATAATATCAGCAGTAGCAATGATTGAACCATAATCAATAAACTCATCGCTAAAATCTAACATTAAGCCGATTGCTATACAAATAAAACCAAATAAAATTAAATTCCAACTTCCTCCTGAGAGTTCAGGATACTTTTTTCCTGACCGCCATAAAATAAAAACCAAACTGAAAACTAAGGTTGCTTTTATGCCTTCAAGAATAGCATCAACAATATTAATAGGATCTACAAACATAAAATTCTTCTTAATAATTAAAATTATAGGTAATGCTAAAAAAACTATTTTCTTGATTTTTTAGAAATAATACTGCTAATATTTTTTACTTACCGAAAAAATGCAAGTCTTACTTTTATAAGCTCGACATTTTATTTTTTCAACATAAACATCTTGTTTAGTTTTGATTAATCCTACAATAAATCCTGTTAAAAAGTCGCATTGGGTAACAGTTACAATACTTTCTTCTGGACTCATACAAAAAGGACAAACTGAAACATGTAGTTCATTATCTATTACTTTAGCTAATGAAAAAGGTGAAATAACAGGTAACACTATTTTTTTAAGTGCTTTGGTAATAGATTCATCAATGTGTAAAAATTTGTAATGATTAATAGCTATTTTTTTACCAACCATCTTCCCTACTTCATAAAGAATAGCGGTCTTATTTTCTTCGTCTTCTCTATCAAGTTTTTTTGCATATTCATTTAAAGGTATCATTATATCTGGATAGCTTTGCACAATATGATTACCAATAGTGAGCAATGACTCTTTATTTTTTAAATCAGTTTTTAAAACCTCATGTACATGCTCTACAGTTTTTAACTCTTGAATTAAACTATCAACAATTTCGTTACTTAGTTTTTCATAATTATAAGATAATGACAAGATAAGATGATATTTTTCATTATGATGCTTGGGTTTTTCTCTTGAATGGTCAACAATAATAAAGTTTTTTTCCATAAGCAATAGTGTAATTCGTGCGAGAATTCCTACTGCATTCGTGTCTATCAAAAAATCCAGCGTTATTTTCATTGTTTTTTAATATGCAATTGCTCATACTTTAGAATAATATAACGCGCGATATTTGAATCCGTTAACATTCCATCAGTCATAATTAATAATCGTGGATGTCCATTCCAGCTAATTGGTGCTAAACCTTCTGCCTCTTCGAACCCTGATAAACCCTCTACAGTAACGCGTTGTGTAGTATTTTTTTGTATGTTCCACAGCCATAATTTAAATTCAATATTTTTACTTTTACCAACAGGACCGCTTACAATCAGATAACCATCTAAACGTGGAATATAGTTAAGACTACGGATTCCTTCTCCTCCTAAATCTATAAAATGTACTTCTGGTGAAATTTTAAGAGGGGTTTGTAAGTTAAATACATCGTTAATATTATCTAAAGTCAATATAATTGCCTTATTATCCTTTAAGGGCGAACGCAAACCTAACAGTAATTTATCTTGGGTGGGGTTTAGGCTTAATCCTTCAATATTAAACCCTTGTTTTGACTTACTGTTTTTTTCTTCTAAAGCCATTCTTAAAAATGGATGTTGGTCGGCAATAGCCACTTTCAAGGTCTTAATGACGATAGGTTTAATAATAGTTTGTTCTTGAATTTGAAAACGAACTAATTTTTCACGATTTTTTTTTCTTTTGCCTTTACTGGTAAAAGAATGAGAGGTAATTGCATACAAATAACCTTGGTTATCACTATCAATCCCTTCAAGATCATCCAATTTTCTAAAATCTGCGTATTGCCCAGACTCTAAAAATTGTTTTTGCGGATAAAGTGGAGTTGCAGTAAATACACCTTTATTACTTAATGTTAATATATCAAAAGGATGATCTTTTTCATCATTAACGGTAAGAAAGCGTCCATCAGATAATTGCTGTACACCTGAAGCCTCTTTAACCGTATCTAATGATTTAAATTCATAAAAAGTTGGAAAATCTGGTGATTCTAACGCGCTAACATCAGGAATAATCACATTCATATTTAAAGAAATATAAATAACAAAAAATAAAGCAATGCTTGTGGCTAATCCCGCTATAAATATATTATAAGCAAGACGTAATAATTTGAATTTTCTAACTAATCCAATACCTAAACCATGTGTATGTTGGGCAATGTGTCGATAAGTTAGCTCTCTATTTTTCATGATTTTTCCCACGACTTTAAGATAATCATCTTCTTTTAAATTAATAAAATGTCCAAAAAATAAAATATTAGCTTTTCCAGTAAAAAAATCTTTTTTAGTGACTTTAAGACTACTATTAATATTAGGACGTGCGGCACGAATAGCTAAAAACATCGCCATAAGACTTGTTAATAGTAAAACGCCTATAGGAAGTAATAAATAAGGATTTGAGTTAAAAATAATACCTCCACTTGCAATGACAACCGATAAAATGAATCCATTAATTGAAATCATAATATTCGCTTTATTATCAGCTAGTGCTGTTAACGCTAATTGAGTACGGCAAGAACTCCTAAACATAGTTTCGATACCACGAATACTACCTTTTTCTTTAAAATCAGATTTTTTATTTTTATTTTTCTTTTTCTTTTTCTTTTTTGTAGTCAATTCTAGTTCAGTATCATTTATATCAGGAGTTAGTGAAGACATCTTTACTTCGTTTTCTTCCGATAAAGGGAGAGGGTCTGGTTTTTTTAAAAGTAATTCCGACATGAGCTAAAATCCTAGTTTAAATAATCTTCATTTGATTCTAACATGTTTTTTATGAGACAAAAGTAACACTGTTTCCTTTTTGTGAGACGCATTTTAATTTTATTTTATATATTATTTATTCTGAATAAAACTCCACTATTATTAAGTTCCAAAGGCTAAATATTACAACTTCAATTTTATAGCGATTATTTTATAATCAGGAATTATTAGACTAAAACAGCAGAATAATTAATAAACTTTATTCAGGTTATTATTATGACTTTTAGGCCAAGCGTTAAGTACAGACTTAACGACAGTCGCTAATGGAATGGCAAAAAACACCCCCCAAAAACCCCAAAGCCCTCCAAAAAATAAAATGGCAATAATAATAGCAATCGGGTGTAAATTAACCGCTTCTGAAAAGAGCAAAGGTACTAAAACTACCCCGTCTATTGCTTGAATAATTGAATAAGCAATCACTGTATAAATAAATGAATCATGACTAAAACCCCATTGTGTATACGCAACACCCAAAACAGGAAAAGTAACTAACGTTGCTCCAACATAGGGAATAATAACTGATAATCCCATTAATACCGCTAATAGCATGGCATAATTTAACCCTAAAGTGGAAAAAGTTATATAACTTGCTGCCCATAGAATAAAAACTTCAACAAATTTTCCACGAACATAATTTGCAATTTGGATGTCAACTTCTTTCCAAACTTTAGTGGTTAAATTACGATCTTTAGGGGTAAAGCGTAACAGCCATTCAAGCAGTATGTTTTTATCTTTTAACAAAAAATAAACCATTAACGGAACTAAAAATAAATAAACCATCGCTGAAACCAAGCTAACCACGGAGGCTACTGAGCCTGAAATAATTTCTTGTCCATATTGAAGTAATTCATTTTGCACTGAAATTATTACTTTTTTAACACTATCTTCGGTCATTAACTGCGGATATAGCTCTGGTAAATGCAAAATTTGGATCTGCATTGTGTTAAGCATATCTGGAATTCGTTGCGCTAATTGAATAGTTTGAGAGAAAACCATGGGCATTAACACAAAAATAGAAAAGCCTAGGCAGGTTACAAATGCTGAAAAAATGGTATAAACGGCAAATAAACGTGATAAGTTTTTCTTTTCAGCTTTAATGACTAAGCCATTTAATAAATAAGCAATAACAATAGATGCAAGCACAGGCATCAATAAATCAGATAAAAAGTAGATTAATAAAAAACCAAATAATAAAATAACTGCTAGAGCAACAGTTTGCGAATTAGGTAAAAATCGCTGTATCCGATGACTGATAAAATGAAAGCTTGAAGAATACGAAGGCGTTGTCATAAGTATAGATAATAAAGGGGTGGCTTTATAATGTGTTTATTATATCCGTATCTGCTATTTGAAAGTAATAAATAACCAACCATTAATTTTCTATATTTTACTATTTACTTATCGACCGTGTTTAAATGATTGCCGTTTAGTTTTTTTCAACATTGGATGGTTTTTATTTTTTGGAGATAACGGTTTTTGCTGCCAATCAGGTTTTGGTTTTTTTTCTACTTTAAGGTTAACAAATTCCATTAAAATCGTTAATTCTTTTTCATTTAATTCATAAAATAAATGGGCTTTAACCCGTTCAGGTAGGATAGCAGGCCCGTACCTAACACGCATCAAACGGCTGACTGTGACTTCTTGAGATTCCCACAAACGTCTTACTAAACGGTTTCGACCTTCTTTAACCACAACGTGATACCATTTATTCGCACCTTCACCTGCAAAAAATTTCACATCATCAAAATGGGCAACACCATCTTCTAGCTCAACCCCTGTTTTTAAACGTGTCAACATTTCATCATCAACATTACCTAATATTCTGACCGCATATTCACGCTCAACCTCGGATGATGGGTGCATGAGACGATTTGCTAACTCACCATTATTGGTGACTAAAATTAATCCTGAAGTATTTATATCTAAACGTCCAATCGCAATCCAACGTCCAATTTGTAATTTAGGTAGTTGGGTAAAAATAACAGGACGACCTTCTGGGTCACGACGAGTTACCACTTCGCCAGTTGGTTTATGATAAACTAGTACTCGAGTTGGTTGTTCGCCGAACTTTTCCCAATGAACAATCCGTCCTCTTATATGCAAGACATCCCCAGTTATTAATGACTGCCCTAAACTAACTTTAATTCCATTAATTGTTAATAACCCTTCTTCTATCCAACGTTCAATTTCACGCCGTGAGCCTAATCCTCCCCGTGCTAAAACTTTGTGAGCGCGCTCCCCACTTTTAAATTCTTCAAGATTATTGATTTTAGCTTCGGGTTGATTAATTTTTTGCTTTTTACGTTTGTTACTCACTGTTGTCCTTTTGAGTTGTTTGAGTGTGCTAAATTAAAGCTATGTTTAAAACTTCAAAATTATTTTTACTTATAATATTGTATTTTATCAATATAAAATAATTAATGTTAGATTATCAAGAATTAAGGATGAAATTTTTACGCAATGATGAAGCATCTTATAACCTTTATTAAAGAATGCTGTTATTATGGTCATTAGCTTATATGTTGTTTGTTACATTTAAAATCTTACCAGAATTATTAAATATTAAACTTGATTATCTTGCCCTTAGCCAACTTTTTAAATCATCATGAATTATGACTTCAGCCAAATCCCAGCTCAAGGTGATAAATATGCATCACGCCTGCGTATTCGTCATTGTGGAAGACTTCAATTTTTAAAACATGCTGTTTCTGTTGAATTCGGTGGACATGGTGATAGTTTTGAAGATCTAATTATTGCTCATCAAGGACTTGGAAAACAGTGTTTAGATAGTGGTTTAATATTGTCGATTAATGCCCATTTATGGGGAGCTATATTTCCAATTATGAGCTTTGGATCTATTCAACAACGACAGCGTTGGTTACCTGCTTTATTATCGGGTGAAATGATCGCAGGACAGGCAATTACTGAACCACAAGCAGGTTCAGATATGAATGCTTTGACAGCAACCGCTACTGTAAGTGATAAAGGATTTATTCTAAAAGGGCATAAACGTTTTATTACTAACGCGCCTATTGCGGATACTTTAATTATTTATGCTAAATTAGATAATAAATTAACCGCTTTTTTAGTGAAACGTGAAGATAAAAAGGTATTTTTTACTGATAATAATCCAGTGAAAGGCTGTGCAACTGCAACAATGGGTGATGTTCTTTTAGAAAACTGCTTAATCCCTACGGATAGGAAACTAGGAAAAGTAGGAGCTGGTGCATTAATGATACAAAATGCACTGGAATTAGAACGCTCCTTTATTTTTGCAGGTCTTAGTGGCATCATGGAATGGCAATTAGAAACAGTTATAAATTATAGTAGAACCAGAAAAGTTAATGGGGCGCATTTAGGTAAAAATCAGGCAATTAGTCATAAAATTGCTGAAATGAAATTGCGTTTAGAAACCATAACTTTATGGCTTAATGAATGTGCACGTTTAAAAATAAAAAATAAACGCTTAACACTAGCTAGTGCGCAAACTAAACTATACGCTTCTGAAGCCTTTTTACAGTCAAGTTTAGATGCTATACAAATTATGGGAACAATGGGATTATTAGAGACCAATAAAATGAATGATTTTGTACATGATGCGATTGCCAGTCGTTTATTTGCAGGCTCTTCTGAGATCCAAAAAAATATTATTGCTAAATTATTAGGAACAGGTGAGGGTTATAAAAACGAGGAGGAAAAATGATTGTTCAATTTCTATTTATTATTTTATTATTATTTTCTCCTAATATTAATATTAATGCTGAAGTGAACCAATATTGCTCATTAAATGGAATAAATTTATATGGCAAAGTTCAGTTTGTTAGTTCCTTTTCAGATATTAAAATTCAATTTGTTAGCGCGTTCCCTGATTTAAAAGTTCAGTTTGTAAACTCATTTCCAAATCAATGCGGACAGTGGCAACGTGTTGAATCATTTCCTGATTTTAAAGTGCAAATAGTTAGTTCTTTTCCTAATTTAACGATAAAAGAAGTCTATTCATTTCCAGGTATGAATTAAAAATATGAAGTTTACAAGATTTTTTATTTTTATTATTATCTTATCATCAATAAGTGGTTGTGCGACCTTAAGTCGGGAAGATTGTCTACAGGGATCATGGTTTGAGCTAGGTCTTAATGACGGTCGCATTGGTAGAACGTTTAAGCGTCTTGGTCAACACCAAAAAGCGTGTTTAGAATATGGTATTTATTTGGATAAAGAGCAGTATAATACTGGCCGAAAAGAAGGATTACAAGATTACTGTCGACTTGATAATGCTATTGATTTAGGTTTACAAGGTCGCCGTTATCAATCAGTTTGTCCTTCTAATATTCACACTACTTTTTTACGTTATAATCAAGCTGCTTATGATGTTTACCAATGCCAAGAAGATTTAGAAAGCTTGGATGATGACTTATTTGATAAAGAGAATAGCTTATTAAATAGTAAGCTTTCTGATGATGATCGCTCAATTATTCGGGTTGATATTCATGATTTAGACCGAAAACGGCAACGATTACGAGATGAGCTTTATTCGAGGGAACGTCAGCTAGAGTATTTAATGGATAATAGACGTTATTCTAGGTAATAGCTTGTTGTTTAATCATGATTTTAACTGCTTTCAACATTTTAAAGATGGCTAATATTTCTATACTATCGGCTTTATAATCCTTACTAATACAATATTCATTGCCATTTAAAATAATAAAATTCCATGTTAATCCAACGATATATAAACCTTTTATTACTGATTGATTATTTTTTTCTCGGGCAACTAACATCGCTGCGAGTACTTGTGCGTCAGGTGTACCTTGATTTTCTATACTGCGCTTATACTCATGCAAACAAAAATAAGGAATACGAGGATTACGACTCCCTGTAGCAATCATACCATCTACAGATCCTGAAAGCTGATAATCTCCGACGACACCTGAAAGCGGTCTTTCCAAAAAATAACCAATTTGTCCATCATCTATTTTAGCTATCATGATTAAAGGGCTAATAAATTTATTTTCGAGTTCGACTTCGTTCCAAGATTTACCTCCCCAAATTAAAGGCTGTTGTAAATCAAATATAAATTTCTGCTCAAATTCGGTTATTTTAAGCTCAAATTGTTGCCAATTTTTTAATAAAGGATAATTATTATCAAACACTTGTTTTAAGTTAAAAGCCTCATCTAATGTATCTAAATCCCATTCTTTAAAGGTGGCTATTTTCATAATTATTAAGGCCTTTATTTTTACTAAATTTAAACTAAAAAGAACAGCAATCAAAACTATCACAGACGCTGCTGATTTGATTAGAAATACAATTTTCTGCACATTGACCAGTCCCTTCACCTAAACAATCACATGATCCTAATTTATTGCCCCGTCTCAAAGTTTCATTCGCATTTCGACAATTCCTAAACCGTGAACGGCTAAAATGAAAACTTTTAATACAACCTTCATTTAATAAAATTCGCTTAATTGCTTGTGAACAAGAATCTCCACCATACTGGTTTGCATAAGCACAATGAAAACCTTTATATGGAGAAATATAACGTTGATAGTAATTAATAACTAAAATAAGAGTATATTTCAAAATTTATCCTGATTATTGCTAATAATGAATACACCTAAAACTAATTTACCAGAACAAATTAACGCTCTATTACCTCAAACTCAATGCACTCGTTGTGGTTATCAGGGATGTGAACCTTATGCTAATGCACTGGCAAATAATGAAGTGGGAATAAACCAATGTCCACCTGGTGGTAATACGACTATTCAAGCATTAGCAACGTTATTAAATAAAGAAATTAAACCATTAAACACTAAATTTGGAGAATATCAACCACCTAGTGTAGCTATTATTATTGAACAAGAGTGTATTGGTTGTACAAAATGCCTTATTGCTTGTCCTGTTGATGCCATTATAGGTGTATCTAAAATGATGCATACAGTTATTACCGAGGAGTGTACAGGCTGTGAATTATGTCTTCCTCCTTGCCCTGTTGATTGTATTGTCATAGAAACTACTGAAAAAAAATATAATCCCATTTTAGCAAGACAACGCCATCAAGAAAAACAACAACGATTAATGGTTTTACAACAGGAGCAACGAGAGCGTACCCATAAGAAAAAAGTAGCATTAATGGCAATGATGAAAGCTAAAAAAAGCCACTTTGTATAATATAGCTACTAACAGTTAATCACGTAATAATTCATTAAGCCCTGTTTTACTACGGGTTTTTTCATCAACATGTTTAATAATAACCGCACAATATAAGCTATGCGTTCCATCTTTAGAGGGTAAATTACCAGAAACAACCACAGAACCTGCTGGAACGCGACCGTAAGTAATTTCCCCTGTCATCCGATTAAAAATCTTGGTGCTTTGTCCAATATAAACCCCCATGGAAATAACCGAGCCTTCTTCAACAATAACCCCTTCTACAATCTCGGAACGCGCTCCAATAAAACAATTATCTTCAATAATGGTAGGATTAGCTTGTAAAGGTTCTAAAACCCCACCAATGCCAACTCCTCCAGATAGATGAACATTTTTACCAATTTGAGCGCAAGAGCCAACCGTTACCCAAGTATCCACCATTGTTCCACTATCAACATAAGCGCCGATATTGACGTAGGAAGGCATTAATACCGTATTAGGGGCAATATATGAACCGTGACGTGCATTAGCATTAGGGACAACTCGAACGCCTGCTTTGGCAAAATCTTCGGGGGTGTAGGTTGCAAATTTAGTTTCAACTTTATCGTAATAACGATTTACCCCACCATCCATTACTCGATTTTCATTGATTCTAAAAGATAATAACACCGCTTTTTTTAACCATTGATTAACAACCCATTCGCCATCAATTTTTTCAGCAACACGAGCTTGCCCACTATCTAATAAATTAATTGATTTTTCAATAGCTTCTCGTAACTCAGCACCTACACCAGTTGGCGTAATTTCAGCACGATTCTCGAAGGAATCATTAATAATTTTTTCTAAATCTTTCATAATGTGTGTTCAATTTAATAAATAAAAATAAAAGGTTATTTATGGCAATTAGGGCGATTATTCGCAGATTGTTGATAATACTGCATTGCTTTTAGCAAATGTTTATTTAAGTCTTGTATTCTGGTTGCGTGCGCTGGATGAGTTGACATGAATTCAGGGGAAGCTGCTCCTTGAGATGCCGAACTCATTTTCTCCCATAAATTAATACTTTCTCTAGGATCAAAGCCTGCTTTTGCCATTAAGTCCATACCAATAATATCAGCTTCACTTTCATGGGTACGACTATAAGGTAATAAAATACCATATTCCGCTCCTAAACCTAAAGCACTTATCCCTAGTTGTCCCATAGCAGATTGGGGAGCTGCAATCGCACCTACTACATTAAGACCTTGTTTAACAATAGTTTCTTGTGAAATACGTTCATTACTATGTCTTTCCAAAACATGACCTATTTCATGACCTATAACCGCCGCTAATTGAGCTTGATTATCAACCATTTGGACAAGACCTGAATGAACCCCTATTTTATTACCTGGAAGTGCAAAGGCATTTAAAGAGTTATCTTCAAAAACAACCACCTCCCAGCTTCCACCAACTTGTTGAACCAAGGCATTAGCAATACAGTTTACAAAATTATTATAGCGTGTATTTTGACTAATAACTTGTTTAGTTTTTAACTCCTCAAATGCTTGTGTACCCATTTTATTTATTTCATCATCAGGCATAAAGGCTATTTGCCTCCGACCTGTTGAACTTGTTTGGCAAGCAATTAATAAACAAGTAGCTAATGGGATGAGTAATTTTTTAATAAACATATAGATTATCCTTTTTAAGAAAAAGTTGAGAGTTGGAATATTTTAACTTATATCTTTAAAGCGTTAAAAAGTTGAAAGATACCTAATCTATGGTTTCAATCCAACGGCAACGCTCTCTAACAATTTCAGCGGTATCAGAACCTCCAATTCCCTTAGCAATTAAACCAACTACTCTATCATCGGTATCATAACCTACATGTGCCTCTAAAGGATTAGCTATTTCTCCAAGACCAAAAATATCAAACACTTTGGCAATATTAATATTAATATTAGTGACTTCAAAACAAAGCCTAGAATCTAAATAGGTATCAGCAAATTTTTGAGGAATCGCATAACTGAGTAAATCGTTCGGATCACTGAAAGCAATAATCGGGGTTTTTGATAAAATACGTTGGGAATAAAATTTTCCCTGAGGTTCACAATAATCTTGTTTTTGATTATTCACTTCGGGTAAACTACGCCCTAATTGTAGCATTGGTAATTGGTTTGACATCATATACAAGGGTAATTGTTTATTTTTTAATGCCATAGCAATAATTTTTTGTTTTTCAGATATTTTTTGTTTTTTATTTTTATTACCTAAAATTTCAGCAATTTTTTGGAAACCATCAATAGCAATTCGACTGCCTAAACTATGGGAAACAAAGGCATAATGATCCTTAAGAATACTTTCTACTGATGAAAGGTTTTTTGACCAACAAGCATCAGGTGAGCCATCAGGTAAATCTTCCCAATTACCACTTGCCATCCAACAAAAAGATTGAGTAAAGGCGGTGAGAATATCTTCTCGGCTTTCACCTAAATAAATAATAGGATCTGGACCAGTATCATTGGAAAACTTTTTCATCATTTCGTTAACTTTCGTCCGACGAAAAGAATATTCACCTGAATTATCATAAGCTAATATTTCCTTATATTTAGCGGTGATTTCAGACCAAGTTAGTTCATAAAATAGCAATTCTTTTTGTTTAGTTTTATCTAAAAAACGCTGAATACGTAAATTTCCCAACTTTTTAGTTTTATCAGTAGGTGAGGTTAATTTAATATTTTTATGCTGTTTTGCGGTTACTGATAAATCTAATTCTTTGGCTAATTTTTCTGCAAATTCAGTTGCATAACCTGGTGAATGATTACCAACCCCATGAATCATTAGCACTTTAGTTTTACCATGAGCTTGATATAGATTAGGTTTAAGACCGTCAAATGCTGGGCCTAAAATTTCACAAACTCTATTATCAACTGCATCTTGTTTTTCTAAAAAAGCTTCGGTGATACCTTTACTAAAACTAGCGCAACCTGAAATCAATACGCTCATCCATAGAAGTGTACTTAGTTTTATTATTTTCATTATTAGATTTATGACCTATTACTTTAATTTTTTCGTTTACCAAATAAATTTAATCGACTAAAAAGTTTATTTTCATTACCTTTTTCCTTTTCCTGTTCATGTTCTTTTTCTTCAACATGAATTTCTTCAAGCCATTGGGCTTGTTGCATTTGTAATGCTTCTGCTTTCTTCTGAATACGTTGTTTATCCTGATTATTAATATCCAAACGAATAAAATCACTATCTTTTCTAAGCATAAACCGAATGACTTCATCAAGGAGTCCATCATTAATTTCATCAGGCTCAAACGATTTGTTATAAACACTAAAATTCTCATGATTATTAATTAATAATTTAATTTTTGAATGTTCCATATCCACTTCAAATTTAAACCGCACAGGAATTTTTCGAGTAATGGTAAATTTTGCCGCATCAACGCCTTCTTTATTAACAAATTGATTCCAGTCAAAGGGTATACTTTTAGAATGTAAAAAAGCAACTTCACTTTCAATTCGGTTTCTTCCTGTTAGAGTATAATCAAATGAACCTTTACCGACACACATAAAAGTAACATTAATTTGTTTAATCTTATCGAAATCAGTGAACCCACCATAACCATCGGTATTTATTTGATAATTCTGTTGAATTAATGTGCCTATTTCAGGAAACCTTTGGCTATAGTCTGCAATTTCAATTCCTTTTTCAAGGTAGCCTAAATGTTCAACAATCTCTTTTAAAAAAGTAAATGTTGTTTGCATTTGAGGTAAAATTGTTTGCTCATAAACAGATTCCAGTTGCTGTTGTGAGCTTAATTCTTGAAATTCACTTTCTTGTTTAAGATTAGTTTCTCCCCTTAATTGATCAAGGATTCCCATCATTTTTTCCTCGTTGCCTTAAGACTTCATAAATCATAATACCTGCAGCCACTGAAACATTAAGACTTTCAACGTGTCCAATCATCGGTATTTTGACTAAAATATCACAGTGTTGCTGAGTTAAACGACGCATCCCATAGCCTTCTGTTCCCATTACTAATGCTAAAGGAATGTTTAAATCGGTTTCAAAAATGGTTTGTTTTGCATCACCTGTTGAACCAATTACCCAGATGTTTTCTGTTTTTAACCAACGTAAGCATCTGGCTAAATTAGTCACTTGATAAACAGGAATAGTTTCTGCAGCCCCTGAGGCTACTTTGCAGACGGTCGGAGTAATACCACTGGCATTATCTTTGGTAATAATAATTCCATTAACCCCAGCAGCATCGGCACTGCGAAGACACGCCCCTAAATTATGAGGGTCTTGAACTTGGTCTAAAATTAGAAAAAAAGGTAAATTAGTAAGTTTAGATATTTTATCTTTTAATTGAGCTTCAGATTGCAAAGCAGGTAATTCAACATCCGCAACAATCCCTTGATGATTTTTACCTTCTGCAAAACGATCTAATTTTTTTCGGTCGCTGGTTTCAACATTAATATGATGTTGTGAAAGTTGTTCTAATAAATCTCCTAAGCGTTTATCTTGCCGTTGAGTATTTACCCAAACCTGCTTTATTTTTTCAGGGGAATAATCTAAAGCCGCTTGGACGGCATGAATGCCAAATAATTTATTTATTTTCATTGAGGAACGTGTTTTTTCTTATGTTTTTTACGGCGAATCGGTTTTTTATTTTTTTGTAAAAGTTCAAAATCAATTTTTTTCTCATCCAAATTAACCCGTGCTACTTTAATTTTTACCGTATCCCCTAAACGATAACGAATCCCAGTGCGTTCCCCTTTTAATTGGTGTGAACTGGCATCAAAATGAAAGAAATCTTGCGCTAAACTGGTAATGTGGACTAATCCTTCCACGTAGACTTGATTTAATTCTACAAAAAATCCAAACCCTGTGACTGCTGAAATAATCCCTGAAAATTCTTCCCCCAATTTATCCATCATATATTCACATTTTAACCAGCTTTCAACATCACGAGTTGCTTCGTCAGCTCGGCGTTCATTGGCTGAACAATGCTCACCAAGTATCAGCATTTCAGGAAAACCATAATGAAAAATCTCAGGCTTTTTACCTATTAGACAATGGCGAATCGCACGATGGACTAATAAATCAGGATAACGACGAATAGGGGAAGTAAAATGGGTGTAAGCATCTAGTGCTAACCCAAAATGTCCTTTAGTTTCAGGGCTATAGACTGCTTGGGACATTGAGCGTAATAATACCGTTTGTATTAAATGTGTATCTACTCGTCCTTGAACAGCAGTGAGTAGCGTCATAAAATCTAAAGGCGTAGGGCTATCGCCCCCGTTTAATTGGAGACCCATTTCACCTAAAAATGTTTTTAAATTGACTAGTTTTTCTGTCTTAGGGGCTTCATGAATTCTTAGTAAACGTGGCATTTTTTTACGAATTAAAAATTTTGCCGCCGCGCGATTCGCACTAATCATGAATTCTTCAATAAGTTTATGGGCATCATTACGTTCTACAGGAACAATTTGCTCAATTTTACGATCTTCTCCAAAAACAATTTTACTTTCTTGGGTATCAAAATCCATCGTTCCACGTTGTTCACGAGCCACCCGCATTGCCTGATATAAAGCATATAATTGTTGTAAATCAGGTAATAATTTAGCATATTTTTTCGCGAGTTTTTTATTCCCTTCAACTAATAATTTAGCCACTTCAGTATAAGTCATTCGCGCATGAGAGCGCATCACCGCTTCAAAAAAACGTGAACGAATAACATTGCCTTGTTCATTAATATACAATTCGCAAACCATACATAATCTATCAACGTTTGGATTGAGTGAACATAAACCATTGGAAAGAATCTCAGGGAGCATAGGAATGACTTGCTCTGGAAAATAAACTGAGGTGCTTCTATTTTTAGCTTCCAAATCCAACAGACTATCTATAGGTACATAATGGGAAACATCCGCAATAGCCACTAATAATTTCCAACCTTTAGGGGTTTTTTTACAATATACCGCATCATCAAAATCACGGGCATCTTCACCATCAATGGTTACTAAAGGAATATCACGTAAATCTACACGTCCTGCTTTAGCGTTTTCAGGCACGGTATCTGTTAAAGATTGAATTTCTTTTTTTAAGGTTTCAGACCATTGATAAGGTAAGTCATAGGAATGAATAGCGACTTCTATTTCCATTCCTGGAGCCATGTGTTTACCTAAAATCTCAATAATTTTTCCTATGGGTTGATGGCGTTGTGTAGGTTGTTGAAGAATTTCAACGACCACCATTTCTCCTTTTTTAGCCTTCCCTCTACCTTCTTTAGGAATTAAAATATCTTGGCATATTTTCTTATTATCAGCAGAGACAAAATAAAAGCCTTTTTCTTTGAGAAAATGTCCGACAATCTGCTGAGTATTACGTTCTAGAACTTGAACTACAGCCGCTTCTCGACGACCTTTTTTATCTTTACTGGAAACATGAACTAAAACCCTATCATTGTGCATTAGGGCATTCATTTCGCGTGCAGATAAAAATAAATCTGTCGAACCATCGTCAGGTTTTAAAAAACCAAACCCATCATGATGACCTAAAACCCTTCCTGCTATAAGATCTTGATTATTAACGCGGCAATACTTTTGTCGTCGATTAAATAAAAGTTGTCCATCACGCTCCATAGCACGTAAGCGACGACGTAAAGCTTCTTTATTTTCAACGGATTCTAAGCCAAATTGTTCCGCAATTTGCTTACGTCCTAAGGGTTTTCCTATTTGCACTAAGAGTTCTAAAATTAATTCACGACTAGGAATAGGCGATTCATATTTTCCAGCTTCACGTTGAGCATAGGGGTCTGTTTTCGTTTTAAAATTTATCGTTTCGTTTATAGTCATTTATTCGTTTAATTATTGCAGTCAATAGAACATTCTATTTTTGCGTGTTTTTTAAATCATAGCATTGTCAACGAAGATGTTAAAATAATTTTATCCATTTATTTAATTTTTCTTAGCTTTCAAATCATAATTCTTATCTTTTGGCAACCATTTATTAAGATTTGCTGCGAGTATATTGTAAGCAATAGGTTTGGTTAAGAAACTATCCATCCCGACTGCAAATACTTTCTCACTAACACCATCCATAGCATTTGCAGTTAATGCAAGAATAGGCACTCGATTATTTTCTTGGGTTTTTTCAATTTCACGAATAATTTTAGTTGCTTCATAGCCATCCATCACTGGCATTTGTAAATCCATAAATATTAATTGATATTCATCAGCTTTATAAATATCAACTGCTTCTTGTCCATTATTAACACATATTGCACTAAAACCGAGTTGTTCTAACATCCCCATAATAACCATTTGATTAATAGCCGCATCCTCAACAACTAGAATTTTTTCAGAACGTAAATCAATAGCCTTTTCATCTGAATTAATAGTATCATCATCAATTGTCTTAAGTTCATCATCTTTATGATGGTAACTATGATTAAGCTTTCCTCCACAAGGAAACTCTAGGGTAAACCAAAATTGACTGCCTTTACCTAGTTGACTGTTAACCCCTATTTCTCCCCCCATAGCTTCAACCAATTTTTTACAGATAGATAAGCCTAATCCTGTTCCCATCTGCTTACGGGTATCAGATGAATCAACTTGCGTAAAGGAGTCAAATAAAATTTCTTGGTCAATAGTTTTAATACCTATTCCTGTGTCATTCACTTCAAAACGGCATTGAATTTTTTGATTATTTTCTTGAATAACCACTTTTAAACTCACTTCACCTTGTTCGGTAAATTTAAGCGCATTATTGGCTAAATTCATTAATATTTGGCGAATTCGATCCGGATCTCCCAGCGCGTAATTACTAGGCAATGGTAAAGCAATTTCTGTAATTAATTCAATTTTTTTATTAGCTGCCGATTGAGTGAGTAATAGTGAAATATGTTCTAAAAGATCATTGGGATTAAATTCATTTTCCTGAAAAAATATTTCTCCTGCATCCATTTTTGAACTATCAAGAATATCATTTAAAATAAGTAATAGCGTTTTTCCTGACACTTGGATAGTTTCTAAATAATTTCTTTGAAGGGAGGTAAGTTGTGTATTAGCAAGTAATTCCGTAATCCCTAACACCCCATTTATGGGAGTACGTAATTCATGTGACATATTAGCTAAAAACTCATCTTTAACTTTTTCAGCTTCTTTTTCTTTAGAAATATCACGCCAAACAGTATGTATAATCTGTTTTTTTTGATAATTTAATTTAGTCAATAAAACATCAACCCAAA
>DAOUSN010000052.1 GCA_030627205.1 Methylococcaceae bacterium
AAACAAAACTTTCTAAAGGTTTTGCTTTTATCGAAATGCCTAAAGTCGGCGAAGCTAAAGCTGCGATAAAAAACCTCAATGCAAAAGAAATAGAAGGAAGTGAAATTCGCGTTAAAAAATCTGAAGCCTCAGCTCACAAAAAAGCCTCCCCTAAACCACGCGATGAATGATACTAGGGTTAAAAACCCATTAGAGGGCATAACACTCAAAACTATTGTAACTAAATTAATAGATGATTATGGTTGGGAGGAGCTTGGTAAGCTTATCAATATCAAATGCTTTACTTCTAACCCTAGTCTTAATTTCAGTCTTAAATTCTAGGGTAATAGGTAGTTTTAAACTTAATTTTTATTAATTAACCAGTTTTTTAACTCGTTTCTTAAACCAATTTTTAACTATTGCAATTTTATCTTTTACCCAAGGTATCTTTTCTTTTACTTTTGTTTTTGCATCCAAACCTATTTTCTTAAATACTTCTAATATAGCTGTAAATTTTTTATCCTTAATTTCACCCACTGTTCGAGGATAATCAACTTTCCAAATATCATTTTGTTTAATGCGAACTAAATAAGTTTTAAAGGATAAACCTCCAGTAGCAATTGCACGACTAATTGTAGTTTCAACACTCGCTTTATCATAATTAATAACCACCGTCCCTGTTTGTAAATAAATATTTCTAGTTTTTTTATTAAATAAAGGTACAGAGCCTTCCACACTATATTTTTTTGCTCTTTCCCAATTATTCTCAGATAAGGCTGTCCAAAACATAATGGTGACATCTGTTGGATCAGTTTCTCTTCTACAACCTGAAACAAGACACAGCAAACAAAAAAACCCAATCAAAAGGATTGGGCTTTTTAGAGTTTTAAAATAAAGACTTAAGTCTTTAATCATTACCGCCAACAACGCCTAAAATCTGTAATAAGCTAAGAAACATATTATATATAGTAATATATAAGGTGATAGTTGCCAAAATATAATTGGTTTCTCCACCATGAATAATTTCACTGGTTTGGTAAAGTATTAATCCAGACATTAATAAAATAAACATCGCTGAAACAGCTAATGATAAACCTGGAATCGGTAAGAATATAGCGGCAATACCTGCTAAAAAAGCTACTAAAATACCGATCATTAAAAAACCGCCCATAAAACTAAAATCTTTACGTGTGGTTAAAGCATAACCAGAAAGCCCTAAAAAAATAGCTCCTGTCCCGCCTAATGCGGTCATAATTAATTCGCCACCATTGACATACGCGCTTAAATACATATTTAGGATAGGCCCTAAGGTTAAACCCATAAAACCTGTTAAAGCAAAGACACAAATAATACCAGCGCTACTGTTGCTGAATTTAGTGGTTAAAAATAATAATCCAAAATAACCGCCAAAAGTTATCAACATTCCAAAATATGGCAATTCAAGAGCCATCGAGATTCCTGCGGTTATTGCACTAAAAACCAAGGTCATTGACAACAGTAAATAAGTATTTTTAAGTACCTTATTTGTTGCTAAAATACTGGCTTCGGATCGAATGGTTGTGCCTTCAATATTCATAAGAGTTCTCCTTTTAGAGAATAGTTAATAATTATTATCAATGGGTATGACTATATCATTTTACAAGAGTTTCTTAAAAATGCTACATTTAGTAAATGTGCATGATCTAACAAACTTTATTTTGGATTATCTATTTTAAAGCTTATTTATTATGGGATAATGAGTTAAAGTTATTTATTTTTTGAGAATTTTATGAGCGAACCTGATTGTTTACGCCGATTTTTATTTGAAGATTTAGGAGTTAGAGGGGAATGGGTGCATTTACAAAACAGTTTTCAAGCTTCTAAACAGTATCAATCTCTATCAGAAGATGTTGCTATACAATTTGGTCAGGCTTTAGCGGCAGTGACCTTACTTTCTGCAACGATTAAGTTTACAGGGTCAATGGTTTTACAAGCTCAAGGAAATGGTGCATTACGTACTTTAGTTGCTCAAGCTACTAATAAGCGAGAAATTAGAGGATTAATTCGGACTGATAAAATAATTTCAACAGGGTCTTTACAGCAAATGATGGGGCAAGGACGATTGGTATTAACCACAAAGTCTAATGGTAATGAACCTTATCAAGGGGTGGTTTCATTAGAGGGGACTGGATTATCCGGAGTTATAGAGAATTATTTTCAGCAATCTGAACAATTGCCAACCCGTTTATGGCTATTTGCTGATGACAACCAAGCAGCAGGTTTATTTTTACAAAAAATACCCATGCAGGCAAGTGATGAGTCAGATTGGGAACGGATTACAACATTGGCAAATACAGTAACCGTAAATGAATTATTGAATTTAGACTGTGAAAAACTTCTTTATCGTTTATTTAATCAAGAAAAATTAAGACTTTTTGAAGCAGAAACAGTTAGTTTTAAATGCCAATGTTCACGCGAGAAAATTGCTGAAACTTTACAAACTTTAGGGCGTGATGATTTAGAAGATGCCATTAATAAACAAGAACTTATTGAAGTTAATTGTGAATTCTGTGGGCAAACTTATTCATTTGATAAACCTGCGATAGAAGCTATATTAGCAGTGTGAGTCCTGCTAACGCGGTTATTGATTCGAAACATTTACTTCTTTAAGATAAGCTGTTGAAATATAAATTATATTAAGCATTAAAGTGATTAGGTAAATTATCAAAAAAAATAGATCTGTGGGTTTGTCCTAAATGATTATAAATTGCAAAGTTCCCAGATTGTTCACAAATCCAGACTTCTTTAGCACCTGCTTGTAAATACAAGTGGGTTTTTTGGGTCATTTCTTTTTTGGAATTAGAAGGTGAGATAATTTCAACGCATAACTCAGGCGCAGTGTTGTAAGGAGTTTCTATTTTATGTTGTAAAAAAAAATTGTTTGAACCCCAAGCAACATCTGTGACTTTAACACCTTGAGACGTGTCAATCGAACATTCAACTAAAACCTTCCCTTGCTTATTAGCTCGTAAAAAAAAAGCAATTTCAACTTGTAACAGTCCATGATGATTTGAAGCAGGAGACATGGTAATTTGTCCGTAGTGATTGAGTTCTATTTTATAAGGTAAATTAGCTAAATTTCTATCATTAATAACATCAGACCACCGCATTTTTATCCCTTTCAATTTATGTTAACGAACTTTATAAAAGCTAAAGACTAGTTTACACTACCTGAAAGATGTCAGGGATAAACCTAAAGGAAACACCATGCAGATATTTAAAAGAAGCGTGTTGATTACATTGCTGTGTATGAGTTGTTTTTCATCATTAGTAATGGCGACATCTTTACAGTCTCTCGACAAACAAGTTGCGGTAGCAATGCAGCGCGGTGATTATCAAGCTGTAGAAAAATATGCGTTGCAAGGTTTGGAAATGGCTGAACGCCAGTTAGGCAAGAGGCATAAAAATACGGTGATATTTCGTTATTATTTAGCTTATGTGTATGGGATACAAGGACGTTATACAGAGTCTTTGCCGTTATTGGAAACGACTTTAAGGCAGATGAAGCAGGTTTTAGGGCAAACGCATCGGTTTACATTGATGGCGATGAATTCTTTATCAGAGCTTTATATTGCACAGGGACGTTATGATTTAGCCGAGCCTGTTTTAACTCAAGCTTTGGTTTTAAATCGACAAACTTTTGGCGATAAGCATCGTAATACTTTGAATTTAATGCGGACTTTAGGACAGCTTTATCATGGGAAAGGAGATTATGAAGCGACTGAAAAACAGTATCAACAAACTGTAGCTTTAATGGAAGAAGTATTTGGTAATGAGCATCAAATGACTTTGCATATCATAAGTGAACTAGGGTTACTTTATATAGAAATGGGGAATTTTTTATTGGCTGAACCCTTGCTAAAAGAAGCTTTAAAAATAAGACAAAAGACTTTAGGAGAAAAACATCCTGAAACTTTAGCTTCTATCAGCAATTTAGCTTTGCTTTACGATGAACAAGGAAAATATAAACTATCAATGCCGCTTTATGAAAAAGTGCTTCCTTTGTGTAAAGAAGTATTGGGAGAAAAGCATCCATTCACTTTGACTGTAATGAACAATTTAGGATTGCTACATAAAGAAATTGGAAATTATTCCACTGCAGAAAAACTTTTAAAACAGACCCTAAATTTAAGAAAAGAGGTTTTAGGTGAAAAGCATCCTGAGATAATTCTTTCTTTAAGTAATTTAGCTTTAATTTATGAAGTACAAGGGAATTATTTACAAGCTGAACCACTTTATAATCAAGCATTAACCCTAAGTAAAGAATTATTAGGTGATGAACATCCTCATACTTTTACAGTGATAAATAACTTAGCTAATCTTTATAGTTCACAAGGTGAAGATAAATTAGCAGAACCACTTTATAAAAAAACCTTAGTATTTAGGAGAAAAAAACTGGGTAACCAGCACCCAAATACATTAATTTCTATTAATAATTTAGCTAATTTATATAAGGAACAAGGACACTATGAATTAGCTAAACCTCTATTTAAAGAAGCTTTAAAAACGGCAAGAGAAGTTTTAGGTGAAAAACACCCTTTTACACTAATCACTATGGGTAATTTAGCTGTAATTTATAGTTTTCAAGGTTTATATAAATTAGCCGAGCCTTTACATAAACAAACTTTAGAAAAAAGACGTGAATTATTAGGAAACAAACATCCAGATACCCTATTGTCTATGAATAATTTAGCGCGTTTTTATGAGGACGAACAGCATTACCAGTTAGCAGAGCCACTCTATGAAGATACTTTAAAAATAAGCCAACAAGAATTGGGTAAAAAACATCCATTAACACTAACTTTAATGACTAATCAAGCTTCATTTTACTTATCACAAAATAACTATATTGCAGCAGAGCCGCTTTTATTACGAACTTTAGCGTTAAAAAAAGAAGTCTTTGGTGAAAAACATCCTAATACTTTAACATCCATAAGTGATTTAGCTTGGCTTTACCGAGAAAAAAGAAATTATCAGGCAGCTGAAAAATTATTTAAACAAGTCTGGAATATAAGAAAACAAGTTTTAGGTGAAAGCCACCCCGACACTTTATCTTCAATAAAAAAACTGGCATTACTTTATTATAAACAGGGAAATTATCAAAAATCTGAACAGTATATACAACAAACAATTGACTTAACAAAAATTATATTAGGTGAGAAAAACCCTAACACTTTAAACTATATGGGATTTTTAGCTAATATTTATAAATCATTAGGTCGTTATTATGATGCCGAATTTCTTTATAAAAAAGCATTAAAACGAAGCAAAGAACAATCAGGAGAAAAACATATAAAAACACTTGTTTTTATGGGAGGGTTAGCTTCTGTTTATGATGACCAAGGAAAGTATAAATTAGCCGAATTATTACATAAAAAAACACTAAATTTAAAAAGACAGCTTTTAGGAGATAATCATAGAGAAACACTTTCTTCTATGAATAACTTAGCCCTAGTTTATTATTCACAAGCTCGCTATCAATTAGCCGAGTCTTTTTTTAAAAAAGTTTTAAAACGAGATGAAGAAGTATTAGGAAAAAATCACCCTTAAACCTTAACTGTTCATAATAACCTTGCTTTAATTTACATCGCGCAAGGACGCTATCAAATAGCTGAAAATATTTACAAAAAAAATTTAGAAATTAGCACTCATATTTTAGGTGATAAACATCCTTTTACACTTATCTCAATAAATGCTTTAGCTTCTACCTACAATATCCAAGAAAAATTTGAATTAGTTGAACCACTTCATAAAAAAGCTTTAGAATTAAGAAAACAGGTCTCAGGTGAAGAACATCCTGATACTTTGCAATCGATGAATAATTTAGCCGATATTTATCAAACTCAAGGCAAATTAATTTTAGCTAAAGAATTGTATGAAAAATCATTTGAGTTACTAAAAAAAGTTTTAGGAGAAAAACACCCAGATACAATAATGTCTCTTAACAATTTAGCTTCTATTTATCATGACATAGGTCAATTAGGATATTCAGTAAAAGAATATAAAGGAGCTTTTGAATATTATGATGATGCTTTAGAGCTATATCAATACTCTTTATAGTTATCTCAAGAAATATTAGGAGAAAGTCATCCCAGCACATTAATAATTCTTCGTAATCTAGCCAGTGTTAATATCAATAAGTTAAATTGGGAAAAAGCTAAAAAACTTATACATCAAGAATTACGTCTCTCTAATAAAAATTTAAATAACTTACTTTATGGTGCAGGTGCAAAAACTCGTCAGTCTTATCTCAAGCATGAAAATATATTAAGAAATCATCACTTAAGCTTCTATAGTTTCCGCAATACCGCAAAAGAAGCTTTTTATTATTCACTCTCTCGCAAAGGTTTGTTATTACGCATTAATTCAGAAATCACTACATTAAGTAAAAAAAATACAAATCCTGTTATCCAAAAACAAGTTGAAAAACTTAAGCAGCTTAGAAATGAACTTGCCACATCAACCCTATCAGGCAAAGTAAAAAAAGAACAGCTTAATAGCTTAGAAGAAGAAATTAACGATGCTGAAATGTTTTTAAGCCAAAAAATAACAAGCTTTAAACGCAGTAAAACCGAAATCATACCGAAACAAGTTCAACAAAAACTTAAACCACAACAAGTATTAGTCGATTTTTTGGTTTATACCGAAGTGGATTTACAAGATAAACACCATAAACAAAAACAAGTCATCGCCTTAATTGTCGATACTGAACAAATTAAATTAGTTAAAATAGGCTCTCTTGGTGAAGTTTCTCCATTAATGGCAACAATTAAAACTTATCGAGAAAATGTTGAACCTCTAACCCAAAAAAAATACGAGCAAGGTATAGTTAAATTAAGTCCAAAAGAACTAAGCCGAGTCGCACAACAACTGTATCAACAGCTATGGCAACCTTTAGAACAACACCTCAATAATAAAAAAACCGTTTACATTATTCCTGATGGCATTTTACATTTATTACCCTTTAAAGCCTTACAAAATTCACAAGGTCAATATTTAGGACAACAATATCAAATCACGCGACTAGCTTCTGCAAGAGATATAGTGTTACCACCTTTAAATGCTAAAACCAACGAATCGGCTATTTTTGCTAATCCTAATTACGGTAAACTAACAAATAAAACCACTACCAATACAACACGAACCAGTCTTCAAGATTTATTAAAACAAAATGTATTCGTAGCATTAAAAGGAACACAAATAGAAGGCGATGCGATTTATAAATTAATGCAACAATCCAAACAACCTGCAAAACTTTATGTGCAACAAAACGCCACTGAATTACAAATTAGCCAAGTCAAAGCTCCAAAAATTCTACACATTGCTACTCATGGCTTTTATTTAGAAAATATTAAGCCAAAAGAAAACAAAGACTCCCGAAATTTTATGTTACGCGGAGAAAATGACTTTAAAAAAGATAAATTGATTGATAATCCCTTAACTCGTTCAGGACTCGCATTTAGCTCTGCCAACTTAGGATTACAAGGCAAAAAACAAGCCGATGGTACAGACGGTATATTAACCGCATTAGAAGTTCTCGCCTTAAATTTAGAAGGGACTGAATTAGTCACGCTCTCCGCTTGCGAAACAGGCGTAGGTCAAATACAAGTCGGTGAAGGAGTTTATAGTCTTAATCGCGCCTTTCAAGAGGCTGGTGCGAAAGCTGTGTTATCAACCTTATGGAATATTTCCGACAATGGTACTCAAAAATTCATGCAAAGCTTTTACCAACGCTTTTTAAACGGCATCTCAGCACAACAGTCTTTACAAGAAACCCAAATGGAATTCATCCAAAGTGAAGCTCTGCAAGACCCCTATTATTGGGCAGCTTTTGTGATGACAGGAATAGATGCCAATAATTAAAAAATAAAAAAGAAGGTATAAAAGATTTATTTTCTTTTTTAGCGGCTATCCTATGGAATTTTAACATGATATATTAACTTCTTCTTAAAGAACAAGTCTAATGTAGAGTTAAAATTTAAACTCTCCTGTATAAGAAGTATTTAGCCAAGGAATTTGTTCGTTATTCGTTTCTTCTTTGACTCCTTTCAGCGTCATTTGAAACAGGTTTTGAATGGAAGTACCTTTTCTCATATTAAGTAATAAATGTTTAGTGAACACTCCATTCCTACCTGTGCCATCCGAAGCTGTTTTTCCTTTAGCGGTTGCAAAAGCAATTAAAGAACCTTCAGGCGCATCGTCAACAGCTGCTAAACCCTTTGTCATAGAGCGTGATAGGCTTCTTGGTAATGGATTGTCACGACAAGCATCAAGAATAACAACATTTAGTCCATTATTAGCATATCTCATTTCATCTAATACCTGTTCAATATTTACAGCTCTATGCTTTACATCTTTTTGTCGTTCTATTTTTGCATTAATAGGAATAGCATAATTTTCACCTTCGAGTTGTATTCCATGTCCTGCATAGAAAAAAATACCTAACCCTTTATTTGTTTCTAGTTTTTTTCCAAATTCGCTAATAGCATCTTCAAGCTGTTCTTTGGTTGTATCTAATTTTAGTATTACATCAAACCCTAGAGAATTTAATGTATTTCCCATATCTTCAGCATCATTGCTTGGATTTTTTAAAGCTCCAAGATATTGGTATTGACTATTACCAATTATTAGAGCTATTTTTTTTATTTTTGTTGAATTAGTATCTGAATTTCCACGTTGTACCTTTATAGTTTTAGTCGCTTTATTATTATTTTTATCAACGGCAACTAGCATAAGGTTAGTTAAGCCAAGCTCTAATTTGATAGTTTTTTCAAAGCCTTCATTTTGAATTAATAAAGGTTCTCCATTTAATTTCACAGAACTAAGTTCACTATCATCATGAATGCGACCTCTTACTATTACTTCTTCTTTATTAGTTGTTTGAACGCCTGATCTTGATGTTGTATTAACAATATTAATGTTAATAACTGGCGGAGTTGTGTCTACAATGACTTGTGTTTTTGTAGCTGTTGCATTAACAGTTACTTTTGTAGAAGGGGCAATTGTTGCTACTTGAGAGTTTGACTGAGTTTCTTGCCCACACTCCCCCATCATAAATGTAAAGCTCAGAGGTGCATACGAAGAATAAGGAGGCTGAACAAACTCTTCTTTAGCAATACAACCTTCTGGTTGAGCTACAATAGTATGCTCGTGATTATCCATTAATATTTTTACTCGCCTACCTACAGCAACCTCTTCACCATCAACAAGAAAACGTGTTTTATGTTCACTAGAGTTTAAACTATAAACCTTGTTAGCTGTAGGCGATACTTTATGATAAGTTGCTGTAGCCTCAGAAGAAGTGTTGTTGGCAGGATTGACAGCACAAGCTGTCAACCCAAAACAACTAATAAAAAGTATTTTTTTTATCATATTGTTATTGGTAATTAGAGCCATCAATTAATGGGCGTAATTTTTGAGTACCAACCTTCATTGAAGCTGCTGTACCTTCCATCGTGACCTCCACAGTGTAAAAAGGAATTATTGGAATCCGAGTAAATTTAGTATTAACCGTATAATTAACTAATAAATCCGCTCCACTTTTTTGATTTAATGCTTCATTCATTAATTCAAGTTCTTCTTCTCTAGTAAAACTAGGAGGAATAAGAAAACTTGTTCTAGATTTTGTAACTTTAAATGCTCCTAAAGCTTTAACATTGCTATTTGGGTATGAAAAATGAGATTTTTCATTAAAACTCCCTTGGGTTGTCGAACAACCAGTTACAACTATCATGCTTAACATGAGGGACAATAATTTTAGTTTATTTTTATTCATTATATCACCTAATTTTTTACTTAGTTTCTAAATGGTCGCCAATATCAACCGTTTCAGCAGCTGTACCTACTACCACATGTCTTAATTTATTAAAAATAATAAAATAACTAGATACATAGTTTTCAGTTGTGTAATTGACAAGCATATCTGCACCAGATTTTTTTGAAATAGCATTTTCAATGGCTTGTCGTTTCATCGTACCATCTGGAGAAAAGATAGGTGTAAAAAAGGATGTTTTTGATATTTCGCCTTGAACTTGCCCTAATGGTCTAATATTACTATTAGGATAATCAAAATGAGATTGTGCATGAAACCCTGTAAAAAACTGCTGCGTACAGCCTGACAGTAAAGGGATTGATAAGATAATAGGGATAACTAATTTATAGCTCATTCTATTTTTTCCTCTAGTTAAAATTGTAATACATAGTAAATTTAAATTTAAAAGCAAGAAAAGTATAACGCTAGATGTTATTACATGGCAATAGGGTATCTACT
>DAOUSN010000072.1 GCA_030627205.1 Methylococcaceae bacterium
GCCTAAACTGAATTTTCAAAAGTTTTGATTTATGAATTATAGCATTGCTTGGAATTGGTATATCGTATTGTTTTATCTTAATAAGAAACTCTAAATAATAATTGTATTCATCATCCTCAACACCTATTGGATAAATAACATTCCACTCAATTAAGACAAACTCATTACTTTTACCCATAACTTTATAATAAATTCCACTATCATCAGCAGATAAAACAAAAGCACCATGCCTTAAAATAGGTATAAAAATAATTGATAATATTATAATGGTTATTGAGAAAAATATGATGCCTTCCTTTACTCCTCCATCACCAACTAAGAAACAAAGAAAATAAAAAAAGCTGGCGAATAATATAAAGATTAATAAAAAAGCATATTCACTATGGAAGTTCCTCTTTATATAGATAGGCATATTCAAATAAGGCTTTTCATTATCTTTTAAGTAAAGTTTTTTGACACCTTCACAGATATACTGAGATTCATTCGACAATTCCATTATCTGTTTAACCTATTCACTGATTTTTCTCGCTCACCTAAATTTTAATCAAATTCTAACGACCAAATCAGCTGACGTTGGCAGAGGTTCACCGAACTCTGACAACACACTGATGCTTGATAAAAACTAACCTGTAAAAATACGTCGCGTGCCAACGGTCAGCTGAATTTTATTGTTAGAATTGTTTTATTTTTTACAATGTAGATAACTGATAAAAACTCAAATAAGGTTCTTATATTATTTCATATTCGTTCCTAAGCAACATGAAATACAGGTTTATAAAAACTTTGTCCTACCTGACTTAACTCTTAAATTATCTAATTCAGTTTTAATACTTAAATAAGTGTAGAGGGTCCTGAGTAGTAACTTTATTTTTGTATATACCCCATCCATTTTGAAGTTCGTAGTTTTTTATTGGTGCTATTTTTATTAACTTTATAGATGAAAAACCTTTAATAGTCCATTCACCACCTTCTGTGCTGATACGTCCTTCAAGTTCGGTAACAAAATCCTTTAATTGGGCTTCAAACTCTTCTTTGACAGACATAAATTTTTATATTCACTTCTTTTGTTAATAAGTGGAATTATACAGTGATTCCTTTAAGATATATCTATTATTCTTGAGGAGCATAACGCCCAAATCACTTGACGTAAAAAAGGGCAGCCCCCGTTTGAGCAAGGCTTAAAAAGACACGACCATTGGTTACTGCACGCCAAAGTCCTAAATCAATGACATATACCCAACCGTCTAACCAGTTTTTAGGGTTACGGGCTTCAAATTGACCATTATCATTCCAGATTCCTACACGATATTCATCCTTGCCAATAACTCCGCCATTTAAAACGACTGAACCGGAAAAACTCAGAGAATCTCCAATACTTAAGGTCATTTCAGGAATTTGTGCCGACAAAAATGCACCTTTAGCATTGCTTTCAGTACCATTACCAACAACGGGATGGTTGGTATTGTAGTCAATTGGCTCAACAAGGGTTGATACTTGGATTTCATTACCTTTAAATTCGGTTGTTCCCAAGTCGTTAATCCAACTTCATTGTTCTTTATCTGTTATATTAGTCAATCAAGGGCTACATTGTCCTAGAAGCTTTGCACAAATAGATTACTCTAAATGCACATTCTGGTAGAATTATTTGGCGAAATAAATACTAATAACCCGTTTATTTTAAGGATTATTATAGTTCTAACGTACATACTCAGGTCTCACCAAAAAAATCAACCTGAAAGTTTAAAGGTAATTTATGAATTTTAAAAAAATATGGAAATACCAAGTATTTATTTTAATTTTGTTATGCTTTATAAATATTGGTGTATTTGCAGAAACACGAATTGCAATTCTTGAATTTGAGCTTAAAGATTTAACATTAGCTCCTCGAATACCATCTGAAATTAAAAGAACTGAATCTATAAAACCATTATTGGAGGCAGAACTTAAACGTGCTGGGTATATAATCGTTGATATTGACCATAAAAGCCAAAGGAATTTTAATGCAGGAGTGGGTTATTTATTTGACCATAGTGATGTTGCTGCAAAACTAGGAAAAAAGTTTAATGCTGATTATGTATTAGTTGGAAGGCTTCATAAGCCTAGTTTTTTATTTGCTTATTTGATGGGACATTTAGTTAGGGTAAGTGATGCTAGGTTAATAGGAAACTATATTTCTGAGGCAAAAGGCCCAAATAAAAAGCTAACTATAAAAACGGTGGAAAGTCTTACTGTAAAAATAGATAAAACACTTGATAATAACTATACTCCGCCGTCACCTTCTAAAAAACAAAATCATATTGTTAAATAAAAACCTAAATTTCCGAAAAATTCAAGATTTCATAATTTTTAAGTGATTTAAATTCTTAAGTTATTTTTTTGGAAAAAACTAAGAATAACTAGGGTCAATAACTTATCCGAATAGTTTAACTTGATAGCCTAGTATTTTTCCATTCATCTTTCGAGAATCTCAGGACGAACAGAAAAATCTTTAACTAAAATTTATTGCTAATTACTCTACCTAAACGCAAAATTAATACTGTGAATATTCTTGTTGTTACTATTGAGGTACGCCTTGTTGCGCTCCAGCATTATTATTAGCCACAATCGCTAATTCCACGCGGCGATTTTTCGCACGATTTATGTCACTGGTATTCGACACTTTGGGTGAGCTTTCGCCCAGACCTTGTTTATTAAGACGGGCAGGATTAACACCTTGTTGCGCTAAATAATTTGCCACGCTGGTAGCGCGACGTTGTGACAAGAATTGATTACTACTATTTGATCCCACATCATCTGTGTGTCCTGTAACCATAATAGTTGAATCAGGAAATTGATTTAATACATCTCTAACGGTATTAAGCGCGGCTTGTGCTTGTGGTGCTAAAAACGATTGACCCGTTGCAAAGGTAATGCTATCAGGCATAGTCAGATTAAGAGTGTTTTTAGACGTTCTTTGTACTTGTACGCCTGTGCCTTGCAATGATTGCTGCATTTCTTGTTCTTGACTATCCATATACGCGCCTACTGCCGCGCCA
>DAOUSN010000019.1 GCA_030627205.1 Methylococcaceae bacterium
ACGAACGTAAAATGATTTTCCCTTTATTAGTCGCCAGTACGTTATTATTTTATTTAGGAATAGCCTTTGCCTATTTTGTGGTTTTTCCGTTAGTTTTTGGTTTTTTAACCGCTGCTGCCCCTGAAAATGTCGCGATTATGACTGATATTAGTAAATATCTGGATTTTGTCTTAACGATATTTTTCGCATTTGGGATTACCTTTGAAGTCCCTATTTTTACTATTGTTTTGGTGTGGACAGGATTAACGACTCCGAAAAGTTTAGCTGAAAAACGCCCTTACATTATTGTCGCTGCTTTTATTATTGGCATGTTTTTAACCCCCCCTGATGTGATTTCACAAACGTTATTGGCTATCCCTATTTGGCTATTATTTGAAATAGGCTTATTATTTTCCAAATTTTTTATTCCTAAATCACGTTATCAAACCGAAATAAATGAGATGGAATTTGAAGCTGAATTTGATGAAATTGAACATCATGAAAACAAATTAAGGAATGAGGATAAGTAAATTGAGCTACCAACTATTGTTGGTGAAATAAGATAGTTATTTTTGTAATTTAGGTACAGCTGCTAATAATTTTTGACTATAGGCGTGTTGCGGATTATTTAAAATTTGTTTAACTGAACCTTGTTCGATAATTTTTCCTTGATACATCACCGCAATTTCATCAGCAATTTCTGCAACAACGGCTAAATCATGGGTAATAAATAAATAACTTAGTCTTTGTTGCTGCTGTAAAGATTTTAACAGGTTAATAATCTGTGCTTGTACAGAAACATCTAACGCACTGGTTGGTTCATCGCAAATAATTAATTTAGGTTTTACCGCTAACGAACGAGCAATACAAATCCGTTGTCGTTGTCCGCCTGAAAACTCATGTGGATAACGTAAAGCTGACTCTTCTGGTAATTGTACTTGCCGAAGCAAGGTTTTAACTTGGTTGTCAATCTCTATTTGGCTATAATTAAAAGATAATGCCTTAATACCTTCTGCAATAATTTCTCCTACTAACATTCTAGGATTCATTGATGCAAAAGGGTCTTGAAAAATAATTTGAATTTTAGCGCGTTGTTGACGTAAAGCTTCACCTTTTAATTGGTGAAGTAATTTATTTTCAAATAAAACCTCTCCTGAAGTTACTGGAATTAAATTTAGAAGTGCTTTACCTAGAGTGGTTTTACCGCAACCTGATTCACCGACTAAAGCTAATGTTTTTCCTAGTTGTAATTCAAAACTTACGCCATCAACTGCAGGTACATAATCAACAATACGCTTTAAAATACCCTTATATATTGGGTAATAAACTTTAAGGTTTGAGACTTTTAATAAAGATTTTGGGGTTAGTTTTGAATGCTGTAAACAATTTTCTAAAGAGGGAAGGGCGTTTAGTAATTTTTTAGTATAAGGATGTTGTGGGTGCTTAAATAATTGTTGACTATTTGCAGTCTCAACAATTTCTCCATTTTTCATGACGGCAACAGTGTCGGCAATATTTGAAACTAAGGCTAAATCATGACTGATTAACCATAATGCCATGTCCGTTTGTTGTTGAATAGATTTTAACAATTGTAAAATCTGTGCTTGTATAGTCACGTCTAATGCGGTTGTTGGTTCATCCGCAATTAATAAATCTGGTTTTGCAGCTAATGCAATGGCAATCATTACTCGTTGCCGTTGCCCGCCTGAAAGTTGGTGAGGGTATTCAAATAATCGACGTTGAGGGTTTGGTATTTTTACTTGATGTAATAATTCTAAAACCCGTGCCTGTATTTCGGCTTTAGATAACGAGAAGTGAATCTTTAAGACTTCGGAAATTTGCTTACTGATGGTCATCACTGGGTTGAGTGATGACATTGGATCTTGAAAAATTAAACCTATTTTTCTACCACGGAGTTTACAAAAATTAAGTTCTGAAAGGTTTAATAACTCTTGTCGCTGTAATAAAATACTATTGGCTTTTAAAGAGGCATTAGATGGTAGTAAACGTAATATTGAAAGTGCTGTTAATGATTTTCCTGAGCCAGATTCTCCTACTAAAGCAAAAGTTTTCCCTGAAATAATCTCAAAACTAATATTATTAACGACTTTATTACCATTAAAAGCAATAGTTAAGTTTTTAACCCTAAGTAAAGTATTGGGCATAAAGTTTAAGAATATTCTCGCATTAATAACAACGCATTTATAAGTGTAGCAATATCTTTTTTGTCACGTGCATCAGCAGAAACCACAGGCCAAGTATAGCCACGCTGTTGTAAATAAGTCTGATAGTTTTCAACACTAGGAGTATTCACTTCGTCGTAATGGGTTACCGCAATAACAGCAGGGTTTTTAGTTAAAAAATCCGCATTCAAATTCAAATAATAATCAACTTCATTCAAAGGATTCTTGTGTGTATTATTGATTAATATAATTAACCCTAGCGCCCCTTGGCATAAAGTTGCACTCATAAATTCAAAACGCCGTTCACCAAGTGTGCCATACAAGTCTATTTTTTCATTGTTGGCTAAATACAGTTGACCATAATCCATGGTACTCGTGATTTTTTCGGCAGTTGCTGTATTAATATCCCCTATCGCACTAATGGTGTGTATTGCTGTTGATTTACCAGCGTCAATACTCCCTGTGAAAATTATTTTAAGAAGATCTATACTATTCATCATTAACTTGCTGTGCTAAATTGCAAAGCTTCAAAAACATTCTGCCGTAGTTGTCGTAATTTATCTGAAGCAGGTCGTGAGTTCAAACAGAAATTTTTAGTCTGATCAATTAGACCCAAAACCTGACAGGCATTATGAAAATCAATAACATTAACTTCTTTTTTTTCTGTATATTGGGATATTTTTTTTATACTAGTGACATTACGATTCATAAATGTGGCAATAGCTAAATAATCTTTGACAGTATTAAGGTACGAAATATCAGGCCAATATTTTAAATTAACAACATCATCATGATGATGATTTTTCATTAACCTTCCCTGAGAGGCAATGATTGTTGAATGCCAACATA
This sequence comes from Methylococcaceae bacterium, assembly GCA_030627205.1. Taxonomy (GTDB): domain Bacteria; phylum Pseudomonadota; class Gammaproteobacteria; order Methylococcales; family Methylomonadaceae; genus WTBX01. The sequence goes on from DAOUSN010000019.1 coordinate 3,012, forward strand.
AATCATTCAAGGTTTTTGCTTTCATATCCTTAACCAGTTTTTTTAAATCTTCTTCTAGTATTTTTTCAACTTTAATTTCATTTGGGTGAGTTAAAAACAAGGATTTTAGGTTAGTTATTTCCACAGAACAAAAATAATTAAATTTTTGAGGATATAAGTAAAGGTTGATACCTGACTGGTTTTGACAATGATAAATTTCACCTGTTTTAATACTGTTTTGTATTATACCTAAAAAATAATCTTCGGGTAAAAAAAGAATATTTTTAGGAATTGATATTTTTATAACTTTCTTGATTTCCTTGATTTCCTTGATTTCCTTGATTTCCTTGATTTCCTTGATTTCCTTGATTTCCTTGATTTCCTTGATTTCCTTGATTTCCTTAAGTTCGACCGTAATTTTATTAAGCAAACTAATTAATTTTGATCGTATAGGCGGTTTATCGAATTCGGTTATTAGTTTCCATGCTATATTAAGCTCGCTTAAATTTTTACTATAAGCAACAAGTATCGACTCAGGATAAGTTAGCTGGAGTTTATCCCACTCTGATTGATTTATCTTTTGTTGACTAGATATAAAAATAACCTTTGCAATATCTTTATTAACCATTTTCCAGTCATTAGCAAGATTTCTCTCTGATAAGACTAAGATGGCAAAAAATGATGCTTGTTGTTTCGCATTAAAATCAAGAAAAGATAATGTTGTATCTAACATAATGGTGATATACGCCTAAGATGAAGAAAAAGCAAGTAAATATTTAATAGTATTAAAATAAATAAGAATTGTATACCATTATAAATAATAATGTTTAACTTTAAGAATGAAAATAATTGACCACCACCACATACACGTTATAATTTTATGAAAATTTTCGTTAATATACTGGCTTTTTTATTATTTTTTTTTGCTGTTGTTTCAGTTCTTGGATGGGCGGCTTATCAAAAAGAAAATTCAAGAGTAGTAGTTAATAAACCACATATTTTTGAAATTAAACAAGGAAGTTCCGTTAATCAAATTATTCAAAATCTACAAAACCAACAAATTACGGTACATTCTTTATGGTTTAAAATAATGGGTTATAACCAACAGTCGATTCATAAATTAAAAGCTGGTGAGTATGAATTAAAACAAGGTTTAACCACTTCTCAATTATTAACGCTGTTGGCCTCTGGAAAATCTCGGCAATATTCTATTACTTTTCCTGAAGGCTGGACATTCAAACAAATGCTTCAAAAGATTTCTGAAACCCCTTATTTACAACAAACCTTAACCAATATTGATAATGAAACCTTAATGGCACGTTTAAATGCTGATTATAAACATCCAGAAGGTTTATTTTTTCCCGACACCTATTTTTTTGATAAAAATAATACTGATTTCTCAGTGTTAAAAAAAGCCTATTTAAAAATGCAAACAGTTTTACAGCAACAATGGGATAAGAGAACAACAGATTTAGTGATAACCAGCCCTTATCAAACCTTAATTTTAGCGTCGATTATTGAAAAAGAAACTGCTGTTGCCAATGAAAGAACCTTAATTTCTGGGGTTTTTAGTCGGCGTTTACAAAAGGGAATGCGCCTGCAAACTGATCCTACCATTATCTATGGAATGGGGGATCGTTATAAAGGTAATATTCGTTATCAAGATTTACGAGAATCTACACCTTATAATACCTATGTTATTAATGGATTACCACCTACTCCAATTGCAATGCCTGGTAAAGCGGCTATTTATGCGGCATTGCATCCTGCAAAAGGTAGCAGTATTTATTTTGTTTCCCGTGGTAATGGAACTCATGTATTTTCAACAACATTGAATGAACATAATAAAGCAGTTAATAAATATCAACGGTCAAATAAATGAAATCTGGAAAATTTATTACCTTAGAAGGCGGTGAAGGTTTAGGTAAAACCACTAACCTTAAATTTATTGAAACTTTATTAATTGAACAAGATATTTCCGTTATTGTTACTCGTGAACCTGGTGGAACTAGGTTAGCTGAAAAATTACGGCAATTATTATTAGAAAATAGCGATGAAGTTATTGCAGAATCAACAGAATTATTATTAATGTTTGCTGCCAGAGCGCAGCATATTAAATATGTTATTAAACCTGCTTTAAAGCAAGGGAAATGGGTTTTGTGCGATCGTTTTACTGATTCTACTTATGCTTATCAAGGTGGTGGTCGTCAATTGAAATTAGAAACAATTAGCTGGTTGGAAAATTTTGTACAACAACAATTAAGACCTGATTTAACCCTATTGTTTGACGCGCCTGTGGAAATAGGAATGGCAAGAGTAAAAAAACGTGGAGCTTTGGATCGTTTTGAAACTGAGAAATTGATTTTTTTTAATGGGGTTAGAGAAGCTTTTTTACAGCAAGCTGCTAATTATCCGCAACGTATTAAAATTATTAATGCCGCATTACCATTGTCAGAAGTTCAACAAACGATAAAACAATTACTAGGTTTATTGAAATGATGAATGAGACTATGCTTCCTTGGCATCAAGTTAACTGGAGTTTATTTAATCAGTATTTAAGACAAGATAGAGTTCCTCAAGCTTTATTAATTAAGGGTATAAAAGGTTTAGGCAAACAACAATTAGCCTGTGATTTTGCTAATTCTTTATTATGTTCACATAGGTTGCCAACAGGTCACGCTTGTAAACAATGTAGTCGCTGTAAACTTTTTAAAGCCCAAACTCATCCTGATTTTATGACCCTAAGTCCCAAGGAAGATGGTAAAATTATTGGTGTGGATGCGATTCGGGAATTGATTTTCAAACTGGAGTTAAAACCTCAGTTTGAAACTTATAGGGTGGTATTAATTAACCCAGCAGATAAACTTAATAAAGCCGCTGCCAATGCATTTCTTAAATGTTTAGAAGAGCCTAATGAACGTACCTGTGTTATTTTACTAACAGAAATTTCATCAAAATTACCTGCCACTATTTTAAGTCGTTGCCAAAAAATAATAGTTCTAAAACCTGATAGAGCAATGGCTAAAATATGGTTGCAAACTCAAAATATAACTGAACACCACGACCTTTTGTTAAATTTAGCTCAAGGCGCACCTTTGTTAGCAAGAGATTATGCACACGCTGCCATTTTACCGCTACGGCAACAATGTTTTACTGAGTGGTTAAAAATAGCAAATTTTCAAGCCAACCCTATTGAAATTGCTGAAAAATGGTATAAACAGCAACATGAAATTATTATTCTTTGGTTGATTGTTTGGGTTGTTGATTTAATTAAATGTTGTTATCAAACCCAAGCTATTAATTTATATAACCCTGATTTACAGATAAGCCTGCAGGAATTAGCTGGCAGACTAAACTTAAGACAAGTTTATCATTTTTATGATAGTCTGCTTCAAAGTCGGCGAAAACTTGATACGCAAATTAATAAGCAATTAATGCTTGAAGAAATATTAATTAAATGGTTACAACTTAATCAAGGTAGTTAAAAATGACAGAAGTGATAAAAAAACCATCGTCAGGAATTGCAACTTTAACGATTAAAGAAAAAAAGCAACTGTATAAAGCCTATATGCCGTTTGTTATTAATGGTGGGTTGTTTATTCCTACTAAACGAGCATATAAAATGGGAGAGGAAGTTTTAATGATGCTGTTATTAATGAATGAAAAAGAGCGAATACCTCTGGCGGGAACGGTGATTTGGAAAACTCCTGAAGGTTGTGATGGAAATCGTGTTGCAGGTATTGGGATTCAATTGAGTAATAAAGATGGTGGGAAAGTTAAAGATAAAATTGAAACCTATTTAGCAGGCGCTTTAGAACTAGAGCGTTCAACTAACACCATGTAGTTTAAAAAAATAATTTTATATGTTTATAGATTCTCATTGTCACCTTGACCGTATTGACCTTAGTCCTTATCAAAATGATTTTGCTGTATTTATGCGTGAAGCAGAACAGCAAAATATTCAGAAAATGCTTTGTATTGCGATAGATTTAGATGCTTATCCTGCAATGGTGGCATTAGTAAAAGACTACCCCAATATTTTTTTATCTGTAGGTGTTCATCCTAATGTTGAAAATAAAATAAAACTAACTGAAGCCCATTTATTAAAATTAGCCGATAATGATAAAGTGATCGCTATTGGTGAAACAGGATTGGATTATTTTCGTAGCAGTGGTGATTTAGATTGGCAACATCAACGGTTTAAAACCCATATTCAGGTTGCGAAAAAATTAAAAAAACCGTTAATTATTCATACGCGCGAAGCAGGTCATGATGCTTTGGATGTGCTAAAAAAAGAAGGTGCGGATGAAGTTGGTGGAATTATTCATTGTTTTACTGAGGACTGGGAGTTTGCTGAAAAAGCCTTAGAACTTAATTTTTACATTTCTTTTTCTGGTATTGTTACTTTTAAAAATGCGTTAGCAATTCAAATAGCCGCTAAAAAAATCCCAGAGGATAAGTTTTTAATTGAAACCGATTCACCCTATTTAACCCCCGTTCCTTTTAGAGGAAAACCTAATTATCCTCTTTATGTTCACTATGTTGCCGAAAAATTAGCCTTATTGCGTGGTGTTGATGTTAAAACTATTGCCAAACAATCAACCGCTAATTTCCATACTTTATTTGGTATGTAGGCTTGATAGGAATTTAGATTATTTATGATGAATTTAAAAAGTTTCAGTTGTTACCTGTTATTATTAAGTTTAAATAGCTGTGCAACTTTTGGTTATGCTAGTACTGCTGAGTATGTCGAGTCAATTTTTAAACGTCAAAATGCGATGTCTACGCTAATAATGATGCTACCTGATAGTGAGCTTTCTGCTAAAGACTATGATACTTTATTACAAACTGAAGCTAAAATGCAGCAAGATTGTCAATTACTCAATGATTATGCGGTTAAAGAAATGAATCATGAATCAACGAGTTTATTATTTAAAAAACGGGTTAAAGATAGTGCTGAAAATTGTGATTTAAGTGTTGATGAGGTTGAGTCATTATTAGATGATTTTGATATTGAGTTTGAGTTTGATGAATAAGAGTTGGTGGTAAGAAAACTTTTTATTATTTTTATGATGTTAAGTGGATTATCGTCTATTAGTTTTGCTGATAACTCTTATTTAAGAACATTACAACAACAAGCTAGTGCGTTAAAACTTGCAGAAAAACCATCATGGCAACGTTTACTGCATTATCAGCCAAGATTCTTTAATCAGTCGGCTCAAAGTCTTATTACCTATAAAAAGTTCTTTTTTAATTCTGAAGGATTTAAGCATCCAGACGCTGAATTATCAGCAACGCTTACGCAGTTTTTCATAAGTAATGGAGAGGATAACAATTCAGCACAATGTCGTTTTCCTGCTCGTTTTCAATGGCTTAAAGAACAGCTTAAATTAGACCATAATTATTTGCCAAGCCGTAAGTGTAATGCTTTACAAGATTGGCTGACGGAGCTAGAAGTTAGTGGTATTAGTTTAATTTTTCCTGTTGCTTATTTAAATAATCCTGCATCAATGTTTGGGCATAGTTTTTTAAAATTGGATAAACAACAAAGCTCAAAAGGCTCACAATTATTAGCCTCAACTGTCAATTATGCCGCAATGACAGCAAAAGAACGTGGACTTAATTTTGTTTTAAAAGGATTATTTGGTGGCTATCAGGGCAAATTTACCCTCGCACCTTATTATCTGTTACTCAAAGAATATGCCGATTTAGATAACCGTGATCTTTGGGAATACCAACTTAATTTTACACCTCAAGAAATTCAGCGTTTATTATTGCATTTATGGGAATTATTGCCTGCGAATTTTGATTATTATTTTATTAATAAAAACTGTTCTTATCAGTTATTATCATTACTAGAAGTAGCTCGCCCTGATTTAAATTTAAGTTCACAGTTTAAATTTGATGCCATACCTGCTGATACGGTTCGTGCCATTATTAATCAATCAGGGCTATTAAAACAAAGTAATTATCGTCCTGCTTTAGCAACAGTGTTAGCAGCCAAAGCAGGATTATTAAATAATATTCAACAAAATTATGCCAAAGCATTAGCTGTAGGTGAGATAGCTGTTGATTCATCAATGATTAAAACCTTAGCCATTATAAAACAGGCACAGGTTTTGGAGCTTGCTGTCGATTATTTATCTTATTTAAATGCGAGTAAAGTTAAGTATAAGCAAGCGATTAACCAGGAATTAGTTTATCAATTATTAGCAGCAAGAAGTTTACTTAAAGTGACTAGTGTAAAGCTTAATATTCCTGTGCCTTTAGCTAGACCTGATGAAGGTCATGCGGGAAATATGGCAGAATTAGCTTATGGTTATGATGGGAGACAGCCATTTGTTGAAATTGGTTATCGTTGGGCATATCATGATCTCAATGACCCCAGCGAGGGTTTTGTTAAAGGGGCGGAGGTTGATTTTTTTAAATCATCATTACGTTATAACTTAACAACCCAACAATTTACTTTAGAAGCGATTGATTTACTTAAGCTAACCTCATTGCCAAATTTTAATACGTTTATACGTCCTTTTTCTTGGCAAGTTTTATTAGGGGTTAAACAAATGCGCTTTGCAGATAATAAACGTTATTTAACTGGTGTGGTTAAAATAGGGGGAGGAATAAGTTATTATCCTTCTGAAAATAGTTTGTTTTCGTTGAATATCCTAACGAGAGTTTTATTTAACCATCAGTTTCAACAATATACCGCTGTTAGTATAGGGACTGGGCTGTATTTTCATTATGATCCATTACCTGCATGGCGTATTACTTTAAATACGGATATTTCTTACTATCTACAGGGAACTACTCAAATGCGTTACCATTACCAATTAAAACAACGTATTAGTTTATCGAAAAGTCATGCGTTGAGTTTAGATTTAAATTATCAACGAGAGTTTTCTCACTCAGACTTTGGTTTACAACTGGGGTTACAATTTTATTTTTAGGTATATTAAGTTTTAAGTGTTAGTAATGACTATTTTTCAAGATTATAGTAAAGATTTATATTTTTTTAAATAAAAATTTATTTATTTTAGTAAAAAAATCAGAAAAATAAGAATAGCATGATAAATTTAGATAAAATACCTGATTAAATCTTGCCTTGCATTGATGGGTTTATTTATCAATGTGTAACGTTTTCTTATATTTTATTTAAAACAATTATCATGGATCTAAAATTTCTCGACTTTGAACAACCTATCGCTGAACTAGAAGCAAAAATAGACGAATTACGTCGTGTAGAGCTTGATAACGACATTAACATTTCTGATGCACTGTCGCAATTAGAAAATAAAAGTTTGGCATTAACAGAATCTATTTTTACAAATTTATCTGATTGGCAAATTTCACAATTATCAAGACATCCAGGTCGTCCTTATACCTTGGATTATATTAACTATATGTTTACGGATTTCTGTGAACTACATGGAGATAGAGCTTATGCAGATGATCCTGCGATTGTTTGCGGTTTAGCTAGATTAGAAGGGCAGCCTGTAGTGGTTATTGGCCACCAAAAAGGGCGTGATACTAAGGAAAAAATTTATCGAAATTTCGGGATGCCGCGCCCAGAAGGGTATCGTAAAGCGTTACGAGTAATGAAAATGGCTGAAAAATTTCATTTGCCGATTATTTGTTTAATTGATACTCCAGGTGCATATCCTGGGATTGGAGCAGAAGAACGCGGACAAAGTGAAGCGATTGCCCGTAATTTATTTGAAATGTCAACCCTTGAAACCCCTATTATTTGTACAGTGATTGGGGAGGGTGGCTCAGGTGGTGCTTTAGCAATTGGCGTTGGTGATCGGTTAATTATGCTTGAATACAGTACTTATTCGGTAATATCGCCTGAAGGATGCGCCTCCATTTTATGGAAAAGTGCAGATAAATCAAAATTAGCCGCAGAGGCAATGGGAATTACTTCTGATAGAGTCAGAGAGCAGGGGTTTCTTGACGAAGTCGTTCGAGAACCTTTAGGGGGTGGTCATCGCGATTTTCAAAAAATTGCCTCAAATTTACGTGAAACTTTAATTCGTCATTTGAATGAACTTAAAAAAGATGATATTCCAATGATGTTGGAGAAACGTTATCAACGAATAATGCATTTTGGGGTGTTTATTGAAGAGGTTGTAAAATAATCCAAGATTATTATTTTCAACGATGAAAATAGGTATTCTTGATTTTTTAGAATAATAGTGTTAGAGATACCATTCATTCGAGGAATAGTACCCCTGAATTAAAACTAAAAAAATACTTTTCAAGTTTTAGAAATTATTATTATAATTTTATTTGCGCTGATGATTATGCTTTCAAATTTTAGGTTTAATAGATGGCATTGATTGTAAGTTTTGCTGTTGCTGAATTCTAGCTCCTATTCCTTGCGGTTTGATTAATCCTGTAGCATAAGCGATAAAAATTAAGATAAATAAAGTTAATGAAAGTCCAATACGAATAGTTAATGCTGTAGCTGTTTTTTCAGATTGCTGTTTTCCTTTGTTTATCACCATGTAATATAAAGCAGAGCCAAGACTAGCAATGATAATTAAAAATGTGATAATAATGAGGCTTTTGATAATCATTAGAGACGATTCAAATTAAGATAAAATGACCATTTTCGATTATTAAGGCTAATTTGCCAATAGATAAACACAAAACTATGCAATTTAAATTCTTCCATAACGATTTTAATTTCTCTGTTTTTTCAATAACAGCCTATTTATTAGGGCTGGTATTGTTAGTTAGCCTCGGTTTTTGGCAATTAGAACGAGCTACAGAAAAACGTTTATTTTTACAACAACAGCAAAAACAATTAACCTCGGTGTTGAAATTAACCTCAACAACAGATGATAATTTGGCGTTATTACGTTATCGACAAGTGGTTGTTGAAGGCGTTTATCTAATAAATAAACAATTTTTAATTGATAATCAAATTGTTAATGCTAAAGCTGGTTATTTTGTAATGACTCCCTTCATACTAAAGGGAGGAACCAAAGCGATATTGGTTAATCGCGGCTGGTTGCCAGCTAATCCAGATCGTTCTATCTTACCTGATATTAGTTTAATAAAAAATCAAAATCAAACTCAAATTAGGGGCAGAATTAATAATTTTCCCAGTGTCGGTTTAAAACTTAAAGGAGCTGAAATTCCCTCTGAAGGTTGGCCTTCAATGGTACAAGTTGCCGAAAGTAAAATTTTAGCTGAAAAATTAAATTATGATTTATTTTCATTTCAAATTCAATTAGACCCAAAACAACCACAAGGTTATGACCGTCATTGGTTAACAAACACTATTATGCCGCCTGAAAAACATATCGGCTATGCCGTACAATGGTTTGGGTTGGCAATTACTTTAACCCTATTATTTTTTTGGCATAGCCGTAAAGAAGCCGTAAATGATTAATCAACAACAAAAAAACCGACGAGTAATTTTAATAATTTTTGGACTATCCATTATTCCTTTTTGTATTGCTTGGTATTTATCAAATAACCCGAAATTAGTGGCAACAGGAACGAATAATGGTGAACTAATTATTCCTGTTATCACGACTGAGCGTACTGAAATGATAGGCTTTGATGAATTTTCTAAACAAAATATCAACGAATTGAGAGGGCATTGGTTATTAGCAAATGTGATTCCTAATGCAGGCTGCAATAGTCTTTGCCTCGATGCTATTCATAAAACCAAACAATTGCGTTTAATGCTTAATAAAGACTTAACTCGTGTACGACGTTTGGTTTTATTATTTAAAGAAAGTGACCCTGAAGTGGCAAAAAGCTGGTGGAAAGATGATACCCGCTTGTTACATATAAAGCCTACTCAATCGTTAATTAGCAAATTTGAAAGCATTAGAAAAGGAGCGGTTGCTGAGGGAATGTTATTTTTAATCGACCCTCTAGGAAATATTATGATGCAATATGAACCTGAATTTGATCCTTACAAAGTTAAACGTGACCTTAAAAAATTACTTAGAATTTCACAAATTGGTTAAAGAGAATAAAAAATGTTAAGAAAAATAACCTTATTTGCGTGTCTGTTAGCATTTATAAACATTGTTGTTAATGCTTATTTATATTTAGCCGATATTACTGTTAATATCTTGACATTACAAAATTTTCTTATTGAGCCATTGACACTCTTTAATAGCTGGAAACAGCCATATCTGTGGAGTGTTTTATTACTAAACCTTATTATTTTAGTTATTTTTGTAGGACGCTCTCAACAACATCGCTATCAAGTCATTATCACTAGTATGATGGTAACGATTTTAATGGGGCTGCAAGTTTTTATGGGAATTTTAGTAATAAAAACTCAAGGAATGCCTTTAGCGATAACTGTTGAAACTTTATTAGGGTTTATTAATTTTTGGTTATTGTTTCGTTTATATTTATGCACTCATCCAGCATTAGTTTTACAAAATAAAATACCTATCGTGCGTTATTTCGCGATTGTCGCAATATTATTGCTATTGGTACAAATTATTTTAGGTATTTGGTCAAGTAGCAATACGTCGAGTTTACTTTGCAGTGATTTTCCTCGCTGTAATGGACAGTGGTTACCATCAGCAGATTTTAGTAGTGCGATTAATATTTTTCATGGGGTTTTAACGCAGTATTTTGGTGTACTATCGTATGAAGGACAACTTGCAGCCCATTGGTTACATAGGGCAGGAGGTTTAGTTACTTTTATTACCTTAGTGTTACTGATGCTCAAGGCAACCTCAATAAATCAATATAAACCTGTACGTAAAGCCGGTTTATTACTGAGTATGTTGTTATTAGTTGAGCTGATTTTAGGTACATTTAGTATTAAGCTTGGTTTACCTTTATGGATAATGATGGCTCATAATGGGTTTGCAGCCTTATTAATGTTGCCATTAATAGCGATTAGTTTTTACAGTAAATATAATTTTATAAGTGTTGAAAGGCTACAAACTGGGGAAGACCTGCAACAGGTTGAAACAAATCTAACTAAAGAACCAGAAATATCGGCGGATAATTTATATTTACGCTTAACTTCACAGCTTAAAAAAACACGTAGTGGTTTAGGGGAAATTTTAACCAGTTTACCTTTAGGCGGAAAAGAGCTTAGTGATGAGTTATTAGATGATATTGAGGCACGATTATTACTTGCTGATATTGGTGTGGAAACAACAACTGAGATTATTGATAAATTAACTCAAAATTTAGATAAACATCAGCTTAAAGATGGTGAAGCCTTATTAGCCGCTTTAAAGCAAGATTTAATTGATATTCTCAAACCTTGCGCCCAATCGTTATTAATACCTAAGCAAGATTCACCGTTTGTCATTTTAGTAATAGGAGTTAATGGAGCTGGTAAAACTACAACTATTGGTAAATTAGCTAAAAAAATGCAAAACCAAGGTCACAGTGTAATGTTAGCTGCAGGTGATACTTTTAGAGCCGCCGCCGTTGAACAATTACAAGTTTGGGGGCAACGTAATGAGGTTCAAGTTGTTGCTCAACATACAGGGGCAGATTCAGCCTCAGTCATTTTTGATGCTTTACAATCAGCTAAAGCTAAAGGAATTAAGGTCTTAATCGCTGATACTGCTGGACGTTTACAAACTAAATCTAATCTAATGAAAGAGTTAGAAAAAATAAAACGAATTATGGGAAAATTAGATGAGGATGCTCCCCATGAAGTTTTATTAGTATTAGATGCAGGAACGGGACAAAATGCGTTATCACAGGTAAAATTATTTAATGAAACCGTTACTTTAACTGGGTTAACGTTGACTAAATTAGATGGAACGGCAAAAGGAGGTGTTATTTTTGCCTTAGCGAAACAGCTACCAATTCCAATTCGGTATATAGGTATTGGTGAGGGAATTGATGATTTACAGGAATTTAATGCCGAACAATTTGTTAATGCGCTATTTGTAACTAACGAGTAACATAATGCTAATTTTCGATAAAGTATGTAAACGTTATCCTGATACAGGGGATGTGTTGCTAGACGTTAGTTTTGAACTGCACCAAGGGGAAATGGCGTTTTTAACAGGTCATTCTGGTGCAGGTAAAAGTACTTTATTAAAACTCATAGCAATTATAGAAAGATGTACACGTGGACAAATTTTTTTAAATGGACATAATTTACACCATATAGAAGAACGTTATATTCCCTTTGTTCGTCGTAAATTAGGGCTTATTTTTCAAGATTATAAATTACTAACTGATAGAACAGTGTTTGATAATGTTGCTTTACCTCTAGTTATTTCAGGTTATGGTCATCAAGAAATAGGTCGTCGTGTTAGAGCTTCATTAGATAAAGTAGGGTTATTAACCAAGGAAAAAAAATATCCACTGGCTTTATCGGCAGGGGAACAACAGCGTATAGGCATTGCAAGAGCGGTGATAAATAAACCAACCTTAATTTTAGCTGATGAACCAACAGGTAGTCTAGATCCTGAGTTATCATCAGAAGTTATGATATTATTTGAGCAATTTCAGCAAGTTGGTGTTACCGTGTTAATTGCAACACATGATATTAACCTAATTACTCGTATGGATTATCGCGTTTTAAGTTTACAAAATGGATCTTTAATAAGTGGGGGGATAGCATGATGACGCGACAAAATAAACGGATTCAAAAATTAAATACGATAGAAAAAAAACAGTCAACCACACCTAGAGTTAAAAAAGTAAGCGATAATATTTTTGAAAAATTTAGAGCTTATTTAGAACTGCACGCACAAGCCTTATTTTCTAGTCTAGGAAAATTACTTAAAACCCCGTTAACATCAGTGATGACCATTATGGTATTGGCAATTAGTATTGCTTTAGCATCTAGTTTTTATTTATTGTTAAATAACGCAGAACAGTTAACAGGAAAATTAGAAGCCTCTAACCAAATTTCATTATTTTTGAAAAGTAATGTTTCTGATTTAGACGGACTTAAATTAGCCGATAAAATTAAACAATTCGCTGAAATTAAAATGGTAGATTTAATTACTAAAGATTCAGCATTAGCAGAATTTAGAGATTACAGTGGTTTTGGGAGCGCATTAAATGCTTTAGAAAGTAATCCACTACCTACAGTTATTCAAGTTATTCCTAAAAATAGTTTAGAAAGGTCTGAAGATATTTTACAATTAGTCGCTGATTTAGAGCGTTTAAAAGAAGTTGATATTGCTCAAATGGATATGCAGTGGGTTTATAAGCTGCAATCAATGATGAATTTAGCAGAACAGGGAGTTATTTTATTAAGTATTATTTTAAGTTTTGCAGTAGTATTTATTATGGGAAATACGATTCGTTTAGAGTTAGAAGACCGTCGTGATGAGGTTTTAATTGCAAAATTAGTGGGGGCAACTCATGCTTTTATACAGCGCCCTTTCTTATACACAGGTTTTTGGTTTGGTTTTTTTGCAGGGGTAATGGCGTGGCTGATTGTTATGGTTATGATGCTTATATTAAAAAGTCCAATGGAACGTTTATCTGAACTTTATGATCATAATTATGAAGTTTTATTTTTGAACTTTTCTGAAAGCCTTATCTTATTACTTATCTCATCTTCATTAGGAGTATTAGGTTCATGGGGAGTTTTGCATTATCAACTAAAACAAATGAAACTGGAATAGTTTTTTTATAGTGTAGACTTAAGAATACTTGTTACCGTTTAATTAAAAATTCTAAAGTCTGATAAAGGATTTTTGAATCAATAGGTTTAGGTACATGATTACTCATACCTGCATCAAGAAACTTTTGTTTTTCTTCATCCATAGCATAAGCTGTCATCGCAATAATAGGTATATCTTTAAGCTGCTTGCGAATAATACCTGTTGCCTCTATACCATCCATTTCAGGCATTTGTATATCCATTAAAATAGCATCATAATTTGCATTAGGATTAAGAGCTTTAGCAACGGCTTCTTTACCATTATTGGCAATATCAACATCAGCTCCCACCAGTTTTAAAAACTCTATCACAACTAATTGATTTATTTTATTATCTTCTGCAAGTAAAATTTTAGAATTTTTTAAATTATCTGTTTTTCGATTGGTTGTAACTTTATTTTCACTTGATTTAACGATAATTGGCGATTGATTATCTTGCTTTTTTAGGCAAACATTAAATGTAAATATACTACCAATTCCTATATCACTGTCTACAGAAATTTCTCCTCCCATAAGTTCGGTTAACTGCTTGCAAATAGCGAGTCCTAATCCAGTTCCTCCAAATTGCCGTGTAGTTGATGTATCTGCCTGAGTAAATGGATTAAATAATTTTTGTACATGTTCGGAGCTAATACCCATTCCAGAATCTTGAATAGCAAAAATTAATTCAACCGTTTTATCTGTATTTTTAGCTGTTTTTATAGTAATAATTACTTCACCTTGTTCGGTAAATTTAATGGCATTACTGATTAAATTAATTAGAATTTGTCTTAAACGTAAGGCATCACCGATTAAAAATTGTGGGACATTAGGGTTAATAGAGCATGATAAATTAATGTTTTTTTCTAAAGCACGGGTATTATTGAGATTTATGACATTATCAATAATTTCTGATGATAAATGAAAGTTCTTATTTTCAATTTCTAACATGCCTGCTTCAATTTTAGAAAAATCTAAAATATCATTAATAATTCCTAATAAATCTGTTGCCGAATGGTTTATTTTAAACAAATAATCATGTGATTTAGAGTTAAGCTCTATTTTTAATCCAAGCTCACTTAAACCAATAATCGCATTCATTGGAGTACGAATTTCATGACTCATATTAGCAAGAAAATTACTTTTAGTTTGATTGGCTTTATTGGCTTTATTTTTTTCAATAATTAATTCTTTTTCAATAGCTTTTAATTCTTGCATCATTGTATTAAAGCCTTCAAACAAAGCTCCATATTCATCATGACGCTGCATTTCTTTTGAGAGACTATAATTTCTATTTGCAGGAACTTTTTTCATAATAGCTAACAATGCATAAATAGGATTTGAAAATATCCGCTGAAAAAAATAAGCTAAAATAAAAATAATGAGCAGAGTTACTCCAAAGACAAGCAGTAATGAATAAGCCAAGTCTTTAACTTTTTTTCTAAATTCTTGTGTATCAGCAATAACGTGTAATATTCCTGCAATTTCATCGGTGTCTTTTATTTTTATTGGAGCAAAAACATCAAATTTCCCCCCGAAAAACAATGAATTATCTGATTGATTTATTTTTTTATAATTAAGTAATAGTTTAGAAGAATCATTAATTAAGTTTATTTGTTTATCTGCGGATACCCGTTCATGAAAATATTTAACAAAAAGTTTATTATTTTTAGTGTAGAGTAAAGCCGATATAATGCTAGGGTTAACAGTTAATGAGGAGAGTATTTTGTACGCATCTTCTTCATCTTGAAAAATAAGGGATGCCTCAAGGTTAAAACTACTAACATCAGCTAATTGGGTGATTTTTGCTACTTCTTCTTCTCTGACCGTTTTAATACCTGTATAAAACAGAACACCACTCGTTATAAAAAGACCAATCATTGCAGTTAGGCTTAAAATGAAGACTAATTTAGCGCGAATTGATATGTTGGAGAATTTTTTTTTCATGAATTAGTTTTTATTTATTTTTAGGTATACTTTATTACTCGGTTTACAGTTTAATTATAGGTATCATGTCAAGTATAAATAGTGTATTAAAAGTTTAAACTAAGACATCAAGGATGCCAAATATTTAGGTTCAACATTTAATTGATAAGGTTTTAATCACCATTAAATTTATGAATTATATAATATTATAAGAATGAGAGGTATGTTTAATCATATTATTGATAATACTTAAAGTGTTTATGATAATTTGATATAATATTTATATTGTGTCCTATGTTGAGAGTTTTTTGATGAAACTTATTTTTATACTTTATTGTTTAGAGACGATTAATTGTGTATAACCGATGGCTAGTAAATATAAAACCTAATAGACCAATTAATTGGCATTCGGTGCTTTTATGGGTGATTTATTTATTAGTAGCATTAATCTTTACACCTGCTTACGCCATAGATAGGGAGCAACATAAGGCTACTCTTTTAGGATACTTACCTAATTATGTCAAATGGCCTGAAGCAATAGCAGACAGTGAATCTAGTTCCTTTAACATCTGTATTTTAGGTGAAAATACTTTCAAAGGTTTTTTAGAATCACTCTATAACCATAAATTTATTAAGAATAAGCCCATTAAAATTTATTATATTGACACCATTGAGGATAGCTCTGATTGCCATCTGCTCTTTATTAGCCTTTCTAAACGTAAGAGAATTTCTGAAATACTCGCATTTATTAAAGGAAAACCTATTCTAACAATTAGTGAAATTAGAGGTTTTGTTGATAAACGTGGCATTATTCAATTTTACATGAAATCTCAAAAGGTACATCTTAAAATAAATAACCAAGCTGCCATTGAACAGGGTTTAAAAATTAGTTCAAAATTACTCGCCATTACCAGGTAAATTTAATGAAAAATCTTACAATAATAACAATAATTAGTCTATCGTTTGCACAAAGTATACTAAATACAGAAACTTTAGCAAATGAAATAGAACAACTTGATAATACATCTATAGCTGATTTATTAGATATTGATACCGATGTAAAAGCTAATGTTGGCAGTAGAGGTAATTCAGTAAATTTATTAGAAGCAAAAGTTCCCATTGATGTTATTACCGCAGAACAAATGAATCACACGGGTTACACGGAGTTAAGTAAAATTTTACAACGCTTTGTTCCGGGGTTTAATTTTCCAAGAGCATCTAACAATGATGGTACTGACCATATTCGACCTTTTACTTTAAGAGGTATGGCTTCCGATCAAATTTTGGTACTAGTAAATGGTAAACGCCTTCATAGCAGTAGTTTATTACATGTTAACGGCTCAATAGGTCGAGGCTCTATAGGAGTTGATTTAAATACAATTCCTTTGCATTCTATAGAACGTGTTGAGATATTAAGAGATGGAGCAGCCGCTCAATATGGCTCGGATGCTATTGCAGGTATTATTAATATTATTCTTAAATCAGGCAGTGAAGAAAAGCGATTAACAACGACCTTAGGTCAAACTTATTCAGGAGATGGTGCGCTTTATCAAACTGATATTCACTATGGTATTGCGTTACCTTTAGATGGGTTTATTAATGCAACGGCTGAATTTAGAGACCGTAGCCATACAAATCATGCACTAATTGATGACGAACAGCTTTATTTCGATGGTGATTTAAATAATAACAATCCTATTCATCAAAATAATCGACAAGGCGACCCTGATACTCAAGATTTTTTATTAGCTCTTAATTCCGAATTGCCTTTAACTGATGATATTCTCTTTTATCTTCATGGGACTCTTAATTATCGTAAAAGTGAAGCTGGGGCTTTTTTTAGACGACCTAAGGATAATAGAACCGTTAGAGGTATCTATCCTGATGGTTTTTTACCTATTATTGCGCCTAAAATTATGGATTATTCAGCAACAACAGGGATAAATGGTGAAATGAAAAATGGCTTAACCTGGGATCTAAGTCATACTATAGGCGGAAATCATCTGAATTATCATGTTAGCAATTCGCTAAATACATCTTTAGGGCTTAATAGCCCTAGAGATTTTGATGCAGGTATTTTATCATCTAGGCAACATATAACGACTTTAGATTTATTTAAAAAAGTTAATTTAGGACTTAAAGAGGCTATAAATATAGCTGTAGGTTTTGAATGGCGTTATGAAAATTTTGCGACTAATGCAGGAGAAGAGTCCTCCTATATTCAAGGTGGTGTCCCTATTCTTGATGGGCCTAATACAGGCGATAAAGCATCATCAGGGGCGCAAGGGTTTGGTGGTTTTACAATAGAAAATGAATTAGAAGAAGATAGACATAACTTTGCAACTTACCTTGATTTAGAAACTCAATTGTTGGATCAATTATCCATAAATATTGCAGGACGTTATGAATATTTTAGTGATTTCGGTTCTAGTATCAATGGTAAGTTCTCATTAGCTTATCAAGTCGTTGATACGCTTTTATTACGTGGTTCGGTGAGTACTGGGTTTCGAGCACCTTCATTGCAACAGTCTTATTTTAATAATACATCAACGCTTAGAAATGTAAATGGCTCTCTTGATATCTTAGAAACATTGAGAGTTAATTCCTCCATTGCTCAAGAGTTAGGAGCTACCTCTTTAAAACCCGAAGAATCACAACATTTTACCGCAGGGTTTGTTTATAAACCCATGACTAATTTATCGTTAAGTGCAGATTATTTCTATACAAAAATAGACAATAGAATTATTTTTTCACGTAATATTTCATCCTCTAACTCATCTATTAACGGTGATATTTTAGCCTTAATTCCAGCTCGTTTTTTTAGTAATGCGATTGATACACAAACACAAGGTTATGATTTACGAGGTGATTATCTAATTGATTTTGAAGAAAAAGGTGAGTTAAAATTAACCGCTGGTTATCACTATAGCAAAAATAGTCTCAAAGGGGCTGTTCGTTCTCCTGCAATATTAGGTGCAGAAGGGAGTAAAATTTTCTTGAGTGATAGAGATAGAGAGCGGTTAGAATTAGGTCAACCCAATGATAGCTTGATTTTAATGGCTCAATATAAAAATAATAATTTTGATGGGGTTGTGAAATTTATTAAAGCAGGTGCTTTTTCAGATCAACAAGAGCGTCCTAATAGCCAATGGTTAGTTGATATAGATTTAAGTTATCAATTACATTCTAATTTTAATGTTGCTGTAGGTGTTCATAATTTATTTGAAAGTGAACCAGAACGTAATAGTGAAGATGGGGAGTTTCCCCGAAGCGCACCTTATGGCTACAATGGAGGCTTTTATTATTGCCGTTTAGCTGCTGATTTTTAATATAGTTATTTATAAAAAAAATTTAAAGCAAATAATTCGTATGGAATCTAGTGTGTTAAAAGCCCGTATATTACCATATAAAAGTATAAGAAAAAAAAGACCGGTACTTAAAGAAGTATCGGTCTTATCTTTGAGTTAATTATTTACAAAGAGTTTGTTGCATTTAAATCCGAAAATGTCTGTTCTAAGCGTTTTGCCATCCCGACTTCACCTGCACGTTGCCAAACACGAGGATCATAGTATTTTTTATTTGGACTATCATCACCATCTGGATTTCCGATTTGACTTTGTAAATAAGCTTCATTTTCTTTGTAGAAATTCATCACCGCTTCCCAAGTAGCCCATTGAGTATCAGTATCAATATTCATTTTTATAACACCATAACCAATAGCTTCTTTAATTTCGGCTTCACTTGAACCAGAACCACCATGAAATACGAAATTTAAGCTATTTACTGGAAGATTATATTTTTCAGAAACATAAGCTTGTGAATCACGTAGAATAGTCGGGGTTAATTTAACATTACCAGGCTTATAAACACCGTGAACATTACCAAAAGAGGCCGCAATAGTAAAGCATGGGCTAATTTTACTTAATTCTTCATAAGCATAAGCCACTTCTTCTGGTTTAGTGTATAAATCAGCTGTATCCATACCTGAGTTATCAACACCATCTTCTTCACCACCAGTACATCCTAGTTCAATCTCTAAGGTCATACCCATTTTTGACATCCGCGCCAAGTATTTGCCGCAAGTTTCAATGTTTTCTTCTAAGCTCTCTTCCGATAAATCTAACATGTGCGAGCTAAATAATGGTTTGCCAGTGTCTGCAAAATGTTTTTCACCCGCTTCTAATAAACCATCAATCCACGGTAATAATTTCTTAGCAGCATGGTCGGTATGTAAAATAACAGGAACACCATAATGTATTGCCATGTTATGTACATGTTTTGCTCCAGAAATAGCCCCTAAAATTGCATTTTGTTGACCTTCTAATTTCAGACCCTTGCCTGAAAAAAATGCCGCGCCGCCATTTGAAAATTGAATAACTACCGCAGATTTTGCTTTTGCAGCAGCTTCTAAAACAGCATTGATAGAATCTGTGTTAATGGTATTAACAGCAGGTAAAGCTAAAGAATTTTCTTTACAAATAGTAAAGACTTTTTGTACATCTTCACCTGTAATAACACCAGGTTTAACAACATCTAAAATTTTTTGAGACATGATAGTTTTTATATAATGGATAAGAAATTTAAGCTTCTAAACTCGTCAGGCGATCAGCTAACAATGTTTCTAAAGTCACCAATGCTTTAGAGAACCCATCAATACCTTCGGCTAATTTATCGGTTGCCATTTGATTTTCAGCGTGCATTTTGTCAAATGTTGCTTTATCAACTGTAATTTTTTCAATATCGGCTGCATTTGCGCCTTCTTGTGTTAATTTACGTGGCAATTCGCCTTCTGTTGTTTGTAATTCAGCCAATAGCACAGGCGAAATAGTTAATAAATCAACCCCTGCTAATTCAGTAATCTCACCAAGATTACGAAAGCTTGCACCCATTACTTCGGTACTATAACCAAATTTTTTGTAATAATGATAAACTGCTGTAACAGAAACAACACCTGGATCTTCATGGGGTTCATAAGAATCACGACCTGTATCTTTTTTATACCAGTCAAGAATACGACCAACAAAAGGGGAGATTAAAGTAATGCCACCTTCAGCACAAGCAATCGCTTGATGCAATCCAAATAATAATGTTAAGTTACAGTGAATGCCTTCTTTTTCTAAAATTTCAGCGGCTTTAATACCTTCCCAAGTAGCTGCAATTTTAATTAAAATACGATCTTTAGAAATACCTGCCGTTTCATATTGAGCAATTAACTCACGACCTTTAGCAATGCTGGCCTCAGTATCAAAAGAAAGACGTGCATCAACTTCAGTAGAAACCCGACCTGATACAATTTTAAGAATTTCAATACCAAAAGAAACCGCAAGACGATCAAAAGCTAAGGTAACAACCTCTGTAGCTGTTGCTGCTAATCCTAAAGTCGCTCTTGCACCTGTCAGCGTATCATCAACAATAGCTTGATATTGTGGCATTTGAGCCGCCATCGTAATTAACGATGGGTTTGTTGTTGCATCACGTGGGGTAAACTTTCCAATTGCTTCCAAGTCACCCGTGTCGGCAACGACAACAGTCATTTCTTTTAGTTGATCAAGTAAATTTGCCATAATTAGAAAATACCTTTAGATTATTAATATAAAATGAATTTAAATAAATAATGTTTGACGATTATTTATCACTATTGGATTATGAGAAAATACCTTTTCATAATCCAATAACGTTTGCTATGATTCTAATCTCTGCCTGGATGCCGTTACTGGGTATCCAGACAAATCTTTTAAAACTAACCTTTAGCTTGCAAATATTTTTCAACACCTGTCACTGACTCTATAGTTGTAACCGACTCAACAACGGCTACTGTTTCTGCCACTACGTGTTTTGCTACTAAAACTTGTCTTGCAATATATTTACTAACACCTGTCACTAATACTTCTTTGCGATTTTCTAAATATAAAGTAACACTGCTGGTTTTAATCGCGGGCGGGGCATTTTTAGCCGCAATGATTTTTCTTGCCATATATTTAGCTACACCACTTGCTGAATGGTGACTGTGATTAGATAAATATTTAGCCACGCCACTAATTCTAATTTTAGGTCTATCTTCATGAGTTTTTAAATATTGTTCAACACCTGTTATCAATACTTCTTCAGAAGTTTCTATTTCTCGTTTCTGTTTTGATATAATTACTTGTCTTGATAGGTATTTAGCAACGCTACTTGGCGTGTGCTGTTCTTTTACTTTCAAATATTTAGCAACACCTGTAGCAGAAATAACTGGCTTTTGAGTTTGTAAATATTTAGCAACTCCAGTTAAACCACAAGAAACATCTTCGATTACGACTTCACTACTATTGTTATAAACCTGATTTTTCGGTGATTTTCCGAATATAAATCCAAATAAACCTGCCATATTTTATCCCCGATCACGTAAATATTTTTCAACACCTGTTCTTTTAGCAATGGCTGCCGCTTTTGCCGCCACGATTCTTTTTGCCATATATTTAGAAACACCTGACGCTTGAACACTATTTTTATTTTTTAAGTATTGAGCTACTGATGAAAGTTCTGGCATATTTTTACTTAAATAGCGAGCAACACCTGTTACACCACCTTCTTGAGATCTAACTATTTTAACATTAGATGTAGCACGTGTTTGTCTTACAGGTTTTTTAGTGTCGCCAGATGAAGATTTTCTTTTCAATAAGACGAGACCGACAATAACTAAAGCAAATAAACCAAATAAGATAACCATAGAGTCATCATCTTCTGATGCAACCGTATCTTCACCGCCTGATTCCACTTCATCACTTGTTGATACACTAACTATCTTTACTGATGCTATAGATTTTTGATGTTTATAATCAGAATCACTATAGACAATTGTCGGCTGAAAATTAGCTGCTGGGTAATTAGCATCTGGCTGGCTAGTTTCAGCTTTACTATTTGTTGATGATTGACTGCTTTCGTCAACATCACTATAAATAACTGTCGGTTGAAAATTAGCTGCTGGATAGTCTTCTGCCCCAACGATAGGACTCGCTAATACCAATGCAACAATCAAACCACTGGTCAAATTTTGTATCTTCACGTTTAAATTCCCCTCTATACGTTATTTTAATACTTATATCTACGTATGAATTAACATTAATTAAAGTTACTATCGTAACGCAACTTGTCTAAAATTGACACTTTTAAAAACTATTATTTTGCTAATTTAATTCTACGTAAATATAAGTTTTTAGCGTGTTAAAGCACGGCATTAACGTTAGTTATCACATTTTCAACTGTAAAACCAAAATGTTTCATTACTATACCACCAGGAGCTGACTCTCCAAAAGTATCAATACCTACAACACCTCCTTCTAAACCAACATATTTACGCCAGTAATCACTAACACCTGCTTCAATAGCAACACGTTTAACGCCTGGAGTTAAAATGCTATCTTTATAGTCTTGATCCTGACGATCAAAAACATTGGTAGATGGCATAGAAACAACACGTGCTTGAATACCTTTCTCTGCAAGAGCTATTTGAGATTTTAATGCCAAATCAACTTCTGATCCTGTCGCTATTAAAATAACCGCAGCATTTCCTTTTGCTTCTGAAATAACATAAGCACCTTGACGAATCGCTGCAATTTGCTCATCAGTACGTTCAATAAAAGGTAATCCTTGGCGACTCAATACTAAACTTGTTGGACCATTCATACGTTCAACAGCCATAACCCAAGCAACAGCCGTTTCTGTTGAATCGGCAGGTCGCCATACATCCATATTAGGAATTAAACGCATTGCGGAGGTATTTTCAATGGGTTGATGCGTAGGGCCGTCTTCCCCTTGACCAATAGAGTCATGAGTTAAAACAGCAATGGTACGAATCTTCATTAATGCAGCCATGCGAAAAGCACTTTTTGCATAATCAGAAAACATGTGAAATGTTCCACCAAAAGGTAACAAGCCACCGTGGAGGGTCATGCCATTCATAATGGCAAACATACCAAATTCACGGACACCATAAGAAATATAATTTCCCATTTCTTTGCCACTAACATGCTTGAAATCAGCGCAACTGGTTAAGTTAGAACCTGTTAGATCAGCAGATCCACCTAAAAATTCAGGTAATGTTGGTGCTAAAGTAGTAATACATTTTTGTGATGCTTGACGTGATGCTATGCTTGCCGCATTAGTGTTTGTTTCAGCAATTAATGTATCACTTGCTTCTTTCCAATTAGTCGGTAATTCATTGGCCATACGGCGTTTGAATTCTACGGCTAATTCTGGGTATTCTGTTGCATACGCATCAAAACGAGAATTCCATTCAGCTTCAACTTCTACTCCTTTAGTTTTTGCATTCCAACCTGCATAAACATCATCAGGAATAACAAAAGGTTCAGAATCCCAATCTAATTCTTTACGAACTAAGGCAACTTCCTCATCGCCTAATGCAGCTCCATGACAAGAATGACTACCACTCTTATTCGGTGAACCGAAACCAATAATAGTTTTACAACAAATCAAAGATGGTCTGTTTTTTTCTTTCTTGGCTAATACAATGGCTGCATTAATTGCGTCTGAATCATGTCCATCAACGGAAATAACATGCCATCCATAAGACTCAAAACGTCTAACTGTATCATCGGTGTACCAGCCATCAATATGCCCATCAATAGAGATATTGTTGTCATCCCAGAAAGCAATTAAACCACCTAGCCCCCAAGTACCAGCTAAAGAACAAGCTTCATGAGAAACCCCCTCCATTAAACATCCATCCCCCATAAATACATAAGTATTATGATTGACAATTTCATGTCCTGGACGGTTAAACTGATCAGCAAGTAATTTCTCTGCCATTGCAAAACCTACACCATTGGTAATCCCTTGACCTAAAGGACCTGTTGTAGTTTCAATACCAGGTGCATAACCATACTCAGGATGACCTGCACATTGTGAATGCAATTGACGAAAAGATGCTAATTGATCCATCGCCAAGTCATAACCTGACAAATGCAATAAAGAATAAATTAACATTGAACCGTGACCATTTGATAATACAAAACGATCACGATCAGCCCAAGTAGGGCTTGTTGGGTTATGTTTTAAATGATCGTTCCATAATACTTCGGCAATATCTGCCATGCCCATCGGGGCGCCTGGATGTCCTGATTTTGCTTTTTGTACTGCATCCATGGTTAAAGCACGTATTGCGTTCGCTAAATGTCTGCGCGAAGCCATATTCTTCTCCTAAATTGGTTTATTACTTTAGCGACTGTTATTAAAACACTGCGGCATAATTTACAGTCAATTAATATTTTTCGAATTACGGATAAAAAAACGAGCGGCAGAACCCACTCGTTTTTAATAGTACTTATTCCATATTAGCGTGTCGTTCTCGCATTTTTTCTTCTGGGATTTCTTTTTCCCAAACCAAATGCGAAACTAATGCTTCAAGAAAACATAATGTTGATAGTTCAAACATAGTTCCCATAGGCATTCCCTTTACTTTTTGGTAAAGTTCTTGTTTTCCTATTTGAAACACACCATCAGCAATATCACCGATAGTGGAGTCTAATCTAGATGAAATTAAAACAATTTTTGCGCCTACTTCTTTAGCTTTATTCGTAAAGGCAATTAATTGTTCCGTTTCTCCCGAACCTGAGATAACAACTAATAAATCACCTTTTTTAATGCTAGGAGTGACAATTTCACCTACCATACTGACATCGTAACCGCTATGCATTAAACGCATACCTAGAAAATTACCTACAAGTTTTGAGCGTCCTGCACCTGATATAAATATGCGTTTAGCTCCGTCAAACATTGCAGTAATTTTCTCAGCATATGTATTATCGGTTGCATCAAGAATTGATGAAATTTTATCAACGATTAAACGTTGGTTTTCTTGTTGCCACATTATATTTATACTCCATAATTATTTATGCTGCGTCTACTAGTTCACGAATTTCACGAGCAGATTCAGCAGGAGATGGTGCGCCATAAATTGCAGCTCCAACCACTATAATATCTGCACCAGCACGGACTACATCTTGAACTGTTGATTGATTAATACCTCCTGCAACGGAAATACGAACGCCTAAGTCTAAACTCGCAATTAAATTTAAGTCATTAAAAGGTGTGTCGCCTGCGGCTTGTGCATCAAGACCTGTATGAATTCCAATAATTTGTGCGCCAGCTTCAACCATATCTCTTGCACAGGCTTCTTTATCAGCAACATTGATTAAGTCGATTTGAGTTTCTGAGCCATTTGCATTACTTGCTTTAATGACACCCTTACAAGTTGCAGCACCTGATACACCTAATACTGTGCAAATATCAGCACCAGCTTCATAAAAAGGGGTTGATTCGTATTCTCCAGCATCCATCGTTTTAAGATCAACTAATAATAATTGATCAGGAAATCTAGCTCTTAATTCTTTAACTAAATTAATGCCATTGTGTTTTATACAAGGGGTTCCAATTTCGAAAATATCGACATGAGGAGCCACTTCCTCTGCAAGAGCAATAGTTGCGTCAAAATCTAAAGAATCTAATGCCATTTGAATTAATGGTGTTGCCATGTTACATACTCCAAGTTGATTATAATTTTTTTACATACTTAATTACGCGAGTCGCACTTTAAAACAAAATAGGGACTAATGTCAATGCCCAACGTTGGTGCGTGAAAAAAAACCGCCTTTATTTTACTTTATCCTAATGATTAAAAAATAGTTAAATTCAATAATCAAATCAGCTCATATTTTATTATTGTTTTCCTAATAGATTGTTAAATATACAAAAATATTTACTACTGACCATTATTAATTTAAGGTTAAATCTTTAAATAGTTAACAAAAATTGTGAAAAATAAATTTATTGCTGACATAAAAATATTTTCATCAAGGCAAATAAAATAATTTTATTTTTTGCAAAAAATGCACTGTTTTTACCAAATAACGCGCTTTAATATGATAATTTAGTTTACCATAGTAATTTAGTTAGCATATAATTATGCTCATATTTATCAGTCTCAATATCATAGATCACTGATGTAAGAGGCACGTGAGAAAGATAAAAAATGAATTTAGCGTTGTTTTTATCAATTGTATAATCAATTTTCAAACTTCCATGACTACCATTTTTAGAAGCTATCAAGACACTAGGAATTTCAGTTATATAATTTGGTACTAACTGATTTAGATGGCTAGGAAATTTATCATGTACGGTTTTATATTTTAAAAACGCAGGTCTTATTTGCGTAAAAGCAACCCGCCTTTTCTGGTTAAGCTGATGAATATCTTTATCTATAACTAGAAAAAAATACCCTAGTGGTGATAGAAAAATAACCAGAACTATCATTAGAGCTACAATATTTTGTATAAACCGACTAACTTCCGCTTTACGTGCGGCTTTAGCATCATTAAATTGCAATTTAGACCATAATTTTAA
Organism: Methylococcaceae bacterium; assembly: GCA_030627205.1. Classification (GTDB taxonomy): domain Bacteria; phylum Pseudomonadota; class Gammaproteobacteria; order Methylococcales; family Methylomonadaceae; genus WTBX01. The sequence goes on from DAOUSN010000019.1 coordinate 29,931, forward strand.
GTCATAAGCATTATAACACCCGCACTCAGAACATTCGCCTTTATCCCCTTTTTCTAATGATTTTCCACATTGACCACAAGCTATAGGCAGGTATTTAAACCCCAATCTCAAAACAAATAATAAAAACAGGACGATTGTACAAAGATAAAATAACTGTTGTGGAGATTCATTGAAATTAACTATTATTATCAGTGTAACAATAACATAAGCGAGCTGAAAAATATTAACCAGAGTCTTACTGCTACAACTTGTTTTTACGACAACTGTTTTTAAAGCAACAATTTTTATCATTATTCTTAACCTAGCTCCGTTATAGATAACAAAAGCTACCCCTTAAATTCTAAAACCAAGGCATCTATTCCATTATGTCGCAAACGAGCCTTAATAGTGATAACTGAATCTAAACCTAAAAATGGTCCCATTTTAATTCTATTCCAAGCCACATTACCTACCATTGCTCGTTCAATGCGTGATTCAACGCCTATAGCTGTTAATTTATCATGAAGTTTTTTAGCCTCTAAGAAATCACGAAAAGAACCTGCCTGCATAATATATTTACCCCCTTTTTTTAACGTTCCTATCTGCTCCTCCCTAATGCGGGTTTTAATTTCATGTTCAGGAATAACCACTTCTAATTTAGGTAAAATAGTATAAAAATCAAACCGAGGCTCTTTTGGAACTGCATCTTGTTTAGTAGGTGACACCACTTTCTGTTTAATTTTTGCTTGAGCTTTCGCTGCTAATGCTTGAATACTTTTTTTCTGTAATTGTTTTTTTGCAATTAATTCTTCATTTTGTGACTTACTAACATCACTGATATTATTAGTGGCTAATAGACTATCTAAATCAACTATAGTCTTAGAAAAATTAGGCGTTAAAAACGAGGTGGTAAATAAAAACGCTATTACGACAAAAACTACAATCAACATCCAGTCTAATCCAGTTAGCCGTGCTTTTTTAGTTTTTTTTAATCGCTTAGATTTTTTATTTTGGGTGCGATTTTTATAATCTTTAGGCATTTACATTACCTCTGGCGAATTAATACCTAATAAGTTTAATCCATTGCTAAGGACTTGTTTAATTGCAGTAATCAAATTTAAACGTGCATTACGCAAATCGACCTTATCAACTAAAAATTGATGCGCGTTATAGTAAACATGAAAATCATTGGCTAATTCACGTAAATAATGAATTAATTGATGTGGTTCATAATTTAATGCCGATTTTTCTAAAACCTCTACATAACGAGATAGGGTATTTAATAATTTGACTTCATAAGATTCTGTTAATAATGTTAGGCTATCCATGCCTAAATTTAAATCTCTCTCCAAACCTTTTTCATCTAATTGTCGTAATACACTACATATTCTAGCATAAGCATATTGTACATAAAACACAGGGTTTTCATTAGTTTTTGAGGTTGCCAATTTTAAGTCAAAATCCATGTGTTGTTCAGAACGTCGCATTAAATAAAAAAACCGCGCTGCATCTTTACCTACTTCACTCCGTAATTGGCGTAAAGTTACAAATTCTCCTGAGCGCGTTGACATAGATATTTTCTCCTCTCCCCTATATAATACTGCAAATTGTACCAATAAAACTTTTAATTTTTCAGCACCAGCACCTAATGCCAATAATGCGGCATTGATACGAGGAATATATCCATGATGATCTGCTCCCCAAATATTAATAATTTGATCGTAGCCTCTTTCAAGTTTATTTAGATGATAAGCAATATCAGATGCAAAATAAGTTGTTTGTCCATTATCACGTACTACAACTCGATCTTTTTCATCGCCAAATTTAGTTGATTCAAACCAAACAGCACCATCTTTATTATAAAGGTAACCTTTTTCTTTCAAATTATTTAGAGCTGCGTCAATAGCGCCTTGTTCTATCAATTGACGCTCAGAAAACCAATGATGATAATCAACACCAAACTCGCTTAAATCAACTTTAATATCATCTAAAATAACCTGTAAACCTGCTTGAAAAACATCTCGATATTGAGTAGTTCCTAATAAAGTTTTTGTTCGTTCAATTAAAGCATCAATATGTATCTCTTTATCACCTCCATGCCCTTCGTCAACAGGAATATCTTCTAAAACTAATTCAGCAGGATGGCGGTATTCATTGTGTACACTATGGTGTAATTTCCATGCGATTTCACGAACATATTCTCCTCGATAACCATTACTAGGAAAAACTACTACTTCACCACACTCTTCTAAATAACGTAGCCAAATACTAGTTGTTAATATATCCATTTGTCGCCCAGCGTCATTCACGTAATATTCTCGGTGAACTTCAAAACCGACAGCGGCTAATAAATCGGCAACAGCAGAACCATAAGCTGCGCCACGTCCATGACCAACATGTAAAGGTCCAGTTGGATTTGCTGAGACAAATTCAACCTGTATTTTCTTTCCAGCCCCGACTTTACTTAAACCAAATTGAGTACCTTGCTGATGAATTGTTGAAATAATTTGGTACGATTTATCAGGGTTAATAAAAAAATTAATAAACCCAGGCCCTGCAATTTCTACCTTAACTATAGCGTCATTATCAGGTAAGACCTCAATAATTTTTTGCGCTAATATGCGCGGATTGATTTTAGCAGGTTTAGCTAGTATCAGTGCCAAATTAGAGGAAAAATCACCATGAGAGCTATCACGAGCGCGTTCAATAGTAATATTAGGTATTATTGATTGATCTAAAACACCTTCTTTTTTAAGACTTACAACAGCTTGCTGAATAAGTGTTTTCAACGTTTGTTTCATTATTTTACAGCATTTAATAGGTTCAAAATTCTGTGTATTATCCATGAATTTTTAATGATTAGCTATTATGTTCAAACTAAAAACTTAATTCAACCGATACTTTATTTCTTCCCTCCTTTGTTTAGCTATTGTAGAATGGTTCATTTTTCAGGTAACTTAAATGGCCATTTCAAAGCCTGTTCATCGTATTGCTTTAACAGCTGGAGAACCTGCAGGTATAGGACCTGATTTATGCATTAAACTTGCACAACAGGCTCAAAATTGTGAATTAGTGATTATTGCTGATCCTGATATGCTGGCACTACGTGCCGAACTTCTTGGTTTACCGCTAATAATCAATAATTTTGATCCTTTAGCTCAAGCTAAACCGCAACAACCCGGGATTATTACCGTTTTCCCTACCTCATTAAAAAAAACGGTGGTGTGTAAGCAATTAAACAAAGCAAATAGTCGTTATGTTTTAGAAACAATACGCCTTGCAACACAAGGATGCCTAGATGGTTTATTTGCCGCTATGGTTACAGCACCTGTACATAAAGGGATTATTAATGAGGCTAAACTAAAATTTACGGGACATACTGAATATATTGCTAAAATAACAGGTGCTACAGCAGTGATGATGTTAGCAACAGAAGGCTTAAGAGTTGCACTTGCTACCACACATTTACCCTTAATAAAAGTATCAAAAGCGATCACTAAAAAAAGCTTAAGCACTATTATTCAAATTTTAGAGCGTGATTTAAGATTACGTTTTGGTATTAGTAAACCCAATATACTAGTCTGTGGGCTTAACCCTCATGCGGGAGAAGATGGATATTTAGGCTCAGAAGAAATTGATACTATTCGCCCTGTATTAGATAAATTTCGCCAACAAGGTTTTAATTTACAAGGCCCTTTACCTGCGGATACTATTTTTACCCCAAAGTACTTAGAGTCTGCTGATGCGGTTTTAGCAATGTATCATGACCAAGGTTTACCAGTTTTAAAACATTTAGGTTTTGGAAAAGCAGTTAATATCACTCTAGGACTACCTATAATACGTACCTCTGTCGATCATGGTACGGCAATGGAACTTGCAGGAACTGGTGATGCTGATTGTGGTAGTTTAGAGCTAGCGATAACAATAGCATTGGACATCATTAACCGCAACACCTTATTGTTTTAATTATGGCACATCAAGCACGTAAACGTTTTGGGCAAAATTTTCTCCAAGATCATAATGTTATTAATCAAATACTTAGCTCTATTCAAATAGAAAAAAACCAACATTGGGTTGAAATTGGTCCTGGACAAGGTGCATTAACACAACCTCTACTAGACCAAGGGATGAGACTTGATATAGTCGAACTTGATAGGGACTTGGTAACACTTTTAAGGGATAAATTTAGCCAATATTCTAATCTTACGATTCATAGTGGTGACGCACTTAAATTTGACTTTCAAAGCTTAGTTCAAACTACCTGTAAATTACGTATTATCGGTAATCTGCCTTACAATATTTCTACACCACTCTTATTTCATCTGCTTAGTAATGCAGGCATGATAGAAGATATGCACTTTATGCTACAAAAAGAAGTGGTTGATCGAATATGTGCCGCTCCTGGTAGTAAAAAATATGGCAGATTAAGCGTGATGATACAATATCATTGTCACGGTGAATTGTTATTTGATGTTCCTCCTGAAAGTTTTAGCCCTATTCCAAAAGTTATGTCAGCTATCGTGCGTTTAGTGCCACATTTACAACCTCCTGTCAATATTCCATCTGTCACTATATTAAATAAAGTGGTTACTCATGCTTTTTCACAACGACGTAAAACCATCAGAAATTCACTTAAAAAACTTTTAAACGAACAGCAAATCAATGCTTTAGGAATAAATCCAAAAGCAAGAGCAGAAGAAATAACATTATTAGAATTTGCAAAATTAGCTAATTTTATTAATGCTAACTATCAATAAAACTGCGACAGTTTGTCACGCGTGACAATTTGCCACATTCTAAAATAGAATTTAAACCTTTAAAATACACCCAATGTTTAAACAAGCCTCTTCCTCCTGAAGATAAACATTTTTATATTTCCTTAAATTACTCTCGTATATTGCGGCTATTTTAGCCGCATTTTTTTTGCCCGTTACAAAATCTTAGGATTTAGCCTTAATTAAATAAACTATTTCTTTTTAATATAAAAAACCTGTTGCTTATCCTCCTTTTTTAAAAATTCAATCAATTGATGTCCAGATTGCTCACTATAAACCCCAATATCCAAATGTGCCGCAGGATCTGTTGCGGTAAGTTTAATCACCTGACTGCTTTTAACTTCTGATAATGCTTTTTTTAAGCGCAGTAAAGGCAAGGGACAATGCAAACCAATTGCATTAACTTCTAAATCAAATTTAATCATAATTTTCTCAAGTTCCGAAATAACGCTTATAATAGCATCCTCAGTAACATTTAAAAATGATAACATAATGGATTATTTTCCTATCTTCTTAAGTTTAAAGCAACAGCCTTGTCTTGTCATTGGCGGCGGAGAGATTGCTACCCGTAAAATTAAACTGTTAGCGAAAGCTAATGCTAAAATTACTGTGATTGCAGAATATATGAGTGATTCGGTGATAGCACTAGGAAAGGTTCAATCACTGATATTATTAAAAAAAACCTTTACTATTGACGATATAGAAAGATATAGGTTAGTGGTTTCAGCAACGAATAATGTTGCTCTCAATGAATCGGTTGCTAAAATTTGTACAGAAAAAAACATTCTAGTTAATGTTGTTGATAACCCAAAATTATGTAGTTTTATTTTTCCAGCGATTGTAGACCGCTCTCCAATTATTGCAGCGATTTCAACTGGTGGTGTTTCCCCTGTTTTAGCAAGATTATTACGCGCTAAAATAGAAACCGTTATTCCAACTCAATTTGGGAAATTAGCATTATTGGCAGAAAAATTTAGAAATCGTGTTAAACAACAAATAAATGAAGTAGCCCAACGACGAATTTTTTGGGAAAAAGTATTACAAGGATCAGTTGCTGAGTTAGTGTTTGCAGGAAAACATCAACAAGCAGAAATTCTATTACAAAAACAATTAGATAGTACAAATGGCTTAATAAATAAAGGTGAAGTCTATCTGGTAGGTGCAGGTCCTGGCGATCCAGATTTATTAACTTTTAGAGCGTTACGTTTAATGCAGCAAGCCGATGTTGTTGTTTATGATCGCTTAGTTTCCCCTGAAATTTTAGAATTGGTTCGACGAGATTCTCAGCAAATTTATGTTGGTAAACAACGGGATAATCATAGTTTACCACAAGCTTCAATCAATGAACTATTGGCAAAATTAGCTAAACAAGGTAAGCGGGTTGTACGTTTAAAAGGTGGAGATCCTTTTATTTTTGGACGTGGTGGCGAAGAAATTGAAACCTTAATGGAACAAGGCGTTAGTTTTCAAGTCGTTCCTGGAATTACAGCCGCCTCAGGATGCGCTACTTATGCGGGGATTCCCCTTACTCATAGAGATCATGCACAATCATGTACTTTTGTTACGGGTCATCTTAAGGATGGATCAATTAATTTAAATTGGCAGCAACTTAGCGCACCAAATCAAACGATTGTTATTTATATGGGATTAATCGGATTAAAAAAGATTTGTGAACAATTAATTCAACATGGATGCCCTAAAGATCATCCGATAGCACTGATTCAACAAGGAACAACAATCCATCAAAAAATAATAACGGGAACATTGGCTGATTTACCCGATGCAATTGTTAAAGAAGAAATAAAACCACCTACACTCATTATTATTGGATCAGTTGTGAGTCTAGCTCAAAAATTAGCGTGGTTTAAGCAACCAATAATTCAGTAAAAATTCAATTTTATTAGGCAAAATAGCACTTGGTGAAAACAAATAGTAATTAAATTTAATAAAAGTTATTGAATGTTTTTGTTAAATTATCTATCATTGATAAGATTATATTTCAACAGGGATACCCCCTATTTAATACATAAAGAGAGAAAAAAATGGAAAAAATGAAAAAAACATTAATTATTACAGCAACTATCGCCCTAATTGGTTTAAGTGCGCCTTCATTTGCAGCATCTGAGGCTGATTTAGAAAAAGTAGGTAAAAAAATCTATGACCGTGCATTTGGTCGCGGTTGTGGCGCTTGTCATGATATTACAACAAATCCTCAATTATCTAAGTTAATTAAAGCTGGTACTTTAGATAAAGCTAAATTTACAAAAATTGTAATAGAAGGTAAAAATGGTATGCCTGCTGCATTAAAAGAAATGATGAAAATTAAACCTGTTGTTAAAGCAGGTTTAAGCGAAGAAGAAGCGATTGATGCGGTTTATAAATTTTTGAGTAAATAAAAAGTTATCTAAATATAGTTTGTAAAGCCGTATAAAGTGGGTAAACCCCATACTATACGGCTTTTTTTATTAAAGTTATCAGCAGAAATTTTTACTATGTTTCAAAAACTTTATGATAAAGCTCTAATTTGGGCTAAACATCGCCATGCTAGTAAATACTTGTTTGCTTTAAGCTTTGCGGAGTCATCTTTTTTTCCGATTCCCCCTGATGTAATGCTTGCACCAATGGCATTAGCACAACCGAATAAAGCCTTTTATTTTGCATTTTGGACAACGATTGCCTCGGTATTAGGCGGTATGCTAGGCTATGGTATCGGCTATTTTTTATTTGATTCATTCTCACCGTGGTTACAAGAAACCCATTATTGGGGGAAATATTTACAAGCGGAAATATGGTTTAAAAATTGGGGGTTTTGGGCGGTTTTTATTGCTGGATTTTCACCGATTCCTTACAAAGTCTTTACTATTGCAGCAGGTGCGCTGCAAATGTTTTTTTTACCTTTTATTGTCGCCTCAATTATTGGACGAGGCGCACGGTTTTTTTTAGTCGCAATGCTATTAGCAGCAGGAGGGAAAAAGCTTGAATCCAAACTTCGTCAATATATGGATGTCATCGGGTGGATAACTATAGTTTTAATTATTATAGGCTTTGCATTTTATAAATACTACTAAGATCAATATGGTTTTAGTATCAATTCCAAACATAAATAAGAAGATATAATTATGTTTAATAAAAGCAATAAAAATTAAGTTATTTTCATTTTAAGCAATCATCCGTACTCGAACACTACGTCCCTTTATTTTCCCATTAATAAAATAATCTAAGACTTGCCGTAAGGAAGTCCGCTCAATTGCAATATAACTATGTGTTTCAAAAATATCAATTTTACCGATTTTTGAAGCAATTAATCCAGCATCACCGGTTAAAGCCCCTAAAATATCACCTGCTCTCATTTTGTTTTTTCTCCCTGCATCAATTTGCATGGTTGCCATTATCGGATGAATATTAAATTTAATTTTACGATTTAAGGATTGAGTCGATTCACAAATCCAGGTTTTATTTTGATAAGCTTCAATTGCTTGTAAACGTATTTTTTCAGTGCTTATAAATAAACTTAAAGCAATGCCTTTTTCACCTGCTCGTCCAGTGCGTCCAATACGATGAATATAAATTTCAGGATCGCGTGGTAACTCAAAATTAATAACCGCATTTAAAGATTTAATATCTAAACCTCGTGCTGCGACATCGGTTGCGACTAAAACAGAACAGCTTTTATTAGCAAAACGAACTAATACTTGGTCTCGATCACGTTGCTCTAAGTCACCATGAATGGTTAAAGTTTCAATATTATGCTGGTTTAAAAATTGGGTAACCTCATTACATTGCAGTTTAGTATGACAGAATACTAAGGTGGTTTCAGGCTGATAATGTTCAAATAAAGCTAATAAAGAGTCATAACGTTGTGACTCTTTAACCTGATAAAAAGTTTGTTCAATAATACTGGGATGATGTTCAGATTCTACACTTACGGTCACAGGATCACTTAAAACTGAGTGACACATTTTCTTAATTGAATCAGGATAAGTTGCTGAAAAAAGTAAGGTTTGACGTTTTTTTGGCGTGTGCTCAATAATTTCATTAATCACCTCGGAAAATCCCATATCCAACATTCTATCGGCTTCATCTAAAACCAAGGTTTTTAAACCTTCTACAATTAATGTTCCTCGGTTTAAATGATCTTGAATTCTCCCGGGTGTTCCAACCACAATATGCGCCCCATGTTGTAAGGAGTTTTTTTGAAACCCAAACGGTTTGCCACCACATAATAAAACTAATTTGAGATTAGGAATACTACGCGCTAATTTACGCAATTCTTTACCGACTTGATCCGCTAACTCGCGAGTAGGACATAAAATAAGTGCTTGTACACCAAAAAAACGTGGATTAATATGATTTAATAATCCAATTCCAAACGTTGCTGTTTTGCCACTGCCTGTTTTTGCTTTTGCAATTAAATCTTTTCCTTGCAATACATGCGGTAATCCTTGAGCTTGAATAGGGGTCATTTGCTTATAACCTAGAGAATCTAAATTATCTATTTGAATTTTGGAGAGGGGAAGGGATGAAAAGCTATCGCTAGACATAATAAAATAACCTTATTAAAATGATTAATTATACCAGAGCAATTCTAATCTTAATGCGAATATTAATCTGAACAGTCAACGATATATCAGCAAGTTATTGATGGAATAATGGAAGTAAACTTCATTTTATGATTGATTTAATACAATTCAACAATATGCTTAAACGGTTAAAAATACATTTAACAAATTTACCACCACTATGTTTATAGCTTTTTTTAAGTGCTTTCTTCACTTCCCAAGTACCTTTATAGCCTAATGGAAATACTACTAAATCACCTGCCTTAAAAGTAGTTGAAGAACCACCATCTGTAGGTGTCATTACACATTCACCTTCTAAAATAAGTGCTGTTTCTGTCGTAACAAATTCCCATGGGAATTCAGATACTTCTTTTTCCCATGTTGGCCAGTTAGAAACGCCCATTTCTTTTAAAAGTGCTTCGCTTGGGTTGCTATCAACTGTAATTTCTTTCATATTATTCCTAAAATTTAAATTTATTCCCAGAACCAGAATGACTTGGGATGTTCCATAGTATGTTGTTTACCCTTTTTTACCTAGAAAAATCTATTTATCTAGGTTTTAGTGAAAAGATGACATAGCCTATCTTTTATATTATTTATGAATTAGCAAAATATCTTAATACTTTAGACGAGCGTTGCTATTAATACTCTGTTAATCGCAACTCTAAGTTTTGCAGGTTTAACAGGTTTGTGCAAAATAATTAAACCACTTCTTTGTACTTGTTGCAGTTTATCAAGTGTGGTATCACCAGTAATTAAGATAGCAGGTATCTGCTGATTGAGTTGTAAACGAAGCTGCTCTATAGCATATATCCCCGTAATATGATCTTGCAGACGAAAATCAGAGATAATAATATCGGGTAAAAAATGATGACATAAAATTTTCGCATCATTCAGATTAGCGACGGTTTCCACAACACAACCCCACTGTTCAATAATCATTTTTGTTGCAATTAAAATCGTGGAATCATCATCAATAATCAATAATTTTTTCCCTGTTAATCTATCTAGGTTTTCAAATGATGTTGATTGTTTTGCAACGAATGGTTCAGACTTAATCCGTTGAAGCTTAATTCTAACCATCGTCCCTCGGTTTTCTCGTGAATATAAAGACAATGAATGTCCCAGCACTTGTGATTCACGTTTTACAATTGCTAGTCCTAAACCTAACCCTTGCTTGTTATCTTGTTTATAATTATCAATTTGATAAAATTCATCAAAAATAAAATCCAATTCCAATTTAGATATACCCACACCTGTATCCCAAATTTCAATCCAAATCTCATTTTGTCGTTGCCTACAATTAAGTAAAATACCACCAAGATGAGTATATTTAATAGCATTGCTAAGTAGATTACGAAGCATATTTTCTAATAAGATGCTATCACTATTCGCCCAACTAGATTGACCGCGTATTCTTAGTTCTAATCCCTTATTTTGAGCTTGTTCTTTTAAATTATCAGCTAAATGTTTAATCAATGCCGATATTTCTACAATACCTACGTTAGGTTTAACAATACCAGCATCTAAACGACTTATATCAAGTAAGGAAGTTAATAGTTCGCTCAGTGATGCGATAGATTTTTTCATATAAGAGAGCGTTTTTTTTCCTCGATTAGATAGCTTTTCACCAGTGAATGATTCTAAAAATAGTTCTAAAGCATGAATGGGTTGTCGTAAATCATGACTGGCAAAGGCTAAAAATCTGGTTTTACGCTTATTAGCATCTTCAGCAGTAGCCTTTTCTTGGATAAGTAACCTGATACGATGATGCAGAAGATAAGAAAAGAATAGTGCTTCAATAATAATGCCAATGCCTGATGAATGAAAAGTGAATTCATTTAGAGGGAGATAACCCATAAACATAAATGACACAATTGCTATTCCAGCAATATAAGCACTATAGGCTAAACAAAATACGTTAATTAATGGGTGCTTATCGTGGTATAGCTTGATAGCCATATAACCTAATACTATAAATGAATAAACAAAAATAATAAAAACCAGTTTAGATGCCAAACTTAAGTTAAATAAGAATGCAAACAAAATATCTATTATTGATAAAATTATTACAGAATTTAATAACAGATGAATAGTTTGATAGGATTTTTTTGTTTCAATAACAGCTTGAATGAACAATACAAGAAAAACTGAACCATTAATTGCAGTGAGATTTAGCCAATAGACCTGTTCGCCATATATCTGAAAATGATGAAAAATAATGCCATAATAATAAGCTAATCCAACCGCCGCATTAATCAGATAAAGTGCGTAATAAATAAACTCTTTCCGTCGAATGAAGGAATACAGTAATAAATTAGATATCGCTATTGTGATGAGCGCGACAATAATCATGTTTGAGTAAAAATTTTTATTAATTAATGCCCGCACACTGGTATTTTCATCATGTATTTCAATATCAATACATTGATATGCCAAGCTTTTATTTTTTATATAGATTATTTTACTACCATTAGGAGCGACAATGAGGGGATAAACGATGGTGCTTCCTGAGAGCTTAGAGCCAACTTCTTTATCAAAAAAATCATATAAATTAGTTTTAGTAACACGTTTGTCCGTGACATCATACAGTACGACTTGTTTACTTAAATTCCCTCTATTATTATGTAAAAATAAATGAACGGTAGAATCAAGGACATTAGTAACCGTGACTTTGTACCATGTAGTACTACTGTTTAAATCAAAGCATTTTTTATTTTCAGTAGGATGATATATTGAATTGATGGCTTCATTAACCAAGAGATTTTGATTATTATCACGCAGGTATTCTACCGATAATTGTAGTTGTTTATCTCGTTGATGATGAACTTTAGCATTCACTATTCCATATACTTCTGCTGATAGAAAAATAATGAATGTAATAATAAAAAATCTAGTCATAATTTTTAGTAGAAAAACAAGTGGCTCGAAATTTTTAGCAACTACACTGGTTTATGGGTAATAAATAATGAAATGAAATGAAATGAAATGGATTTATTTTAATGCTCTAAAAACTAATGCTTCAAACTAAAAAAGTGCAACTGTCTGGCAGTTTGAATAAGTTCGGTACGATTATGAACATTAAATCTAGAAAAAAGATCTTTTATATAACCTTTAATGGTGTGTCCACTTAAATCAAGGAGTTGACTAATTTCAGGGCTTGTATAACCTTTTTCAATAAGCTGCAATACTTCATAGAGCCGAGGTGAGATGGAAATTTTATCTTCACCATCGGTTACAGTAATATTTTTTGGATTCCTTAGTAGATTATGCCAATTTTTGGGTAAATACTCTTTACCTTGTTGAATTGTTTTAATAGCAATCTTTAGCTCAGAAATTGGCGATGATTTTGGCAAATAACCCAATGCTCCAAGCTTTATTGCCATTTGAACATCAGCAGAATTTTCTGAAGCAGAAACAACTAATACAGGAATGGTATGATTATCTTCACATAGTTTGTTTAAAACAATGGGTGCGCCACCACTTGGCATACGAATATCAAGTAAGATAATGTCAATATTATTATGTTTTGAGAGTAAATGAAGGGCATCACAAATTTTATGGGCTGAAAGTAAAGTGCTAGTGGGAAATAATTTTTTTAAGATTGATTTTATCCCTTCAAGATAAAGTTGGTGATCATCAATTATTAAAAATTTCATGGATTCTTTTGCAACATTTAAACATTCCTTTTTTGTATCCCCCTCTTAAGTGGGGTATCACTCACCGTCAATAAGCGGTATTGTTTACTTGACTTATAAAAGGTAGCATCACAGCTTGTTTTCTCAACCCATAAGGATATTTAGATAATATGGATTTAACGCATATGCGACCAAATTTAAAAGTCGGCGTTAAGTTCAATATGAGATTATCCGCCAGCATTGGACTATAAAAGTTTTATTGAGGGCATTAATATTGGCATTTACGATGGATTATTATATTTTTCTAAAGAATATCGCTCTGTCCATTTTAATGTTTCTAGCCGTAATGTGCAAGTTCGTACAGATGTAGTTAATGAATAGGGAAAAATTATGGGGACAATGGAACGACTCTTTATAAAAACTTAAACGGAAAAATATAAATGAAAAAACTATCGCCTATTGTTTTTATTATCAGTGCTTTTTTATGGGGAACGGCAAGCATGGCAGCCGAAACGCCAAAAGCAGCAGTTGAACAACTTAACCTTGCGATTCAACAAGGACAAGAAGCTGCGGCAAACACTGGAATCAAGTCATGGTTCTTCTCTATTTTTCGGAAGACAAGGACGTATAGGAAGTACCCTTTGCGCTTTAAAAAAGGATAGTAGCGTCTGGTGTTGGGGCGAGAACGATTTGATTCCTCTGGAAGGTGTGCAAAATACCGCAACACCTATATAAATTCCACCTCTTAAAGGAGCAAAGAAAATTGCTATGGGGCTTGGACATGCTTGTGCATTAATGAGTGATGAAACCATACAGTGCTGGGGAAGTAATTATGACGGTGAACTTGGCGTTGATACAGGCACTAAAAAATCAAGCAAGATTCCCGTAAAAGTTTCTGAACTGACAGGTGTTGTGGATATTGCTTTAGGAACGAGTCATACCTGTGTTGCCCTTAAAACTGGTGATGTTAAATGTTGGGGTGATTACCGCGATACGATAGTGCATATAGCCAATGATGTACTTAAAGCCAGCGGTTTTAATGAACATATGTGTATTTTAAAAACAGATAACACCGTTCATTGCTGGGGTGATAATGATGATGGTCAATTAGGGCAAGGAAAAGCAAAAGAACCTTACAATTCTAAAATTCCGCTTCCAGTTGCAGGGATTGTCGATGCTGTGGATGTTTCTGTTTCATATGACCATAGTTGTGTGGTACTTAAAAAGGGTAGCGTGAAATGTTGGGGTATTAATAAATTTGGCGAATTAGGGGATGGAACATATATTGATCGTGCTGCTCCTGTAGAAGTGAAAGGAGTTAATGCAGAAGTATTACCCGAAGCGTCTTCAGGTTTTGGAACAGCAAATGTTCCAGATCTGGGTGTAGAGCAACTATGGGTGGAACTTCCAAAAAGCTGTACTTATGCAGAAATACTTGATGTAAAGCATAATATTTATCATCAAGAAACCTTTAAAGTTTTATCAGCAGGTGCAAAGCGTAGTCCAAATGGGAATATTTATATCACGGTAGCTAATTTTAAAATTCATAATAAAGACGGCTATGCTCCGTATTATCGTCCCCGTGGCGACCAAGCTCAAGTCCTTATTTACGTTAAGAAGGTTAATGACCGTAAAGCAGAAGACCCTGAAGCACAAGCAGTAGATGCAGGAAAGTACGTTTTCTCAAAAGCCGATGCTGAAAATCCTCGTACTATGAGAGGCTCACTTAGTAATGCTCATACCAATTTTTACTTTAGATATGAAGAGGATACGCTTGAAAACAAAGTTGAACTTACTTATGTTGGCGAAGACTGGGTATGTGGAGCAATTGACTTTTCTAATGAAAAAGGACATGTAAAAGGAACATTTGCAGCAAAATTTCAAAAATAAAAGAATAATTTATAAGTTTATATTTTGTGGTATTTCATTTTTTAAGTGAAGTATCACAAATTTTTTGACTATTTAAGACACGGAAATATGCAATGAAAAAATTAACTTATTTATTTTTATAATATTGAGGTCAGAGTAAATTTTAATATTGGGGTCAGCAAGTAGCCCGTATGAAGCTTGCGTAATACGGGATTTTCGGCACGGTGTTTTCATCGTGTCCATCAATTATTATAGCTTTATATGAAACGTTAACGTGGGGTTCCCCGTATTACGCAAGCTTCATATGGGCTACGTGCTCTTATGTGCAGCGTTATTTCCATTAATACGAATAGCATGTAATTTATCTAAAATAGGTCGATTTACGGCTAATTTAAAATTTTCAGCATCCAAGCGTTCAAAAAAATTAGTATTTTCATTACTTGGAAGACATAAATCACGATAAATATACCCAACAATTAATTCTGAAAAACAACGCAATTTAATGACCGAGCTTTGAGGGTCAGAAAAATATAGTTTTCTGCCTCTGCACCAAGGTCGGCAAGGTCAGACCAATTAGTTTTTAGATGTTCAAAATTTATAGATTGCACAAATATTCCTACCTTTTAATTTCCAGTCCTCATAGTTCGTATAAGTGTAGTGTCATACAAATCAATAAGTCAGATAAACGGTAGCAATAACCGCTAATTTTAGTTACTTGCGTATATAATTAACTCAGAAAAAATATTCACCCAAAGGATTCACAACCTTTAAAAACTCAAACTCTTTAAAATCCTTAACATTTACCGTATAAATTCCCTCAATATCATTGTCTTTAAGCATCGCCGCCAAAGCAACATCAAAAATTTTTTTACGACTTTTAACACCTCTCAATAATTCTAAAAAAGTCTGCATCTGAGTAGCTTGTGGAGAAATCACCCTAACACCTGAATGCAAATAATCTTCAACCACCATAATCGCCTGCGCTAATGTCAAAGGTGCTGGCAATTTATCCCAAGTAATCACATTAATAAACTCCATAAACACCTGTGATGGAATACATACTTGACATTGACCGTCTAAATTTCGCCCATTAATCATCTTTTCTAAAAATAAACAGGCAGACTGATTAAACTTAGAATCCGCATTATGCGCGTAAACCAACAAATTAGTATCAATTGCAAACATTATCTTTATCATCCCTATAAAGCTCTTCACGCTTAAAACTTAGCTCTTCACCTAAATGAAACTGGCGTACCGTAAAAGATTGTGGATTTGTTACTTGATAAACAGCATCTTGCTTAGTTTCTAATGCAGTTTGCAAAGTTTTAATAATAAACTCATTGCTATTTGTAACCGCCTTAAGTTGATAAGCTAAGTTTTCAGGAACTTCAATTGAAAGTTGCATCATTATTCTCCAGATTCAAAAATGCTTGAACTATAAATATCATCTTATCATAAGACCGATAGCGGATAACATCATTAGTTAAAAGACTAGCGAATGCGACCCAAAAGAAATAAGTAACATTATTTACGCATTGGGGAATCAAAGCGGTTATAATCAATGCCAGTAAGTTAAAGTAACCAATTGATTATGCTATAATAAAGTCTAATATCTCTTAAAATAAAAGACAAGCATAAATCAATGGAAAACACAATAAAAATATCTGTGAAGAACTAAATAATACCATAAACAGTTTTTTATTTATGGATAAATATCGTCTTTCAAAAACAGCTTTTACTCGCACTCGTATTCTTACTTTTCCAACACTAATCCTCTTTTTACTTAACTTTAGA